>JAQSDW010000181.1 GCA_029946105.1 Reyranella sp. | reverse complement strand
GCACCTGCCTTCTAAGCTGGTGGTCGCTGGTTCGAATCCAGCCGGGCTCGCCAATCGCCTTTGTCACTGCACCAAGGCGAAGGATTCGAGGAATTTGCGGGTCTCCGGTTGTTTTTCGGTGCCGGCGCGGCCATCGACCACGAGCTGGAAGAGCCGGCCGCGCGACCAATAGATGCGGGTTACCGCGATATTGCCGTTGGGCTGCACGACCGCGTACTCGCGGCCTTCGGCACGGCCCATTTGCAGCTTCTTCTCGTCGCGAACGGTGTTGGCCCCGGCGGAGCCGTTGCGGACCTGAGTGAGGATCACGTCGGCTGCGGCACCTTTGGTCACGCTGATGGGGTAATCGACGTAGGAGACGATGTAGGCGACACGGCCGGCAACGGCGGTGGCCTCCACCATGGGCACGGTCGCGCCGGGGCCCGTGGGCACCGGGATCATCTCGACTTTCGGTATGCCCGGCATGTCCACGGTGAAGCGGCCGCCCTCGGGTTTGTACGGGTTCCAGGCCGGGCCCATCTGGATTTGGGCATTCGCGGTACCACTGATCAGCAGCACGGCCGCCACGATCCACATTCCGAAGCTGCAGCGCATCATTGTGGCCTTTTGGTGTTGCGACTAACTCGCAACAACCTATACACTGCGAATGCGTATCAATACCGGATGGTCCGCTGGAGTACAAATCTTGAGCAAGCGTAACAAGAAATTTCAGGCTGCCGTCGCCGGAATGCTTATGGCTCCCGGCGCTGCGATAGCCCAACAGCCGCCCGCGCAGGCCCCGGATCCAGCGTCCCCGCCGCCGCCGACTGAAAAAAAGCCGGCCGATCCCAGCGGGGCGCCCGCGACCATGCAGCAGGTAACCGTCACCGGCACACGGCCGAGCGAGGATTTCTACACCAACAAGGGCTCGATCAACCGGATGGGCGCCGCCAACCTGATAGACGTGCCCCAGTCGGTGGTCGTCATCAACAAGGCGCTGATGAACTCGCAGGGCGCGACCTCACTCCAGGACGCATTGCGCAACGTGCCGGGCGTCACCATCGGTTCGGCCGAAGGCGGCCAGATCGGCAACAACATCAATCTGAACGGTTTCTCGGCCCGTACCGATATTTACCTCGACGGCATGCGCGACCGCGGCCAGTACTATCGCGACACCTTCGCGTTGGAGCAGGTGGAGGTCCTGATGGGCCCGTCATCGATGCTGTTCGGCCGCGGGTCGACTGGCGGCGTCATCAACCAGGTGACGAAGAAGCCGTTCTTCGAGCGGGCTGCGACGGAACTCAGTCTCCAGGGGACGACAAACGGCCTCGTGCGCACGACGGCGGACGTCAACACGCCGTTCGGTGAGAACAACGCCGCGCGCGTTTCGATGATGTTCCAGGCTGGCAAGTCCACGACCCTGGACCAGTCCAATGTGATGGATTTCGGCCTCGCGCCGTCGGTCCGATTTGGCATCGGCCAGCCGACCACGCTGACCTTGTCGGCGATCCTGCAGCACAGAAAGGACCAGGTTCCCTATGGCGTGCCGCCACTCAACGGACTTCCTCTGAATGTCGCGCCCAACGTGGCCTATGGCTTCAATGACGACTACACCGAGCAGGACACCATCGCCCTGAACTCGACGCTCGAACACAATTTCAATACCGGCCTCAGCCTGCGCAACCAGACGGAATTCTCCTGGGTGAACACGGCAGTGCGCGAAACATCGGGCGGGTTCACTGGCACGATCAATCCCCGGACCGGCGCCTTCGTGCAGACACCGAACGGCCCGAATGGAACTCCCTACAGCGCCGCACCTCTCAGCTCGCTCTACATTCGCCAGTTGAGTCGTGATCGCAACATCAACGACATCACAGTGGAGAATCAGACCGAAGTCACGGCCAAGTTTGATACCTACTCGATGAACCATCTTTTGCTGGTCGGCGTCGATCTCAACTACGAGTCCTATACCAACAAGGTCACCATCCGTAACGGCACCTGCAACGGCGTTCCCATGGTGGCGGGCTCGGTGGGCTGCGTACCCGCAGGCTACAAGCAAGGCAACAATACGCCGGCCAACAGTCCACCGATACCCGGCAACTACGCCTGGGCACAGGCAGTGGGGGCTGGTTTCTACTTCAACGACACGATCACCGTCGTACCACAGCTGAAACTTGTCGGCGGATTGCGCTGGGACATCTATTCGTCCCAGGTTGGCAACTCGTTCAACTACGCGAACACGCCCGGCAACACGACGACGCCGTGGCTGCAGCAAACGGACTATTTCACGAGCGTGCGCGCCGGCGCCATCTACGAACCGACGCCGGAGCAGTCTTATTACGTCTCCTACAGCACCTCGTTCAATCCGTCGCTCGAGCAGCTCACGTCGACGACGGGCTCCATGAACCTGCCGCCGGAATCGAATGCGGGTTACGAAGTCGGCGCCAAGTATCAGCTGCTGAACGGCAACCTCGGCGTGAACGGCGCGCTGTTCCAGATCACCAAGTCCAATGCCCGCACGGCGAATGCCGACGGCACCTTTACGCCGACCGGCACCGTGCGAGTGCAGGGTGCGCGTGTCGGCGTCGCCGGTCGCATCACCCCCGAATGGCAGGTGTTCGGCGGCTACGCCTATCTCAACGCCCGCATCGTCAACGGCGTCACCAATACCGCCAACAGCGGTGTCGGCACGACGACGGGCATGGTGCCGCTCAATACGCCCCAGGACTCGGCCAATCTCTGGTCCACCTACACGTTCAACCAGACCTACGAAGTCGGCGGCGGCGTCTTCTATGTCGGCCAACGCTACGCCAACAACCAGAATACGGTGATGGTCCCCGGATACATGCGTTTCGATATGACGGCGGCCTACGTGCAGCCGAAGTACGACGTTCGCCTCAACGTCCTTAACGTGACCAACATCAAATACTATGACTCGCTCATGGCGTCGGATGGTGGCCGCGCGGTCCCCGGAATGGGCATCACGGGCATGATCACCCTGAACTATCGCCTCTGACGAAAGCCGCCGCCCGGTCATGCTGGTCTGTATTCCCGACGTTCTCGGTGCCTCGCAAATCGTAAGTCTGCGGGAACGGCTGGAGCGCGCCAATTCCTGGGTGGATGGGCGCGTCACGGCCGGCTACCAGGGCGCGCCGGTAAAGTTCAACCAGCAGATCGACGAGGGCTCGGAGGTGGCGATCGCCTGCCAGCGCATCGTCGTGTCGGCTCTCGAGCGTCATCCGACCTTCATCAGCGCCGTGCTGCCCAACGCCATCTATCCGCCGATGTTCAACCGCTACGGCGAGGGCATGAAGTTCGGCGCCCATGTCGACGGCAGCGTGCGGATCAGCCCGCACGATGGCCGCAAGCTCAGGACCGACGTGTCGGCGACGCTGTTCCTCACCAACCCGGAAGACTACGACGGCGGCGAGCTGCAGATCGAAGACACCTACGGCCGCCACAGCATCAAGCTGCAGGCGGGCGGCATGGTGGTCTATCCTGCCACCAGCCTGCACCAAGTGGCGCCGATCACGCGCGGCGTCCGCACCGCCTGCTTCTTCTGGGTCCAGAGCCTGATCCGCGACGACATGCAGAGGGCGCTGCTTCACGACATGGACAACGCCATCCAGCGGCTCAACGAGACCAACGCCGACGAAGTCGCGCGACGCTCGCTGATCGGCTGCTACCACAACCTCGTCAGACAATGGAGCGAGACCTAGATGGCCGAAGCTGCCGCCACGGCCCTGGCAAGCAAGTCGATACATCGGAGAGTGGCACGACGCTTGGCGTTCGTGCGCTGGGTTCGGCGCACGCACGGCTGGTTCGGCCTGTGGGGTGCGCTGCTTGGCCTCATGATGGGCTTCAGCGGCGTGTGGCTTAACCATCGCAACGTGATGAAGCTGCAACTGCCCTCGCAACAGCAGATCAATGCCCAGCTCGAGCTGCCAGATCCACGACCGGCGACGATCGATGCCCTGGCGGCCTGGCTGCAGCAGACGCTCGAGCTCGACCGGCTGGCGAACAACCAGCGCGTCGAGCGGGCGCGACCGGTCGCGTGGACGGAAAAGGGGGCAGAGAAGGGAGCTGCGAAGGGCAGCGAGCAGCGGCCACTGACACAGCCCGAACGCTGGACCCTCAATTTTGGCGGGCCGAACCACGTGGTGCAGGTCGAGTACTGGGTCGGCAACAAATCGGTCGGTGTGCGCACGACCGAGAACGGCTTCATCGCCACCCTCACCAACCTGCACAAGGGCACCGGCATGCCGGTGCCGTGGATCCTGCTGATCGACACCCTGGCCGGCAGCCTGATATTCCTGTCGCTGAGCGGCGCCATCCTGTGGTGGGAAACCCATCGTCGGCGCGGCCTCGGCATCGCCATATTCGGCGTGTCTGTCGTCGTCACGGTGGCGCTGGCCGTAGCGCCGCTGCAGCTCTGAGGCACATGTCGTGAGCCCGCCGCAGCTTCCTCTCATGGCGCCGTTGGGTGGCGTTCCGGGCGATGGTTCCGGCGAGCCGCTGTCGGTGGCGGTTCGCCGTGGTCTGCTGGCGTTGATCATCTTCTTCCATGTCGGCGGCGGCTGGGCGCTGACCCAGTTCGAACCGGCGAAGCTGATCGTGGGCGAGATCTCGCCGATGGAAGTCCGCATGGTGCCGGCCGAGCAGCCGGCCCAGCCCGAGCCGCAGCAGGAAGAGACGCCGCCGCCCGAACCACCGCCGCCGGAAATCCCACTCGCGGAGCCTCCGCCGCCGCCCGAAGTGCCGCTGATCGACCTTGCCTCGGTGCTCGACCCGCCGCCGCCCGACCTGCCGCCGCCGGCCTTCCCGATCGAGGCCAAGCCACCTCCGCCTCCGCCGCCACCACCCGAGCCCAAGCCCGCGCCCCCCAAGCCCGCGCCCCCCAAGCCGGTGCAGAAGCGCCCGCAGGCGCCGCCCGCGCCGGTCGAGGCCGCCCCACAGCAGGCCGCTCCCGCAGCACCAGCGGCGCCACAGACCGTGCAGGCCTCGCAGCTCGGCTTCATCATTCTGCCTAACCCGGTCTACCCGGGCGCCTCGCGCCGGGCCGGCCAGGAGGGCACCGTCATGGTGCGCGTGCTGGTCGACATTGCCGGCCGGCCCTCACAAGTGTCGGTCCAGACCTCGTCCGGCCACCCGGCCCTCGACGAGGCGGCGGTGAGCGGGGTGCGCGCCTCGCAACTCAGGCCCTATGTCGAGCGCGGTGTCGCGCAAGCGGTATGGGTCCTCGTTCCCATCAGATTCGTATTGAAGCAGTAGGAGAGTATCTCATGGGTGACGCATCATCCCTGGGCTTCGGCCATTTCATTGCCCAGGCCGACATCGTGGCCAAGGTTCTCCTGGCCGTGCTCGCGATCATGTCGGCGATCTCGTGGTACCTGATCGTCTACAAGGGCATCGGCCAGGTCGTGCGCCAGAGCCGCAGCAGGAAGTTCCTCCAGTTCTTCTGGAGTGCGACCTCGCTCGAGGCGGTGCAGAACGAGCTCACCGTGCACGGCGTGCACGAGCCGTTCGGCCATCTCACCGCCCATTCGCTGCACGCCCAGGCCCATCACGCCAAGTTCGGCGCCGCCAAGCTCGAGGAGGCGGGCAGCGAACAGGAGTTCCTCACCCGCACCATCAAGAAGGTGCTCGATGAGGAGACGACGGCACTCGAGAACGGCCTCACCATGCTGGCCACGATCGGCGCCACAGCGCCCTTCGTCGGCCTGTTCGGCACGGTGTGGGGCGTCTATCACGCGCTGGTCGCCATCGGCATGTCGGGCTCGGGCATGCTCGACAAGGTGGCGGGCCCGGTCGGCGAGGCGCTGATCATGACCGGCATCGGTCTGGCCGTCGCACTGCCGGCGGTCATGGGTTACAACTGGCTCACTCGCTCCAATCGCGTGCTCACGGCCAAGCTCGATGCCTTCGCCTTCGAGCTGCTGACCTTCCTGTCGATGGGCCGAGCGCTGCAGAATTCAGCCAAACCCATCAAGCCCGGCAGCGTCCCGCTGGCCGCCGTCAGCTAGGAGAAACGACCATGGCGTTTGGAAGCCTCGACCGCAAAACCTCGTCCCAGCCGATGGCCGAGATCAACATGGTGCCGTTGATCGACGTCGTGCTGGTGCTGCTGGTGATCTTCATCGTGACGGCACCGCTGCTCACCAACGTGGTCAAGCTCGACCTGCCCAAGGCCTCGTCGGCCGCCGACATCGTGAAGCCGGAGAAGATCGAGTTCGCCATCGACGGCAACGGGCTGTTGTTCTGGAAGGGCGAGCGGATCACCCGCGAGGACGCCGTGCTGCGCTTCGCCGAAGAGGGCAAGAAGCGGCCGCAACCCGAGATCTACCTGCGTGCCGACCAGGCCGTGCCCTACCGCTACGTCGCGCAAACCCTGGCCGACGCCTCGAAGGCCGGCCTCGCCAAGGTCGCCTTCGTCAGCGAACCGGAGAGGTAGCCGTTCAAGACAGCGAACGCCTGTGCCAGGCATTTGCGGCCACCATGGGTATTGTTAATCTCGGGCAATGCCCACACCAGACACGAACAGCCTCGGCGGCGCGTGGAATGGCCTCTATTTTTATCCAGGCTATGGCGAGCCGGTCACCTTCGTCGCGATTCTGATCGATGCGGGAACACGCTTCTCCGGCAGCGTGCACGAATACGAGGGCATCATCAGTGAGAAGCGCATCCTGCTTTACGCGACGCTGCAAGGGCAGAGAGACGGGACAGCCGTTTCCTTCATCAAAACTTATGACGGCACCGGCGGCTGGGAGCATTCGGTGAGGTATGAAGGCGCGTTGAACGACGCCGCGACCGAAATCGAGGGCCGCTGGTACGTCGATGGAGTGGTCGGAACCTTTCTGATGACTCGCGCGGGCGCGATGGAGGAAGCAGAATTGCGCAAGGTCCTGGAGCCGGTCAGGGCGTCATAGTCTCAGCTCCTCGCTCCGCTCAGCGTCGCAGTGGCCACACCGGCACTGACCAGCAGGCCGCCGCCCACCTTGTTCACCACTCCGACCGCGCGCGGGTTGCCGGCGAAGCGGCGCGCCTTGCTGGCGACCAGCGCGTAGCCAAAGGCATTGGCGAAGGCCAGCACCAGGAAGGTCGTCTCGAACACCAGCATCTGGGTCAGGAAATCGGCCTTCGCATCGAGGAAGGCGGGCAGGAACGCCACGAAGAAGGTGATGCTCTTGGGATTGAGCGCCGTCACCAGCCAGGCATGGCCCAGCATCTTGGCAGCCGAGACCGCATCGGTGCGGGGTGTTGCGTCCAGCGTGCCGCCGGCCCGCCAGAGCTTCACGCCGAGATAGACCAGATAGGCCGCGCCGACCCATTTCAGGACCGTGAACAGGGTGGCCGAGGTGGCGAGCAGGGCGCCGAGGCCCAGCATCGAGAGCGTCATGGCGGTGAAGTCGCCCAGTGCCACGCCGACGGCCATGGGGAGCGCCGTGCGCCAGCCCTGGCCCAGGGCATAGGACACCACCACCAGGACCGTGGGGCCCGGGATGATCAGCAGGATCGTCGACGCAGCTGCAAAGGCCGCCCAGGCTTCGAATGACATTTCAGCACTTCTCCTTCTGCGTCAGAGCTTCGACGAAGCCACAGGGCTGGGGCCAAGTCAGCCAGAATTCTGCCTCTTTCCATCGTCAAGATTGAGCGTAAATTATCTTGCTGGAGGCAGAATGGAGCGTTCCAAGGCACAGCCCTACCATCACGGCCAGCTCCGCGAGGCGCTGGTGACGTCAGGACGGGCACTTCTGGAAGAAAAGGGCATCCGCGGCTTCACGCTGCGCGAATGTGCCCGGCGCGCCGGCGTCTCCCATGCCGCCCCGGCCTATCATTTCGCCTCGATCGACGACCTGCTGTCGGAGCTGGCTGCGCGGGGTTTTGACGAACTGGCCGTCGCCATGACCACCGAGGCCAATCGTGCCGAAGGCGGCGCTGCGGGCGGGCTCATTGGCCAAGGCGTCGGCTACATGGCCTTCGCCGCCGGCAACCCGGCGCTGTTCCAGCTCATGTTCAGCCGCGAGGCCAACCGGCTCGAGTCGGCGGCACTCACCACCACGGCCGAGAAGGTCCGCGCACTTCATGCCGCCGCGATCGAGGGGGTCATCCCGCATGCCTCGGGCGAGATCAAGCAGCGCATGACCGACTTCGCCGGCGCGTCCGTGCACGGCTTCATCAGCCTGCTGCTGGACGGCCAGATCGGCGGCAAGGATTCCTCGCGCGCGCTTAAGGCACGCGGACTGTCGCTGCTGTCGGCGATGGCCGAGACGGTGGTCCGCGCCGGCGGCTAAAGATCGATGCGGAAGAGCAGGGCTTCCTTGTTGCCGTAGACGGGCCCCTTGTTGAAGCGCTTCACCAGGACGCCGCCATTGGCCGTGATGACCTTCTGCGACGGCAGATTGTCCAAGTCGGTCGTCAGCTCGACATAGGGCAGGCCCTCCTTGCGCGCTTCCGGCAGCAGCAGAGCCAGCGCCCGCGTGGCATGGCCGAGGCCGCGCTTCCACGGCACGACGGCATAGCCGATATGGCCGAGCGTATAGGGCGGCAGGGCGGCGGTCCCGGGCTGCCAGCGGAAGTTGATCGAGCCGCAGAATTCGCCGTCCCACAGCCAGCGCCGGTAACCGGGCAGGCGCGGCACCTGCGTACCGTCGGGCAAAATGATCGGGCCACTTTTGGCTTCGCGATCGTCCAGTGACGCCACGAACGACGCGCGGTCCGCGGCTATTTTCGCCAGTTCCTCTGGGGCGGCCTCCAGACGCACGTTGTCCGGCGACCAGCCGCGCCTCAAGGCATCGGCATAGGCATCCAGGTATTCGAGGGCAGGGACGACGAGCTTCATGGAATTTGCTGTAGCATACCGGCGCATGAGCTCCAGTCCCGTCCTCGCCCTCGACATCGACGGCGTCATCTCGCTCGCCCAGCCCGGCTCAGCCGAGCCCTGGTACGCCACGCTGAAGGCCGACCTCGATCTCGACTACGCGGCGATCCAGCGCGACTTCTTCCGCCGCGATTTCCTCGAAGTGCTGCGCGGCCGGCTCGATCTCTACGTCGCCCTGCAGGACTACCTCGAGTCGCAAGGCCTCGGCGACCGGCTGGAGGAGTTCGTCAGCTACTGGTTCGAGAAGGACTGCGTCATCGACCGCTCGGTGCTGGCCCGGGCCGATGCCTGGCGACAGCGTACCGGCGGCCGATGCTACGCCGCCACCAACCAGGAACATCATCGTATCGGCTACCTGCGCGACCGGGGTGGGCTCGGCGCGCATTTCGACGAGATCATCTATTCAGCCGCCCTCGGCGTCTGCAAGCCGGAGCGCGTGTTCTTCACCAACGCCCAGGCGCGCATGGGCGTCACCGTGGCGCAGTCGATCCTGTTCGTCGACGACAAGGCCGAAAATGTCGATGCCGCCCGCGCCGCGGGCTGGCGCGCCATGCTCTATCGCGGGCCGGAGAGCCTGGAGAAGGCGCTGGCGAGCTGGGGTTAGTCCCCGCCGCCGCAGCGCGACACGAGGAGCGTGCAGGCCAACAGGTCGGCGCAGCCGCCGGCCGAGACGTTGCGTTCGACGAACGACCGATGCAGGCGTTCGGCTCGCTCGCGCCAATCCGCCTGGAAGCACCCGCCGTCGGCCAGGAAGATCGCGGCGGACCGGCGGACGAAGGCGCCGGCATCGAGGCCGCCGCGATAGAGCACCGTCGTGTCGTCGACGGCCTCCATCAGGGTGAACAGCGTCTGGATGCTGGCGGCGTTCGCGTCGAGGCCCGCTTCCAGCGCGCGGCGAAGGGCAGGGACTCCCACTCCGAAGACGCTGGGGAAGGCCAATGCTGCTTCGCGGCGGGCCCCGTCGTGTCCGGTCTTGCGGCGGACGAGGGCGCCGTGGCTCGCAGCCGTGCTTCCGCCGGCGGCATGGGCTTCGAGGGCGTCGCCCCATTCGCGCTTGAGGGCCGTGCGAACGGAGAGCGGAGAGATGCGGGCCGAAAGCGCCGACGCCCGCGCGATGGCGGCGACGATCAGACCCATGGAAAAGATGGCGCCGCGGTGCGTGTTCACGCCATCGGTCGCGACTAGCATCCGGCGTTCCGCCTCGATGCCGAGTGGCATGAGCGCTGCCTGGAACGAGCGTCCCTCG
Organism: Reyranella sp.; assembly: GCA_029946105.1. Taxonomy (GTDB): domain Bacteria; phylum Pseudomonadota; class Alphaproteobacteria; order Reyranellales; family Reyranellaceae; genus Reyranella. The sequence continues at coordinate 11,223 of JAQSDW010000181.1, read as the reverse complement.
CGGCCGGCCGCGGCCAGACTCGCCAGAGGCTGAAGGAGGGCGTCGGCCGACGTGCACATCAGGGCGAAGTCCATGTCGGCATGGGCCCCTGAATCGAAGGGGCTGACGAGACCGGGCTTGGGATAGGCTTTTAACTCGTCACGGAGCGCGGCCACGGCCGCCTTCGCCAGCGCCAGATCCGCATCGGTTGGAACGCCGTGCGGCAGCAGGCCGGCGTCGGCGTTCACGCCGCCAGCTCCGCGCGCGGCGTCAGGCGCATCGCCTCGACCGACTTCAGCAGAACCTCCGGCCTGTCCTGGCGATATTCACGCCAGTTCACCTCACCGGACCTCGCAAAGGAAATCTCGCCATCCAGCCTGAAGGCGAGCGCGGGCTCGATCTCCGCCAGGAAAGCCGTGGCGCGATCGGCCGAGGAGATGTCCGCGACATCGATCAGCACGTCGAGGTCCGACGCGTCGTGTACGTGTTGCTCGCCGGTGAGCGCCTGCCACATCCAGCTTCCGTAGACGCGGATCGCGAGACGCGCTTCGGCCGCAGCACTCGCCAGGCGCGAGAAGGAGTCGGCATGGCGCGCGGCCGCCGGGCAGCGCGCGATTTCCTGCAGCAACGGTGGAGCGGCAAGATCGACCACGAGATCGAGGCCGGCATGGGCCGCCACGCGGCGCGGCCGCAGTTCGGGGTGCCGCGTGTCCGTGGTGCAGAAGCCGAGACCGACGCCGCTGCTCGCGTCGCGTCGCCGGGTCACGACGAAGGGCCGGCCGGCAGCCTGCCAGAGGGCAGCGCGTTCGCGATCCGCCTCGCTGTCCGCGTCGGGCGCCCGGGACAGAAGCGCCAGCGCGTGGCGGCGTAGCGGGCTCATCGCAGAGAGGAGGCGAGGACCCTCTTGCGGACATCGAGGGCGAGCTTGCGTCCGCCGCGCTTCTTGCCGAGCTCGGCGCGATTGTCCTCGGTCGAGGAATTCGCGATCGCCTTGGCGAGCTTCGCCTGCACGTCGTCCTTGGCCGACCAGACTTCCTGGACGCCGCCCAGCAGCGCGAAGGGCTTTGCACCAAACTCGAGCGACGGCAGCGTCTTGGAAAGCTTCTGCAGGACAGGCACCGGAATCTTGGTGACGGCCGACATCGCCTCGATCGGCATCAGGCCGACGCTGGCCGACTCGAGCGCGTAGATGCGGTCGCCGAACATGCCGTAGCAGATGAAGGCGCCGCCGATGGCCTGACCGGTCGCGACCGTGATGAGCTTGTGGCCCTTGCGGCGCGCCAGTTCGAGGCAGCTCAGCAGATGGCCGAAATAGCTGGCGAGCCCCAGCATCTCGGCGACGCGGTTGGGTTCCTGGCCGGCGCTGTCGACCAGCATCACGATCGGCGTCTTGGGATGATGCTCGACACAGTCGATGACGTGCGCCGCAAGGCGAAGTGCCGCGGCATTGTCGATGTAGGTGCCGTCGCACGTCCCGATGACGCAGACGCCGGCGCCGCCGACCGTGGCGTAGCCCGTGAGCACGGACTTCTCCATGGCGATGCCCTTGGCGGACGCGCCGAAGAGCCGTGCGAGGACGGCCCGGGCGGACGGTTTTTTAGATGTCGGTTTCTTCATGGCCTACTTTCCACGCTTGGCGAGGGCCGCGAACTCGGGTCCGGAAGCCAGCGAGGCGGCTTCGATGTTGCGCACGCCCATGCCCTTCCAGACGGCATCGGGGTCGGCCGTGTCGCCAAACCGCTTCAGCCGCTTCTCCAGTTCCTTCTGGCGCTCCTTGACGCCCTTGAGACTGACCGGGCTCGACTTGCCCAGCAGCTTCGCCACGGCATCGCGCACGGCATCGGCGCCGTCATGCACGAGCGCGTCGGCATCGCCCAGCAGGTACTTGGTCTTGCCGCCGCTGGTCTTCCACACGAGGGCACGGTTGGACGAGTCGTAGGCCTTCTTGCCCATCCACTTCTCGATCACGATCGGGCCGGAGATGCCCAGACGGCCGTGTTCGGTCATCACGCGGAAGTCGCAGCAGGTCGACAGGATGCCCATGCCGCCATAGGCGCCGATGTCGGTGGCGATGACGGCGATGGTCGGGACCTTCTTCGCGCGGCATTCGAAGATCGCGCGCATCGTTTCGGCGATGGCGATCTCGCCGGCGGAGCCCTCGTGCAGGCGCACGCCGCCGCTCTCGATGATCAGCACGCAGGGCACACGATCGCGCGCCGCGGCCTTGAACAGGCCCGTGAGCTTGGCGCCATGGATTTCGCCGACAGCACCGCCGACGAACTGGCCGACCTGTGCGGCGAGGTAAACCTTCTTGCCGCCGATCTTGGCGCGACCGATCACGAGGCCATCGTCGAACGAGACCGGGATGCCCAGTTGGACGAGATAGGGGCTGGTGAGCCGCTCGGGGGGCGGCAACAGCTCGGCGAACGAGCCCGTGTCGGCGAGGGCGGCGATGCGCTGCCGTGCGGTCTGTTCGTGGAAAAGGGGCCCGCTGGTCATTTGTCGCCCTTGGTCAGGTGGTCGTAGGCCTGGCGCAGGCGGAGATTGACGAGCACGGGCGGTGCGCCCTGGTCGTTGATCGTCACCTTGGTGCCGCCGGCCGGATAATGGTGGGCGAAGTCGGCGAGGGCGGCGAGCCACGAGGCCTTGTAGCCGGGGATCGAGGTCTCGACGTGACACTCCATCGTGCCGGAGGGACGGCCACCGCGCTCGAGCAGGACTTCGAGATTGCCCGATCCGACGACGCCCGCGAGCGCCCACGGCTTGGCCGTCTTCGACGGCAGCGGCTTGGACGGGAAAGCCTTGGCGAACTTTTCCATTCTCTCGGGTCCTACCAGTCGACGAATTGCGAGGGTGGGTCGTAGAGACCCTTGGACCACCGGACGAGGCCCTTGATGTCCTGCGTGGCCAGCAGGCTGCGGCTCGCTTCCGAGGGGCGCACGCCGACATCCTCGGGAAGCTGGACGATGCCGCGGGCGCGCAAGTCCGCGGTCTCGCGCTTGTTGCGCTTGAGGCCGACCGGCGTGTAGCCCGCGACCGCGCGGATCGCGGCCTGGCGTTCGGCGATCGAGCGGCAGGCGGCCAGGTTGGCGATGCCTTCTTCCGTGACGATATGGGTGACGTCGTCGCCGTAGATCATCACCGGCGCAACGCCATGCAGTGCCTTGCGGATGCCGGGGTCGGTCGCGTCGAGCTGCTCGACGAAAGTCGGCACCCGGCCGGCCTGGAAGGTCTCGACCATCTGCACCACGAGCTTGCGGCCGGGCGGCGAGCCGGGACCGGGGTTGGCTTCCGCGCCGGCCTTGAGCCAGGCCTTCGTGGGATGGCGGCGGCCGGTCGGCTGGCAGCCCATGTTGGGCGCGCCGCCGAAACCGGTGATGCGGTTCTTCGAGACGGTCGAGGAATTGCCGTTGATGTCAATCTGCAGCGATGCGCCGATGAACATGTCGATGGCGTAGTGCCCGGCGAGCTGGCCCATCGCCCGGTTGGAATGGAAGCTGCCGTCGCGGCCGGTGAAGAAGACATCCGACCGGGCGGCCGTGTAGCGCTCCATGCCGACTTCGCCGCCCACCGCAAAGACACTCTCGACCCATCCCGATTCGATCGCCGGGATCATGGTCGGCAGCGGGTTGACCATCCAGTACTTGCAGATCTTGCCTTTTAGCCCGAGCCGCTCGCCGTAGGTCGGCAGCAGCAGCTCTATCGCGGCGGTATTGAAGCCGACACCGTGGTTGAGCGACTGCACTTCGTATTTCTCGTAGATGCCGCGCAGCGCCACCATCGCCATCAGCACCTGCACGTCGGTGATCGCGGCGGGATCGCGCGTGAACAGCGCCTGCAGGTGCATGGGGTAGGGCGCTTCGACGATGAAGTCGACCTGGTCGGCGGGAATGTCGATGCGCGGCAGCCTGTCGACGATCTCGTTCACCTGAGCGAACACGATGCCGTCGGAGAAGGCGGTCGGCTCGACGATGGCCGGCGTATCCTCGGTGTTGGCGGCCAGGAACAGGTTGCCCTTGCGGTCGGCCTGGGTGGCGGCGATCAGGGCCACGCGCGGCGTCAGGTCGATGTAGTAGCGTGCATAGAGCTCGTTGTAGGTGTGAATGGCGCCGACCGGGAACTTCTTCGCCTTCACGAGATCGGCAACGGCCGTGCCCTGGGGACCCGCGTAGCAGAAGTCGACCTGGCGGATCATGCCCTTCTTGAAGAGCTCGATGTGGGCCGGCAGCGTGATGCAGGACATCACGAGATGGATGTCGTGCAGGTCCTTCTTGTCGAGCGTGGCGAGCTGGTTGGCAAGGAAGTCCGCCTGCTTCTGGTTGTCGCCCTCGAGGCAGAGGATGTCGCCGGGTTCGATGATGCGCTTGAGAAGCTCGGGGACCTTGTCCGAGGAGACGAACTTGCCCCGCGCGAGCTTGCCGACTTTTGCCAGGCGCTGCGCCTTGTTTTGGCGGCGCAGGCCGGATTTTGCAGTGTTCATGTGGTCTTTTCCTCCATCCGATGCCCCCGGTCAATGCGACGCCGGTCGATCACGACGGGACGGCTCGCCGCAGCGCCTGCTTCGGGCGCCTCATCCAATTGCAAAGCGTGCTAGAGACTTGGTCATGCTGATGTTCGACATACCCTTCGGGACGACCGACTGGAGCGACGTGGCGCGTACGGAACATGCCGGCGAGACCGGCAAGGCGTTCTGGCGCACCAGGAATTTCAACAACATCCGGGTGCGCATGGTTGAATACACGCCCGGTTACCTCGCCGATCACTGGTGCCAGAAGGGCCATGTCCTGCTGGTGCTGGAAGGCGAGCTGCACACCGAACTGGCCGACGGCCGCACGGTCGTGCTGAAACCCGGCCAGAGCTACCAGGTGGCCGACGGCGATCTCGCCCACCGTTCCTTCACCAAGGACGGCGCCAAACTTTTCATAGTGGACTGACATGACAGACCTGATCGGATTTATCGGCGTCGGCACCATGGGCGAGCCGATGTGCCGCAACCTGGCGAAAAAGAGCGGCATGACGGTGCTGGCGGCCGACCGCGACGAAGCGCCGCTCAAGCGCCTGGCGGCCGACGGCGTGAAGACCGCCTCGCTCGACGAGATCGCCACGACCTGCCGCACGATCTTCCTGTCGCTGCCGGGCGGCAAGGAAGTCGAGCAGGTCTGCCTCGGCAGTGCCGGGGGCGATGGCGGATTGGTCGCCAAGGCCAAGCTCGGCTGGACCGTGATCGATCTCAGCACGGCGCCGCCTCAACTGGCCAAGCGGCTCTACGAGGAATTCGAGGGCAAGGCCTCGGCCTTCGCCGACGCGCCGGTTGCGCGCACGCGCCAGGCGGCGATCGATGGCACCTTGTCGATCATGGTCGGCGCCACCGCGCCCACCTTCGGCCGCATAGAACCGCTGCTGCGCCATATGGCGAGCGAGGTCACGCACTGCGGCGACGCGGGCGCGGGCCAGACGGTAAAAATCCTGAACAACATGATCCTGTTCCAGACCGTGGTGGCACTGGGCGAGGCGCTCTCGATCGCGCGTGCCCAGGGCGTCGACGGCAAGGTGTTGTTCGAGACGCTCACCAAGGGCTCGGCCGATTCCTTCGCGCTGCGCAACCACGGCATGAAGGCGATGCTGCCGGGCGTGTTTCCAGATCGCGCTTTCTCGACCGAGTACGCGCTGAAGGACCTCGGCTACGCCATCGAGATGGCCGAGCAGTACGGCGTGCCGGCGCTCGGCGCCGATGTCGCACGCGAAGTGATGGAGCGCGCGGTCGAGCTTGGCCATGGCAAGGAATACTGGCCCGTCCTGATCAAGGCCATCGAGGACGCCACCGGCAAGGTCTGAGCTTGAGTGTTTGGCCGGTATATGTTTGCCTTTGGTTTGGAGGCCCTGCATGACTGCCCACGACCACAACCACGACCATGACGACGAGCACGGCTCGGAATTGTCGGAAACGCAGCTCCGCGTTCGCGCCCTGGAAACGATCCTGACCGAGAAGGGATATGTCGATCCGGCGGCGCTCGACGCCATTGTCGAGACGTATGAGACCAGGATCGGCCCGCGCAACGGCGCCGTCGTCGTGGCCAAGGCCTGGACCGATCCCGCTTTCCGGCAGGCGCTGCTGAGCGACGCCACGAAAGCCGTCGCCACGCTCGGCCATGTGAGCAAGGTCGGCGACCATCTGGTGGCGGTCGAGAACACGCCGGAACGGCATAACATGATCGTCTGCACGCTCTGCTCCTGTTATCCGTGGGAAGTGCTGGGGCTGCCGCCGGTCTGGTACAAGTCGGCGCCGTATCGCTCGCGCGCGGTAAAGGATCCGCGCGGCGTTCTCGCCGATTTCGGCGTCGAGCTGCCAAAGGCGACCGAGATCCGCGTCTGGGATTCGACCGCCGAGACGCGCTTCCTGGTGTTGCCGATGCGCCCCGCGGGAACCGAAGGCTGGAGCGAGGAGCGTCTCGCCGACCTGGTCACGCGCGATTCCATGATCGGCACCGGCCTCGCCCGCAAGCCCGGGGAACTCGCGCAATGAACGGCATCCACGACATGGGCGGCATGGACGGTTTCGGCAAGGTCGAGGCCGAAGCGAACGAGCCGCCGTTCCACGCCCGCTGGGAGGGACGCGTCCTCGCGATGCAGCGCGCCATGGGATATGCCGGCGCCTGGCACATCGACCATTCGCGCTTCGCCCAGGAGACGCTGCCGCCGCAGGTCTATCTCACGGTCTCCTATTACCAGCGCTGGGAGCTGGCGATGGAGAAGAACCTGGTGGACCGCGGCTACGTCACTGCAGACGAACTGGCCGCCGGCCATGCGCTGCATCGGACCAGGCCGCTCGACCACAAGCTCACCCTCGACGTGGTGCGGGCCGGCATGGCGCGCAATTCGTTCTTTCGCCAGCAGCAGGGGCCGGCCCGCTTCAAGTCGGGCGACCGCGTGCGCACGACCAACATCAATCCCGCGACGCACACGAGACTGCCGCGCTATGCGCGCGACAAGCTGGGCGTGGTCGAACGGATCCACGGCTGCCATGCCTATCCCGATTCGGTCGCGGCCGATAAGGGCGACGATCCGCAGTGGCTTTACACGGTGGTGTTCGACGGCCGCGAGATCTGGGGACCGGATGCCGAGCCGACGCTGAAAATCTCGATCGATGCCTTTGAGCCCTACCTTGAGCCCCACCTTGAGCCGGCGTGAAATTGCCAAGGTGATCCCAGGCCTGCCCCATGACGCGGAAGGTCCGGTGTTTCGCGAGCCTTGGGAGGCGCAGGCCTTCGCCATGGCGCTAGCGCTCCATGGCCGCGGCCTGTTCACCTGGCCAGAGTGGGCGGCGACGCTCGCGGCCGAGATCAGGAACGCGCAGGAGGCAGGCGATCCGGACACCGGCGAGACCTATTACCGGCATTGGCTGAATGCGCTCGAACGCCTGGTCGCGGAGAAGGGCGTTGCCGATGCGAAAACCCTGGCGCGCTATTACGACGCCTGGGATCACGCCGCCGACCGCACACCTCACGGCGCGCCGATCGAGCTCAGGCCCGACGATTTCAAGTAGTGCATCGATCGATGGGATTGTGAAGGGGGAGACGTTCGGATGGCGCGTATCGCGGTGGGTGGCTTCCAGCACGAGACCAATACCTTTGCCCCGCAGCAGGCGACCTGGGACGAGTTCGTGCGCGCCGACGCCTGGCCGCCGCTGCTGCGCGGGCCGGAGATGATCGCGGGCGTCGAAGGCTTCAACATTCCGATCGCGGGCGCGGTCAAGCGCCTGGCCGAGCTCGGCCACGAGATCGTGCCGCTCGCCTGGGCGGCGGCGGCGCCGGCGTCCTACGTCACCGAGGACGCCTACGAGAAGATGTGGGCGCTGTTCGACGAGGACCTGAAGAAGCTCGGGCCGTTCGACGCGGTCTATCTCGACCTGCACGGCGCCATGGTGGCGGAGAACACCGAGGACGGCGAAGGCGAGCTGCTGGCCCGCATCCGCGGCATCGTCGGCAACGAGTTGCCGATCGTGGCCAGCCTCGACTACCACGCCAACCTCACGCCGGAGATGGCCAAGCTCGCCACCGCGCTGGTGGGCTATCGCACCTATCCGCACATCGACATGGCGGTGACGGGCAAGCGCGCCGTCGAGCTGCTCGACAAGCTCTTGAAGGAAAAGCGGCCGGTCTATCGCGCCTACCGCCAGCTCGATTTCCTCATTCCGCTGGTCTGGCAGTGCACCTTCATCGAACCGGCCAAGGCGATCTTCGATCTCGTGGGCGAACTCGAGGCCGGCGAGAAGAGCCACAACCAGGGCATTGTCAGCGTGACCCACACGCCGGGCTTTCCGCCCGCCGACATTGCCCAGTGCGGGCCGGCGCTCGTCGTCTATGGCCACGACAAGGAGGCGGTCGAGGCCGCTGCCGACAAGCTCGCGGCCACGGTGAAGGCGCAGGAAAAGGAATTCGCTGGCGAGTTGCTCGATCCCGATCAGGCGGCGTTGCGCGCGATCGAACTTTCGAAGAAGGCGACGAAGCCGATCGTGCTGGCCGACGTGCAGGACAATCCCGGCGCCGGTGGCACGTCCGACACGATCGGCTTGCTGGCAGCGCTGATGCGCCACAAGGCCAAGGGTGCAGTGATCGGCATGATCGTCGACGAGGGCGCAGCCAAGGCCGCCGTCGAAACGGGCGAGGGCAACATCATGCGCCGCGGCGTCGGCGCGGTAGTGGGCTATGCCGGCGAGAAGCCGGTCGAGGCCGACTGGCGCGTGGCCAAGCTCGGCAGCGGCGTCTTCACCGGCACGGGCCCGTTCTACGGCGGTGCCAAGTTCCAGATCGGGCCGATGGCGCTGGTGACCGACGAGGCCTCGGGCGTGTCGGCGGTGCTGGCCTGCAAGCGCGTGCAGGCGGCCGACCAGGAGATGTTCCGCGCCGTCGGCGTAGAACCTTCCAAAGTGCCGATCCTGGCGCTGAAATCGACGGTGCATTTCCGCGCCGACTTCCAGCCGATCGCCGAGACCATCCTGGTGGTGCAGTCGCCCGGCGCCCACATCACCGATCCGGTCGACATGCCTTACAAGCACCTGCGCAAGGGCATCAGGCTCCGGCCCATGGGGCCGGTGCACGGCGCTTAGCAGAGAACCGGCATGACCGATCCCTTGCCCAAGGCGGCCGAGGCCGAACACCTGACCCAGGCGCTTCGTCGATCGGGCGCGCTGGGCGAGGGGCGGGTTGCCGAGGTCACCGTCGAGAAATCGTTCCCGACCCTGCTCTCGCATTTCTACCGGCTGCGCCTCGCCTATGAGGGCGCGGCCGACGGTGCTCCGGCCTCGCTCATGCTGAAGACCAACGCGCTCGGCCGGCCCAACAGCGAGTGGGGCCGCCACGAGGTCGCTTTCTACAACAACGTCGCGTCGGTCACGCCGGCTGGCCTCGTGCCGCGCTGCTTCGACGCCCATTTCGAGCCCGCCGACAACGCCTGGCATCTGTTGCTCGAGGACCTGAGCGATTCGCATCTCGTCGCCACGCAGTGGCCGGTGCCGCCGACCTTCGAGCAATGCGAGCGCATCGTTCGCACACGCGCGCGCTTCCACGCTGCATGGTGGGACGATCCGCGTCTCGGCGCCACGGTGGGCGCCTGGCAGGACGCCGTCGCTTTCGAGCAGTGGATGCAGGGTCTCGCCGAGCAGTATGCGCGTTTCGCCGATATGCTCGGCGACCGGCTTTCGGGCGAGCGGCGCCAGCTCTATGAGCGTCTGTTCGACCAGGCGCCGCGCCTGCTGAAGCGCTATCACGCGCATCGCCATATCACGGTCGTTCAGGGCGACGCGCACGTCTGGAACTGCTTCCTGCCGCGCACCAGTGGCCTGGGCGATGCCAGGCTGTTCGACTGGGATGCCTGGCGGCTCGATGTCGGGGCGAGCGACCTTGCCTACATGATGGCGATCCACTGGTATCCCGAGCTGCGCCACAGGAACGAGCGGCGCCTGCTCGACTGCTATCACGACGAGCTGCTGTCGCGCGGCGTGCAGGGCTACGACCGCCGCGCGCTGCAGGACGACTATCGCCAGTCGGTCCTTTGGCAGACCCTGACGCCGGTCTGGCATTGCGCCAGCAACATCCCGCCGGTGATCTGGTGGAACAATCTCGAGCGCATCCATCTCGCCGTCGAAGACCTTGGCTGTCGCGACCTGCTGGCCGGATAAGTTCCGGGGACAGGCGGCGCGGGCATGGGACACGGGTCCACGTCACCGGTGCCCTCACGCCGCATCGGCCAAGTCGTTGGATTCGTTCACCGAGTCAGGTGTCTCCGAGGTCTTTGCGGGAGATACTGGATCGTGTTTTACAAAACGCTTCTCCAGCACGGCCAAGAGACGTTCGGCGAGTGCTGCCTCGTCGGCCGGCTGGGCCTTGAGCAGCGCCAGCTCGCGCCGCTCGGCGCGGTCCTCGGCGCGGCGACGGTCGACGTCCATGCGATTCTGGACGTGGATCAAGAGCCGCGTATGGATCTTGCTCCGTTCGCCCACTTTCTTGCCGCCGTAAAACACCGGTTGAACATCGGCCTGGCTGGCCTGCAGCACGATATCGTCGTCGACCTCGCCCTGCCGCCGGGCGATGGCGTCGCTCCAGCGCTTGGCGAAGCTCGGATATCTCATACGCCAGCGGTAGAGCGTGCTGCGGTTGACGCCGGCGCGGGCCGCCGCCACTTCGACGCAGCCGCAGACCTCGAGATGGTAGAGGAAGGAGGCGCGCTGGCGGGAGGGCAGGCGAAGCCGCCGCGGGTTGGCGAGCGCCTTTCTATACGTGGGCTTTGGTTGCCGCAGCACCGGCTCGTCCGACGGCGCGGCGTCAGGTGCCGGGGTGGGCGGCGGGGCGGGTGTGTCGCGGCCGCCGTCGCGTCCAAGGGCGCAGTCGAGCGCATGGTAATTGAGCCTCGGCACCGGCATGCGGTCCATCGGGCTCGGTTGCGGCGGCTTTGCCTCCTCAGCGACCAGGATGCGCAACCGCGTCAGCCCCATGTCGCGGTAGATCTGGGGAAGGTGGTTGCCGTCGCCGAACATCTCGAATCGTTCGAGGGCTTCTTCTGCGGTCATGGGATCCTCCTCCGGTCCTCTCGGTTTCAATCGACAGGATGAGCGGAAAGATAGGATACGTTAATAGGGTCTATTTAGGGGGTCGTTCCTATGGGGTGACGGCAGTTTGCTGGCACATAGGCTCGTGGTTCGGAAAGGCCCGTGAAATCTCTCACCCGATTCGATCCGACATCATCTAA
>JAQSDW010000180.1:6834-21547 GCA_029946105.1 Reyranella sp. | reverse complement strand
CGCTAGAGTCTTTCCGATTGAGATGGAAGCGCGCTTTCATATTCCTCTCCCCCGATAGGGGGAGAGGCTAGGTGAGGGGGCGTCGAAGAACGTGCGTTACCCCCTCACCCAACCTCTCCCCCTATCGGGGGAGAGGAGCATGAGTGAAACCCAGTGAACACGTCTTCGCCGGAAAGACTCTAGGGGGAGAGGTTAGGTGAGGGGGAGAGCATGAGGCGGATGACAGCAAGTACGCTCAAGTCCCGAAGAACGCCGCCATCACCCCGGCCGCCTCGTCATTCGCCTTCAGCCCCTGCTTCAGGAACCGCGTCATCGAAAAGAACCCGTGGATCGTGCCCGGATAGTTCACATAGGTCGTCTTCACCCCGGCATCGATCAGCCGGTCGGCATAGGCGCGGCCCTCGTCGCGCAGGGGATCGTAGCCGGCGGTCAGCACGAACGCCGGAGGAAGTCCGCTGAAATCCTTGGCGAGCAACGGCGAGAGGCGGAGGTCGGCCAGGTCCTGGTCGTCCGGCACATAGGCGTCCCAGAACCACGCCATCAGCGGCCCGGAGAGGAAATAGCCCTCGGCGAACGACTTGCGCGAGCTGCTCTCCTGGCTGGAGTCGGTCGCGGGATAGATCAGCATCTGGAACGCCGGCCCTTGCTCGCCCGCGTCGCGGCAGATCTGGCAGACCACGGCCGAGATCTGGCCACCCGCCGAATCGCCGCCGACGGCGATGCGGGTGGCATCGGCGCCGAACAGCTCGGCGTTGTCGCGGATGTGCCGGAACGCCGCCACGCCATCGTCGATCGGCGCCGGAAACGGATGCTCGGGCGACAGGCGATAGTCGATGGCGATCACCTGGCAGCGGCTCTTGTTGGCCAGACGCCGGCAGGTCGAATCGTGGGTTTCGAGATTGCCGATCACGAAGCCGCCGCCGTGATAGTAGATCAGCGTCGGCAGCAGCCCGGCGGGGACGCCGAGCGGCCGGTAGCGCCGGAAGCCGATCTCGCTCGCCGGCCCGGCGAGGCCGCCGTGGGCCACCTCGGCCACTTCGGGCGGATCGGCTTCGCCATCCTCCGACATCTTGTCGACCGCGGCGCGGCCCACCGCATGCGGCAGCGTCTCCAGCTTGGGCCGCCCGCCCTTGGTGGCGGCGTCCATCAGGTCGAGCAGGAAGCGGGCTTCAACGTCGAGCGTCATGTCGGTTCTCATGCCTGGAGGAGGAAGGTGCGGGCGTGGTCGGCAATCTCTGTAGCGCGCTCCCAGCTCATGCAGAAGCGGCCGCCGGGTATGGTCCTTATCTCTGCGTGTGGGCACTGCTTCTGCATCAGGGCGCGGTGCTTGCCGTAGATGAAATGCTCGCCGTAGAGCATCAGGGTCGGGCACTTGAGCGCGGCCATCCCGGCCAGCGTGTCGAACTGCTTCAGCGCCTGCATGGCCTGCCAGCGGTCGCGGCCGATCTCGAGCTGGGCGGTGTTGATGCGGTCCATCCACGATTGCGACGGCTGCATCGGGGCGTGTTCGGGGTCGTTCTGCAGCAGGAATTCTATGGAGCGCGGCGCGGGGAAGCCGCTGGCATCAGACGGCCGGACCTTGGCGATGTCGGCGATGTCCCTTGTGGCCGTGGCGTCGTCGCCGAAATAGGGCGTGTTCACCAGCACGACCTTGCTGATGCGGTCGGGCCAGCCCTTGGCCAGCGCGATCGAGACGGCGGCGCCCACGGCCTCGCCCAGCGCAAAAGCCGTCGTGACGCCGCGGTCGTTCATCGTGTCCACCACGGCGCGCGCGTAGTCCTCGATGGTGGGCTGCCAGTCGATGTGGTCGGAGTGGCCGTGGCTCGGATAGTCGATGGCGATGGCCCTGAAGTGGATGCCCAGCGCCTGCAGCAGTTCGATCATCAACGCCGAGCTTTGCTGATTGATATGGCTCACCATCACCACAGGAGCCCCGGGGGCGCCGCAGGCCCGCCAATGGATATGGCCGGCGAAGGTCTTCGCCAATCCCCGCTCTATGGGCTCGCGTTCGATGTTGAGAGGCATGGTTTACTCGAGCTTGACGTTGGCGCTCTTGATCACCGCGGCCCATTTCTGGCTTTCCTCGCGCAGGAACGCGGCCAGTTGCTCCGGCGTGCCGGCGACCACGAGGCCGCCGACGGCGGCATAGGCGTCGACCACTTCCTTGCTCTTCAGCGTGGCGACTGCCGCTTCGTAGATCTTCTGGCGGTTGGCCCGCAGCGCTTCGCCCGGCGAGATCAGGGCGTACCAGTTGTCGGAGTTGACCTTGGGCAGGCCTAGTTCGCGCATGGTGGGCACGTCGGGCAGCAGGGCCGCGCGCGTGTCCGAGCTCACGGCCAGCGGCGTCAGCGCACCCGAGCGGATGTGCGGCAGCGACACCGAGATATCGAGCAGCGTCGAGTCGACCGTGCCGGCCAGCAGGTCGTTGGTCGCGGGCGCGGCGCCGCGGTAGGGCACGTGCAGGATGTCGATGCCGGCCTCGCGCTTCAGCAATTCGATGGCGAGATGGGTGATGCCGCCGGTGCCGGCCGAGCCGCAGGTGATCTTGCCGGGTTTCGCTTTGGCGGCTGCGATAAAACCCTTGAAGTCGGTGATGCCGGTCTTGTTGTTCACCACCAGGATTTCCTGCACGCGGACCATCAGCGTGATCGGCGCGATGTCCCTCGCCGGGTCGTAGGGCATCTTGGGCATCAGGTGCTGCATGATGGCACCGGCACTGGCGCTCATCATGCCCATGACATGGGCGTCGCTGCCGGCCTTGGCGACGAAATCGACGCCGGTGACGCCGGCGGCCCCGCTCTTGTTCTCGACGATCACCGACTGGCCCAACCGCGTCGACATGCCCTGCGCCAGGTGGCGGCCAAAGATGTCCGACGGTCCGCCGGCGGGAAAGGGCACGATGAAGGTGAGCGGCTTGCTGGGAAAATTCGACGTTTGGGCTTGTGCCCGGGTGTTGAGCGCGGGCAGGGCGGCGAGGCCGGCGATGGCGCCGCGGCGGGTGATCGACATTAATCTTCCTCCGGTTCTTTTGCCGAAGTCTGCGCGGCGGCCGCGCCGTCGACAAGGGATGATCCGGCGGCTGTGGCTTGCGTACAAGACGCATGACCGCATCACACTTCGTTACTTTAGGCCTTCTCGCATCGTTGCTCGGTGCCTGCGCGGCGCCACCCGCCCCACCGGTGGCTGCCACGGCGCCGCCTCTGGCGCTGGAAGCCTTCTTCCCCGGACGCACCGAGGGCGATGGCGTCTTCACCAACAGCTGGACCGGCAGCGAGCGACGTTTTCACGTCGTGATCGACGGCGCCTGGGACGGGAGCACGCTCACCCTGGTCGAGGATTTCGCCTACGCCGACGGCGAGAAGGACCGCAAGACCTGGCGCCTCACGCGCACCGGCCCCGGCACCTTCGAGGGCACGCGCGAGGATGTCGTGGGCAAGGCGCGCGCCTGGACCGACGGCAACGTCGTCCGCCTCGAATACAAGGTGGAGATCGGCGGCTGGACGGTCGATTTCTCCGACGTGCTGGCGCTCGAGGACGACGGTTCGCTGATCAATCGCGCCATCGTCGGCAAATGGGGCCTTCGAGTCGGCCGAGTCGAACTGTTCCTGCGCCGCGCCGGCACTGGGAGCTAGAACGCCATCTAGAACTCGACGTCGAGTTCTTCCATTTCCTCCGGTTCGGCCTTGGCCGCCATCGTCCATTCGAGCATGGCGGGAAACCGCAGCATCAGGTCTCGGTAGGTGGCCGATACCGGATCGATCTTCACGTCATAGGTCGCAAAGCGCGTACATACCGGCGCGTACATGGCGTCGGCGGTGGTCGGAGTTTTGCCGAAGAGATAGGGGCCGCCGTAGCGTGTCAGGCACTCGCGCCAGATCGCCGTCACCCGCTCGATGTCGGCCTGGGCGCCTGCCCAGACCTTGAAGCCCTCGTGGCGGCTTTTGAGGTTCATGGGCAGGGCCGAGCGCAGGTTGGCGAAGCCCGAGTGCATCTCGCCGCAAATCGCCCGGCAATGGGCCCGCGCCACCGGATCCGCCGGCAATAGTCCGGCCCCGGGCTTGATCTCGTTCAGATATTCACTGATCGCCAGCGTGTCCCAGACCTTCACCTGCCCATGTTCTAGGCAGGGCACCAGAAAAGACGGCGACAGAAGCAGAAGCTCGGCCCGTCTCGCCGGATCGTCGAGGGGCGCCAGCCGCTCTGCGAAGTCCAGGCCGGCCATCCGGCAGAGAAGAAAGCCGCGCAGCGACCAAGAGGAATAGTTCTTGCTACTGACGGTGAGCGAAGCCTCGGCCATGGGCGCCAACCCTCTCAATTCGGCGGGTTCAGTCTGGGTCACAGGCGTTGCGTGTGCAATTTCCGAGCCGGTCGCCATCATGCTGTATGCGCTCTACCAGACTGCCGCCGACATGATGCTGCCGATGCGCGCCTGGGCGACGGCCACCGGACAGACTTTGGCCGGCAGCGGGGCCGCAACCCGTGAAAGCTGGCAGGCAGCCGGGGCACTCTGCGAAATGATGAGCCGGGCGACGCTCAGCCACCGGCGGCCGTCCTTCGGCATCGACGAGATCACGGTCGGCAACAAGATCGTGCCGGTGCGCGAGGAGGAAGTGCTGGCCACGCCCTTCGGCACCCTGCTGCGCTTTGCCAAGGAAGGTGCCCCGCCGCAGCCGCGCGTCCTGCTGGTGGCGCCGCTTTCCGGCCATTTCGCCACCCTGCTGCGCGAGACGGTGCGCGTTCTGCTGCCCGATCACGACGTCCACATCACCGATTGGGCCAATGCACGTGATGTCGGCATGTGGAATGGCCGCTTCGGCTTCGACGAGTATGTCGAGCACCTGATCAAGTTCCTCGAGGCGATGGGGCCGGGCGCTCATCTCATCGCCGTGTGCCAGCCCTGCGTTCAGGCGCTGGCGGCGGCGGCGGTGATGGCGGAGGACGACAATCCCGCCCAGCCGCGCAGCATGACCTTGATGGCGGGGCCGATCGATACCCGCGTCAACCCGACCAAGGTCAACGAACTGGCGATGGGCAAGCCGATCGGCTGGTTCGAGCAGAACCTGATCCACCGCGTGCCGCTGCGCTATCCCGGCGCCATGCGCCGCGTCTATCCGGGCTTCATCCAACTCACCGCCTTCATGAGCATGAATGCCGAGCGCCACATCAAGGCGCAGGTCGACCTCTACAAGCACCTGGCCAAGGGCGAGCACGAGCAGGCCGCGACCATCAAGGCCTTCTACGATGAATACTTCGCCGTGCTCGACATGGCGTCGGAATTCTACCTCGAGACCGTGCAGTGGGTGTTCCAGGAGCATCGGCTGGCCAAGGGCGAACTCGACTGGAAGGGCCGGCGGGTCGATCCCAAGGCGATCCGCCGCACCGCGCTGTTCACGATCGAGGGCGAGCGCGACGACATCTGCGCCATCGGCCAGACGGTGGCGGCCCACGACCTCTGCTCCAGCCTCAGGCCCTATCGCAAGAAGCACTATATGCAGGCAGGCGTCGGCCATTACGGCGTGTTCAGCGGCCGCCGTTGGGCGAGCCAGATCTATCCCTTGGTGCGGAATACGATCCTGGCCAACGAATAGTTGCTTTCCAGCCGGTGGCGGGGCCGGGATGGGCAAAAGCCGGCATTTAAGTTAGATAATCGACACCATGGCCGATTTTCCGAAGAAGACCCTCGCCGAGTGGGAAAAGCTCGCTGCCAAGGAGCTGCGCGAGCGGCCCCTGGACGACCTCACCTGGATGACGCCGGAAGGCATCGCGGTGAAGCCCCTCTATACGGCGGCCGATCTGGAACAGCTCGAGACGCTGGGTTCGCTGCCGGGCTTCCCGCCCTATACGCGCGGACCGAAGGCCACGATGTATCCCGGCCGTCCCTGGACAGTCCGCCAGTACGCCGGCTTCTCGACGGCCGAGGAGAGCAACAAGTTCTATCGTGCCAATCTTGCGGCCGGCCAGATGGGCCTCTCGGTTGCGTTCGATCTCGCCACCCACCGCGGCTACGATTCCGATCATCCGCGCGTCGTGGGCGACGTCGGCAAGGCAGGTGTCGCCATCGATTCCGTCGAGGACATGAAGATCCTGTTCGACGGCATCCCGCTCGACAAGATGAGCGTGTCGATGACCATGAACGGCGCCGTTCTGCCGGTGCTGGCGGGCTACATCGTGGCGGCCGAGGAGCAGGGCGTGCCGCAGGAGAAGCTCGCGGGCACGATCCAGAACGACATCCTCAAGGAGTTCATGGTCCGGAACACCTACATCTATCCGCCCGGACCTTCGATGCGGATCGTGGCCGACATCATCGAGCACACGGCCAAGTTCATGCCGAAGTTCAACTCGATCTCGATCTCCGGCTATCACATGCAGGAGGCAGGCTCGACGCTCGTCCAGGAGCTGGCGTTCACGCTGGCCGACGGGCTCGAGTATGTCCGCGCCGCCAAGGCCAAGGGCCTCGATATCGACGCCTTCGCGCCGCGCCTGTCGTTCTTCTTCTGCATCGGCATGAATTTCTTCATGGAAGCAGCCAAGCTCCGCGCCGCGCGCTTCCTGTGGGCCGAGCTGGTGAAGCCGTTCGAGCCCAAGAAGGCCGACTCGCTGTCGCTGCGCACCCACTGCCAGACCTCGGGTGTGTCGCTCACCGAGCAGGACCCCTACAACAACGTGATCCGCACCGCCTACGAGGCGCTGGCGGCCGTGCTGGGCGGGACGCAGTCGCTGCACACCAATTCCTTCGACGAGGCGATCGCGTTGCCGACGCCCACGTCCTCGCGCATCGCGCGCAACACCCAGCTCATCCTTCAGCACGAAACAGGCGTCACCAAGGTCATCGACCCGCTGGCTGGCAGCTATTACGTCGAGTCGCTGACCGCGAGCCTGATCGCCGAGGCGCGCAAGCTGATCGCCGAAGTCGAAGCGTTGGGCGGCATGACCAAGGCGGTCGAGGCCGGCATGCCCAAGATGCGCATCGAGGAGGCTTCGGCGCGGCGTCAGGCACGCGTCGACCGCGGCGAGGAGGTGATCGTGGGCGTGAACAAGTTCCAGCCCAAGGAGCCGACCACGGTCGAGGTGCTCGACATCGATAACGACGTCGTTCGCGAATCGCAGGTCACGCGTCTCACGAATATCCGCAAGACCCGCGACGAGGCCAAATGTGTGGCGGCGCTCAAGGCGCTGGGTGACGCGGCACGTAGCGGCACCGGAAACCTGCTGGGCCTGGCAATCGAGGCCACGCGCGCGCGTGCCACGGTGGGTGAGATTTCATCGGCACTTGAAGGCGTCTACGGTCGCTATCAGGCCACGGTGCGCTCGATCTCCGGCGTCTACGTGGGCGAATGGGAGGGCGATCAGGGGCTCGATCGCATCCGCACCGACATTGCAGCGTTTGCCGAAGAGGAAGGTCGCCGGCCGCGTCTGATGGTCGTGAAGATGGGCCAGGATGGCCACGATCGCGGCGCCAAGGTGATCGCCACGGCCTTTGCCGACCTGGGCTTCGACGTCGACATCGGTCCGCTGTTCCAGACGCCGCAGGAAGCAGCGCGCGCGGCGATCGAGAACGACGTGCATGTGATTGGCGTGTCGAGCCAGGCCGCGGGCCACAAGACTCTGGTGCCGCAACTCATCGAGGAACTCGCCAAGCAGGGTGGCGAGGACGTGATGGTGATCGTGGGCGGCGTCATTCCGGCCCAGGACTACGACTTCCTGAAGAAGATCGGTGTCGCCGCGATCTACGGCCCGGGCACCAACATTCCCGCGGCCGCCGCCGAGATCCTGGGCATCCTCCGCCAGCGGGCTCAAAAGCGCGCGGCCTGAACTAGCGCCGCATCGCCTGGCTTTCCTGCGGCGTCAGCGGCCGCTCGCGAAAATACAGCAGCTTGCCGCGGATCGTGCCGAAGCCGGTCTGGGCCTCGAGCTTGACCGGATAGCGCGCCTGCGAGTTGTCGAGATGCGCGAGCCATATCTTCAGGGGCCGCTCACGTTCCATCTCGGCCTCTTTCGGCGCCTCGTCGAATTCGCCGGAGATGCGCTTGGTGTAGAGCTGGCACACCAGCAGATCGCCCTTCGCGGTCGGCACGCCCGCCGCGGCCGGCGATTCCATGCCGATCTTGTGGATCATGATGTCGATCCGTCGCTTGCCGTCGTTGGTCTGTACGGTGCGATCACAGGCGGCATCGCCGGCGAGGCCAACCGTGAGCGCCGCCGACAGTGGATCGAGCGAACCGATGCGCTGGTTCTCGGGGATCACATGCTGGGGTGGCGGCTTCCAGGCTGGATTGTGCGTCTCGCTCATTGTACCGCCGGGGCCATACTGGGCGACCCAGGTGCGGGGCTTGTTCTCCACGACGATCGACAGGGAACCGGCTGTCGGCTGCGCACCCTGCGGCGAGAATCCGCCCCACGCCCGGTTGCGGCCGTCGTAGTGCATGGTGATGGCCTTCAGCACACCTTCCTTGAAAGTGCGGCTTTCGACATCGTAGCTCGCACCGTCGAAACGCGCGGTGACGTCGATGCGGAACCCGGCAAATCCGGCGAAAGTGATTTCGTAGCCGATTTCGACCTGGCGCGCGTCCTGTCCAAGGGCTGCGGCTGGCAGGCCAACACTCAAGGCAAACGCGATCAAGGCCCTACGAAAACTCATGAAATCCCTCTCTACAGGGGGCTTACTTCAGAGGCACCGGCACGATAGAAGGCCCACGCCCCCTCTGCCATACAAGTAACACACCAGAAAAGGCACTTTTCTGCCATGTCGCCTCCCGGCAACGACCGCGTTCCCAAGCTAAGCGCCTCGCGCACCTGGGCGGTTGTCGGCATCATGGCCCGACATTTGTGGCCAATTGGTGAAGCCGGCCTGCGCAGCCGCGTCGTCGTGGCCATGGTTCTGCTGGTCCTGGCCAAGGTCATCAACGTCTACGTCCCGATTCTCTACAAGCAGGCCGTCGATGCGTTGGGCGAGCCCACGGCACAGGCCGTCGCGGTGCCGATTGCCCTGATCGTGGCCTATGGCGCCGCGCGCGTGCTGGCACAGGCTTTTGGCGAGGTGCGCGACGCCATTTTCGCGCCGGTGTCGCAGCGAGCGATCCGCAATCTCGCCCTGGAGGTGTTCCGGCACCTTCATGCACTGTCTCTGCGATACCATCTCGAACGCCAGACCGGCGGCCTCAGCCGCGTCATCGAGCGCGGCACCCAGGGCATGGAATTCCTGATCCGCTTCACGACCTTCAATATCCTGCCCACCCTGTTCGAGATCGTCCTGGTCGGCGGCATCCTGTGGAGCCTCTACGACTGGCGTTTCACGGCCGTCACGCTGGGGACGGTCGCGGCCTATATCGTGTTCTCCGTCGTGCTTTCGGAATGGCGCATCAAGTTCGTGCGCCGCATGAACGATGCCGACACCGATGCCAACGCCAAGGCGATCGACAGCCTGCTGAACTACGAGACCGTGAAGTATTTCGGCAACGAGCCCCACGAAGCGCGGCGGTTCGACGTCGGCCGCCGGCGCTACGAGACGGCGGCCATCCGTTCCAGCCGGACCCTGTCGGTGCTCAATATCGGCCAGGGCGCGATCATCTCCGTCGGCCTGGTCACCGTCATGTCGATGGCCGGCAGCGGCGTGATCCACGGCACGATGACGCTCGGCGACTTCGTGGCGGTGAACGCCTTCCTGATCCAGCTCTACGTGCCGCTCAACATGCTGGGCTTCGCTTATCGCGAGATCCGGAACGCGCTGGTCAACATGGAGAAGATGTTCGGCCTTCTCGACGTCGCGGCCGAGATTTCCGATCGGCCGGGCGCGCCGCCGCTCGAGGTGAGGGGCGGCGAGATCGTGTTCGACCATGTCGATTTCCACTACGAGGCGGCCCGGCCGATCCTGCACGACGTGAGCTTCCGCGTGCCGGCGGGCAATACCGTGGCGATCGTCGGATCGAGTGGCGCGGGTAAGTCGACGGTCTCGCGCATCCTGTTCCGCTTCTACGACGTGGCGTCCGGCAGCGTGAAGATCGACGGCCAGGATATCCGCGAAATCCAGCAAACGAGCCTGCGGGCGGCGATCGGCGTGGTGCCGCAGGACACTGTGCTGTTCAACGACACGATCTACTACAACATCGCCTACGGCCGGCCCGACGCCAGCCGCGAGGAAGTCGAGCAGGCCGCCCGCATGGCGCGGATCCACGACTTCATCCTGGCGCTGCCTCTGGGTTACGAGGCGACCGTCGGCGAGCGCGGCCTCAAGCTTTCGGGGGGCGAGAAACAGCGCGTGGCGATCGCCCGCGCGATCCTCAAGAACCCGCGGATTCTTCTGTTCGACGAGGCGACCAGTGCGCTCGACACGCGCACCGAACAGGAAATCCAGCGCTCGCTCGAGGAAGTGAGCCGCGGCCGCACGACGGTGGTGATCGCGCATCGGCTTTCGACCGTCATCAACGCCGACGAGATCGTGGTCCTCGACCGCGGCCGGATCGTCGAACGCGGCCGCCATGGCGAGCTGCTGGCACGCAACGGCCTCTATGCCGACATGTGGCGCCGCCAGCAGGAAGCCGCCGCAGAGGCCGAGCAAAAGGTCGAGGAGCCGCCGTCCTTCCGCGCCGAAGGCCATTTGCGTGTCGCGGAGTAGCACGGCCCAAAATCCCTGGCGCGCCCTGCTGCCGGTCTTCCTCGCCTGTGCCGCCATCGGCCTGCAGGCGGGCGTCGCACTGCCGCTGGTGCCGCTCGCGCTGGAACGACAGGGCGCCGACCATCTCACCATCGGCATCATCGCCGCCGCCTGGGGCATCGGCATGCTGGCCTTCGGCACGCGCATTCCGCAGATGGCGGCCAGGTTCGGCGCCGTCCCGCTGATCGTCGTTTCCGTCGTGACGGGCTCGGCGGTCACGGTCGCCTACACGCTCACCAGCGATCCCATTGTTTGGTTCTTCCTCAGCCTGGTGCACGGAATAACCGGCGGCGTGCCGTGGGTGGTGAGCGAGATCTGGATGAACGTCGTCGTCGAGGAGAAGCGTCGCGGCCGCGTCATGGGTCTCTACGCCATGCTGGTGGCACTCGGCCTCGCGCTGGGCCCGCTCGTGCTGCAGGTGACGGGCGTCTATGGGCCGGCGCCGTTCCTCACCTGCGCGGCGCTGGCCCTATTGGTGGCGGTGCCGCTGCTGCCCTACTGGAAGAGCGCGCCGGCGATCGAGCACACGGCCGACAGCGGCTTCACGATCGTCGTGAAAGCGGTCCCGCTTGCCATGTTCGCGGCCTTCGTCTGCGGGCTGGGCGAACAGGTCGCGTTCAGTTTCCTGCCCGTCTACGCGGTCGGCGCCGGCGTTTCGCCGGAGACCGGGGCACTTTGGTTGTCGGCCTTCGTGCTGGGTAACGTGATCCTGCAATGGCCGATCGGCTGGATGGCCGATCACTACGATCGCCGCGCCGTGCTGGCCGGCTGCACGCTCACCAGCGCCGTTCTCGTCGGCCTATTGCCGATGGTGCCGGCCCAGTCGGCGGCGGTGATCGGGGTCGTGCTGCTGTGGGGCGGCATTTCCTTTGCGATCTACCCGGTGGGACTGGCACTGCTCGGGCAGCATTTTCGCGGCGGCGACATCGCCCGCGCCAACACCGCCTTCAGTCTGTTCTACATCCTGGGCGGCCTGATCGGCCGGCCACTGACGGGGGCGGCGATGGACGAGATCGGCGATCCCGGCCTCGGCTGGACGCTGGCCTTCTTCTATGCCGCCGCGACGCTCGCGGCCTTGCTGGCGCTCCGCCGTCGCGGCTGATAATTCTGAAGCCGATGAGCGCCACGGCTGCCAGGACCGAAACGTCCGTCGATCCGCTATTCGCGCCCTTGTTGGCCGGCGACCGGCGGGCGCTCGCGCAGGCCATCACCCTCGTCGAATCCACGCGCGGCGACCATCGCGAGCGGGCCGACGCCCTGCTGGCGGCACTCTTGCCGCATACCGGCAAGTCGGTGCGGCTCGGCATCACCGGCGTTCCCGGCGTCGGCAAATCGACCCTGATCGAGCGCTTCGGCCTCTCGCTTCTGGAACGCGGCCGGTCGCTCGCGGTGCTGGCGATCGATCCGTCGTCGAAGCGCGGTGGCGGCTCGATCCTGGGCGACAAGACGCGCATGGAAGAACTGTCGCGCCGTCCCGCCGCCTTCATCCGGCCATCGCCGGCCGGCGCCACCCTGGGCGGCGTCGCGCGGCGCACGCGCGAGGCGATGCTGCTTGTCGAAGCGGCAGGCTTCGACACCGTGATCGTCGAGACGGTGGGTGTCGGCCAGTCCGAAACGGCGGTCGCCGACATGGTCGACATGTTCATCGTGCTGCTGCTGCCGGGCGGCGGCGACGACCTGCAGGGCATCAAGCGCGGCGTCATCGAGCTTGCCGACCTGATCGTGGTCAACAAGGCCGACGGCGATCTTCTGCCGACCGCCAAGCGCGCGGCCGCCGACTATCAGCACGCACTGCGCATGTTGCGCTCTCCGACCGTCGGCTGGACGCCCGAGGTCCAGACCTGCTCGGCGCAGACCGGCGAGGGCGTGGTCGAGATCTGGCAGACCGTCGAGCGCTTCGCGACGGCGGTCGGCGCCAAGGGTGTGGCGCGGCGCCGTGCCGAACAGGCGCGCGCCTGGATGTGGAGCGAAGTGGGCGAGACCTTGCTGGCCGAGCTGCGCCGACACCCCGACGTGAAGCGCCTTGTGGGCAATTTGGAACGCGAGGTCGAAGCCGGCCGGGCGACCCCTGCCGTTGCCGCCCGGCGGATGCTAGAAGTCTTCCATGGTCGCTAAATCGTTCCTCAGGCAGGCCCGGCGGGCGGCTGCCGCCAGCGAGGTGCCGTTCTGGAAGCGCAAGTCGCTGGCCCAGATGTCGAAGCAGGAATGGGAATCCCTCTGCGACGGCTGCGGCATGTGCTGCGTCAACAAGCTCGAATACGAGGGCACCGGCGAACTCGCCCAGACCGATACCTGCTGCAAGCTGCTCGACCCCAAGACGGCGCGCTGCAAGGACTACAAGAACCGCAAGAAGATCGTGCCGGACTGTATCCAGCTCACCCCAAAGGTTGTGGCCAAGATGGACTGGCTCCCCAAGACCTGCGGCTACCGGCTGGTCCATTTAGGCCAGGACCTCTATTGGTGGCACCCGCTGATCTCGGGAGACCCCGAAACCGTCCACCAGGCAGGGATTTCCGCCCGTGGGAGGGTAATTTCCGAGGATATGGTCGAGGATATCAGCGACCGGGTGGTCGACTGGTTTGCTTGACGGCCCCCCGTCCGGCCCGTAAAAAGCCCGCCTTCCCGCCCTTCGGCGGGATCGTTTTTTAGCGGAAGTCGCCATGCCCCGTCGTTGCGCCCTCTCGGGCAAGTCCGTGCAGTACGGCAACAATGTGAGCCACGCCAACAACAAGTCCCGGCGTCGGTTCATGGCCAATCTGCAGGTTGCCTCGGTCCTGTCCGATGTCCTCGGCCATTCCGTGCGTCTGCGGCTGACGCCGCGGGGCGTCAAGACCATCGAGCACAATGGCGGCATCGACGCCTACCTGCTGGGCACCAACACCAGCAAGCTCAGCCCGGAGATGACGGTGCTGAAGCGCCGGGTGGTTTTGGCGAAAGCCAAGAAGGACGCCAAAAAGGCCGCGTAAGCGGCCTTTACTTTGCCAGTTCGAACAGCAGCAGGATGTTGCGCTGAAGCGGGTTGAAGTTGTCGTCCGACATCAGCCACAGCAGCGTCTCGCCGCGAGCGCCCACGGTGGCGGCCATTCCCTCCAGATTATCGACCGCATAAGGCGAGGCGAGCCGGGCCAATTCCTCGGCCCGCACAGTCGTGCCCGGCGCGAGCTGGGCGGCATCGAACCGCATGACGCGGCAGCGCACGCCGCGCACCATGTCGAAGGCCCGCTCGAGCGTGGCGAAGGAGCCGTCCGGCAGCAGGGTGATCGCGGTCGGCCGGAAATCGGGGATCGTGGCGTAGTCGAACGAGCGCCAGATGTAGGCGCCGTCCGACACCCCACCACCGGATATTGGCGTGCCGATCCAGCCCATCGCTGTGCCGGGCCGCTGGCCATATTCCTCGCTGATGGCGATGACGCGGCCGTCGGACAGCGCGGTCAAGGCCTCGATGCCGCCGTTGGCGGGCTGCCGGGCGATCTCGGCCGGCCCTTCCACAGGCATCGGCGTATCGGTGAGGGTCCGATAGCGCCACAGCCGGTGGTGGCGCTCGAATGCAACCAGCCATGAGCCGTCGGGCAGGCGGGCAGCCCCTTCGGCGTCGGCTTCCGCCTTGGTCGCGATCGGCTTGCCGTCGAGACCACGCAGCTGGCCGATCCGGCCGCCGCTCAGCCCCGCCAGGTTGCCCTTGGCATCGTAATCGATCGTCGCCGTGAGCCAGGCGCCTTCGTCGGAGATCGATGTCAGGCTGCGTCCGTCGGCTGTGACATGGAGATCGGACCAGCCGCCGAAGTGAGGCGAGTTGGCGGTCATGGCGATGCCGCCGCGCCAGATCAGGCGACCGATCTGCGTTGCCGCAGGCTCGTCGATCTTGAACGGCTGCGAGGAGTTCCTGATCTCGAGGGGGCGTTCCTGTGCGCCGGCCGGCGGTGGCGAACCACCGCCGCAGGATGCGACGAGCAGGCAGGCGATGAAGAGAAGGAGGCGGATGGCCACCGGTATCAGGCGGCGCGCCGGCCCGTCTTGCCGCCGCCCGTCTTGCCGCCGGCAGGTTTGCCGCCGGAGGCCTTG
>JAQSDW010000180.1:0-6734 GCA_029946105.1 Reyranella sp. | reverse complement strand
GCCCGTCTTGCCGCCGCCCGTCTTGCCGCCGGCAGGTTTGCCGCCGGAGGCCTTGCCACCCGAAGCCTGGGCGCCGCGGCCGCGCTCACGGCCACCCTTGGCGCCCTTCTTGTCGTCCTCGTCGAACAGCGAGGCGAGCTGCTCCATCATCGTGCCGCCCAGTTGATCGGCGTCGACGATGGTGACGGCCTTGCGGTAGTAGCGCGTGACGTCGTGGCCGATGCCGATGGCGACCAGCTCGACCGGCGAGCGCGTCTCGATCCAGTCGATGACGTCGCGCAGATGGCGCTCGAGATAGTTGCCGGGGTTGACCGACAGCGTCGAATCGTCGACCGGGGCGCCGTCGGAGATCACCATCATGATCTTGCGCTCTTCGGGGCGCGGCAGCAGGCGGTTGTGCGCCCACAACAGTGCCTCGCCGTCGATGTTCTCCTTGAGGATGCCTTCACGCAGCATCAGGCCGAGGTTCTTGCGTGCCCGCCGCCACGGCGCGTCGGCCGGCTTGTAGACGATATGGCGCAGGTCGTTGAGGCGGCCCGGATTGGCGGGCTTGCTGGCGGCAAGCCACTGCTCGCGGCTCTGGCCGCCCTTCCAGGCGCGCGTCGTGAAGCCCAGGATCTCGACCTTCACGCCGCAGCGCTCGAGCGTGCGGGCGAGGATGTCGGCGCTCATCGCGGCAACCGTGATGGGGCGCCCGCGCATCGACCCC
Source organism: Reyranella sp. (assembly GCA_029946105.1). GTDB lineage: Bacteria > Pseudomonadota > Alphaproteobacteria > Reyranellales > Reyranellaceae > Reyranella. Next base: position 6,025 of record JAQSDW010000180.1, on the reverse strand, counting down.
GAATTGTCGATCAGCAGCGACACCACGGTGTCGCGGAAATTGGTGTCCTTCTCCATCTTGAAGGACAGCGAGTGCATCGGATTGGCAACGATCCGCGCCAGGCGCGCCGCGTCGAGCGTGCCCTCGTCGAGATCGAACTCCCACGACCGGTTCTGCTGCGCCATCAGGCGGCGCTGCAGGCGGTTGGCAAGCTTGCCGATCACACCCTGAAGGTGCGCGAGCTGCTGGTCGAGATGGTTGCGCAGGCGGCCCAATTCCTCGGCGTCGCACAGCTGATCGGCATCGACGATTTCGTCGAACTTGGTCGAATAGGCGTGATACTGCTGGCCCAGCGGCTCGTTGGAGAGAGCGCCCGGCGGCAGCCAGGGGCGCTCGGCGCGGCCCGGCTCTTCCTCGTCGCCCGAGCCCATCTGCATCTCGGTCTGCGCCTGGTCGGCCGCCGTCTCGGAAGCGTCTTCCTGGTCGGAGGCGTCCTCGGTCTCCTCACCCTGAGCGCCGTAGCCCTGGGTCTCGCTCGAATCGCTGTTGTCGTCGCCGGTCTCGTTCGACTGACCGTCGGCGTTCTCCTGGTCCTGCGAGTCCTCGTTGTCGTCATCCTGCAGGTCGGCCGATTCGTCGCCGAGCTTGAGGTCGCGAATGAGCTGGCGCGCGGCCTTGGCGAAGGCCTCCTGGTTGGTGAGCGAGTCCTTCAGTTTCTGGAAGTCGCGGCCGGCGGCGGACTCGATGTCGGCGCGCCACAGATCGACCATCGCCTTGGCCGAGTCGGGCGGCGGTGTGCCGAGCAGCTGCTCGCGCGCGATCAGGCTGATCACGTCGGCAATCGGGGCGTCTTCCTTGGACTTGATGCGGGCATGGCCGCGCTGGTCGGAGCGCTGGCGCCACAGTGCCGAGAGGTTGTCAGCGACGCCGGCCATGCGGCGCGCGCCCAGAGCCTCGACGCGGACCTGTTCGACCGCCTCGAAGATCGAGCGGGCGGTCTCGCCCCGCGGCACGCGGCGCAGATGTGTCTTGCGGTCGTGATGGCGCAGCTTCAGCGCCATGGAATCGGCCTCGCCACGGACGCGGCTCACATCCTCGACCGGCAGGTCGCGGGCCGGCACGGTGATACGCGCCTCACTGCCCAACAGCGAACCGCCGTCGGGCACGAACGAAACGTTCACTTCTTTGCGCGACACCGCCCGCATAGTCGTGGCGGTGACGCGCCGGAATTCCTCGAGTGGCGTCGAATCCTTGGCCATTCGGCCCTCTTCCTAGTGCAGCTTGCCGCCCTTGCCGCTGCTTGCCGGCAATTCCTTGCCGAAGCAGCGCTGGTAGTACTCGGCCAGCGTGGTGCGCTCGACCTCGTCGCACTTGTTGAGGAAGGTGAGACGGAAGGCAAAACCGATGTCGCCGCCGAAGATGCGCGCGTTCTCGGCCCAGGTGATCACCGTACGCGGCGACATGACGGTCGAGATGTCGCCGGCGATGAAGCCCGCACGGGTAAGGTCGGCCAGCGCCACCATGGCGGAAACGATCTTGCGGCCCTCGTCGTTGTCGTACATCGGCGTCTTGGCGACGACGATGTTCACTTCCTGGTCGTGCGCCAGGTAGTTCAGCGTCGTGACGATCGACCAGCGGTCCATCTGGCCCTGGTTGATCTGCTGCGTGCCGTGATAGAGGCCGGTCGTGTCGCCGAGGCCGACCGTGTTGGCGGTCGAGAACAGGCGGAACGAGGGATGCGGGCGGATCACCTTGTTCTGGTCGAGCAGGGTGAGCTTGCCCTCGACCTCGAGGACGCGCTGGATCACGAACATCACGTCGGCGCGGCCGGCGTCGTACTCGTCGAACACCAGCGCCGTCGGATTCTGCAGCGCCCACGGCAGGATGCCCTCGCGGAATTCGGTGACCTGCTTGCCGTCGCGCAGCACGATCGCGTCCTTGCCGATCAGGTCGATACGGGAAATGTGGCTGTCGAGGTTGACGCGGATGCAGGGCCAATTGAGGCGCGCCGCGACCTGCTCGATGTGGGTCGACTTGCCGGTGCCGTGATAGCCCTGGACCATGACGCGCCGGTTGTGGGCGAAGCCGGCGAGGATCGCCATCGTGGTGTCGTGGTCGAAGAGGTAGGAATCGTCGACCTGGGGGACGTGTTCGGTCTGGACGCTGAACGCCGGCACTTCCATGTCGGTGTCGATGCCAAAGAGCTGGCGGGCGGAAACCTTGATATCCGGCACGCCCGACACATTCTGCTGGGCCGCGGTCGTCGTAGAAGCCATCACACGAGTTCCTACAAAACAAAACCCGCCAAAGTGCGGGCAAAGTCAGTCTCGCAGGCCATTTTGTGCACCGCAAGCGGCCAATTGGCAGGGCAGCTAACGGAAGTCGCGATCACCCTACCGGAAAGTGTTCCGAAGCCCGCAGAGTGGAATAGGCGGCGTTGATTTCCTTCAGCTTTTCCTCGGCCTCGCGGGCTCCGCCATTGGCATCGGGATGATGCATTTTGACCAATTCCTTGTAACGAGATTTCACTTCCGCCCGGGTTAGCGGCCATGAAAGTTCAAGGACGTCCAATGCACTCCGTTCGGCCGATGTCAGTTGCTCGCTGCCATCGACTATGGGGGGCGGCTTTTCACCGAGGCCCGCGTCGTCGGCCAGACCAAACGGATCGTGGATATGGGCATAGGCATTGCCGCTGCGCCGCGCCCCGAGCGGCCAGACCGGGCGGCGCCAGGTCGTGTCGGCCCGGATATGGGCCTCGATCTGCTCGGCGCCGAGGCCGGCGTAATAGTCCCACTTCCTGTTGTATTCGCGGACGTGCTCGAGACAGAACCAGCGGTACTCGTTCAGCCGGTCGCGCGCCCAGGGTGCGCGGTATTCACCCTGCAGCCGGCAGCCGGGAGCCTCGCAGACGCGCTGATGCGGCTGCGCGCCGTTGGTCTCCATCAAGGGGTTCACTCGCCGTCGGGACATTCGTCTAATATGTGTTCTACGGTTTTGCCGGGCAAGTGAGGCGATCAATGGGCAAGGTAGCGATGGCGATTGACAGCAAGCTCCGACAGCGGTTCGCGCCGCTGCGCCTTGCCGTGGAGGACGATTCGGCCCGCCATGCCGGCCATGCCGGCGCGAGCGAGGCGGGCGAGAGCCATTTCAACGTCGAGATCGTCTCGGCGGTCTTCGAAGGCCAGAACCGTGTGGCGCGGCAGCGCCTCGTCTATGCGACCCTGAAGGACGAACTCGATGCCGGCCTGCACGCGCTGGCGCTCGTCACGCTGACGCCGGCCGAGGATGCGGCAAAGAGGTCCTAGCAGAAGACGCTAGCCCTCCATCTCCACTTCCTTGCCGGCCACGGCGGCGCGAACCGCCTCGGCGTCGGGCCCGGTGTAAAAATCCGGTGCCCAGCGCCTGACGACGGCGCCATCCGCCGCCCAGGCGTGGCAGGTGTCGATGACGTAGGGCTTGCGGCGCGGCTTGGGCGCCGCGGCTGGATCTGCCGGCTTCGCCGCATCGCCGCTCCTGGCGCGATGGGCGCGGTTCAGTTCACGCGCCTTGCCCGACGACACGGTCTGGAACGCTGTGGTGGCGACCGGGCCCAGCAACTCGACGATGTGGGTGCAGCCGTGCACCCCGCCCAACCGCTCGCGGACGGCGCGGTGGAAACCGCCGCCGATCCTGAGACCGATCAGCTTCCGGAAATCGGGCGCGATGTCGCCGCACATCCGGTACGGCGACTTGTCCGTCACTGCCTCGACATCGACGATGGTGAACTTGTGGTCGACCGTGAGTCGGATCGACATGTCGTGCACGTAGTCGCCGGGGCTCAGCGCGCCGCGCCATTCGTTGGCGTGTTCGTAGGTCTTCTCGTCGGTGATGCGACCCTCGATGTCCCAGAGGCCGTCGTCGCGGAAGAAGCCCTGGCAGACGACACGACGCGTATGCAGGTGCTGTCGCCCGATCGGTGGCGAAAGCGGCATGGGTGAACCTCTCGCAGAAGGGAAGGGGGTGTTACCCGGCCTGTATGGCGGCGGGCGGAATGATGCGCAACTCGGCGATGCGCGTGCCCTCGCGCTTCAGAATTTCGAAGCGAAATCCGTAAAATGCATAGATTTGGCCCACTTCGGGGATACGACGGGCCTCGTGCAGGACCAGACCGGCGATGGTGATGGCCACGTCCTGGGGCAGGTTCCAGCCGAATTCGCGATTGAGGTCGCGGATCGGCACTTCGCCCTGGCAGATCATGCTGCCGTCCTCGCGGCGGACGACGCCGCGCTTGATGGCGTCATGCTCGTCCTCGATGTCGCCCACGATCTCCTCGATGATGTCCTCGAGCGTGACGATGCCGCGGAGCGCGCCGTACTCGTCGACGACGATGGCGAAGTGCTCGTGGCGGGCACGGAAGGCTTCCAGCTGGTCGAACAGGACGGTCGATTCCGGGATGAACCAGGGTGGTGTCAGCACGTCGTCGATCTTGACCTCGGCCGGGCCGCCGGCCGCCTTGACGGCGCGGAACAGGTCCTTGGCGTGGACGACGCCCACGACGTTGTCGGCTTCGCCGCGGTAAAGCGGGATGCGGGTATAGGGTGCGGCCAGCACCTGGGTGACAATATCGTCAGTCGGCTGGTCGGCGTCGATCAGCGCCACGTTGCCGCGATGGGTCATCACGTCGCCAACCGTCTGGTCGCCGAGGTCGAGCACCGAGCGCAGCATCGCCTTCTCAGGCGCGGTATCGCCGCTCTGGCCCTCACCGTGAAGGTCGATGGCGCCGCGCAACATGTCGTCCTGTGTTTGCGCGTCGTCGCCTCCGTGGCCGCGTATGCCGAACAGGCCGAGGAAGAAGCGCGCCGCCCGCGCCGCGGCCGAAGAGACCGGCCCCAGGATCATCAACACGACGTTGAGCGATGGTGCGAGGCCGAGCGCCATGCGGTCGGCCTGCAGGAGGGCCCAGGTCTTGGGCAACACCTCGACGAACAGCACGACCAGCACGGTGATGGCCAGCGTCGCGTAGAACACGCCGGCGGTGCCGAACAGGTCGGTGAGCACCGCCGTGCTGAGCGAGGCGGAAAAGATGTTGAGCACGCTGTTGCCGATCAGCGTCGCGCTGACGACGGCGTCCTTGCGGTCGAGCAGGGCGTTGACCAACACGGCGCGTCGGTTGCCCTGCTGCGCCAGCCTGTGCATGCGCGGCCGCGACACGCCGGTGATTGCCGTCTCGGCAGCCGACAGGTAGCTCGCCGCGATCAGGCAGAGCGCCACCAGGGGGGCGGCGACATGAACGGCCAGCTCGAAATGGATTTCCGGTTCCATGGACTAGGCCGCGATCGCGTCCACGAGCAGGCCTTGCAGCACTTTCTCGTCGACCTCGCGGCTCACGAAGGCCCCGCCGATGCCACGCGCCAGGACGAACGCGAGCTTGCCGCCCTCCGCCTTCTTGTCGCCGCGCATGTGCTCGACGAGGCGCCCGGCGTCCCAGACCCGCCTGTTGTCGCCGCCGATTGAGCGCAGGCGTATCGGCAGGCCGATGGCCCCCAGATGCGCCCGCACACGCTGGGCATCTGCCGCCGGGCAGAGTCCGAGCCGGGCCGACAGGTCGAACGCCATCGCCATGCCGGCGCCCACCGCCTCGCCGTGCAGCAGGTCAGGCCCGAAGCCGGTCTCGGCCTCCAGGGCATGGCCGAAGGTGTGGCCGAGATTGAGCAATGCGCGCAGGTCGGTGGTCTCGCGCTCGTCGGCGGCCACGATGCGTGCCTTGGAAAAGCAGCTCTGCTCGATCGCGTAGGTGCGGGCGGCGGCATCGCCGGACAGGACGTCGGCGCCATTCTTCTCGCACCAGGCGAAGAAGGCCGGATCGTCGATCAGTCCGTATTTTGCCACTTCGGCGTAGCCGGCCAGTAGCTCGCGCCGGGGCAGGGTGTCGAGCACGGCGGTATCCGCCAGCACCAGTCGTGGCTGATAGAAGGTGCCGACGAGATTCTTGCCGTGGCGCGTGTTGATGCCGGTCTTGCCGCCGACCGAGGAATCGACCTGGGCCAGCAGCGTCGTCGGCACCTGG
>JAQSDW010000179.1 GCA_029946105.1 Reyranella sp. | reverse complement strand
CGGCGAGGCGCCCGGCCTGATGGCCTCTGTCGTGAAGATGCGCGGCACCGAAGTGGGCCAGAAGGTGACCGAACTCGCGGTCGAGGCGGTCGGCTGGTACGGCGTGCCCTTCACCGAACTCCGCAACTACGACAGCAACGTCGTGCCGGTCGGCGGCGAATACGTCGACGACGCGGCACCGCGCTACTTCAACACCCGCAAGAGCACGATCTACGGCGGCTCGTCCGAGGTCCAGCGCAACATCATGGCCAAGGCGATGTTGGGGATCTGACCTGCCCGGCGCCTCGGCGAAGCGGAGAGGTGAGGCCTTCTCTCCACTCGACTTGAGCAGGTCTGAATTTCCGCAGGTCTGAATTTCCAAAGCACCTTCGGCGCCGACGTCGTTGGATTTACGTCCTCTGTTGCGTGGTCCGGCACGAGCCTTCTGGATAGCGCAATATCGCCGTGAGCCGGACACAATCCGAAGGCCTCATCGAGGTCTTGAACGCGCCGAAATAAATCGTACGTGTTGCAGCTCACGTCGGCGCCTTCCGGCTATCAATATGTCCGCGTGGCCAACGACGTTCTGTTGTTGGCGACCGGTATGCGCATGATCGCCGCTGCGGTCGCCGACCTGAGCGAATTCTAGCGACGCCGACGGTGAACCCGGCCCACCCGCTCATGGCTGACCAAATATCCGCTGAAACATAGCTGGAGGTCCAAATGTCGAATTCACTCATTCGTACGGCCTATGCCGGTGCTCTCGTCATCGGAATGGTAACGCTCGCCGCCAACCCGGGCTACAGCCAGCGCCCCAGCGCGCCCGGTAACAGCCCGTCGGGCGGGGCGAAAACAATGTCCAACAGTGCCGGCACGACGGACCGCGACAACGGAGTCGGTCGGGCGCAAGACCGCACGCCGACCGCCAACAACCCCAATGGCGTCCATGCGACCGACCGGGCCACGGGCTATGACCGCGCCCAGGACCGGATGAGCCCGCAGGGCGTGGCCAATTCCAACGCGGTCGGGGCGCCCAACCGCGCAACGGGCCTGGATCGCGCCCAGGACCGCATGAGCCAGCCGGGCCTCGACAATAGCCGGGCGAACGATCCCCGGAGCAATGCGGCGCGCGGGCGCATCGAAGCCGACGGCTACAAGAACGTTCAGGGCCTGAAAAAGGGAAGTGATGGCCAGTGGCATGGCCAGGCGCTGCGCGGCACCACCGCCGTTCCGGTAACGGTCGACGCACGAGGCAACGTCCGAACGAACTAAGGTTCGAGAGCAGCCTACATCGGGTCCGCCTCGTCTGGACGGGGCGGACTCAAGCGTAGCGGCAGGCGATTCCTGAAGGCCACGTCGACGACGGCGTCGGCGGCAGGTCGGCTATCGTTTGGATGGCTTCGGCAGGCGCGTCCTGATGACATCGACCTTTGGGGGGACGAGATCCTCGGCCTGCGGGCGCAGGATCTCCGGATTGTTGTATCCCGAACGTAGATCGAAGCCGACGTTCCTTCCGCTCGACATAGCCGAGGGCGTCCAGCGATTTGCGGAGTTCCTTCTTCCTCTTCATCCGATGGCCGGATCGCCGGTGTCGAGAACACCTACCGTCCGTATTGACGTCTGGCCGATGCCAGCGGCAGGCCGGAGCTTCGCGGTTCCGACGGAGAGGAATGAAGGCACGCCGCTTCATCCTGATGTAATAAGCTATTTGAAAACGCGCACGTGTACGGGAAATCGGGAGAAGTGATGGACTATCGCCGCCTCGGCCGCGCCGGCCTGAAAGTTTCGGAGATCTGTCTCGGCACCATGACCTTCGGCAACGGCGCCGACCAGGACGGCGCCACGGCGATGGTGAATGCCGCCCTCGATTCAGGCGTGAACTTCTTCGACACGGCCAACTCCTATGTCGGCGGCGTGTCGGAGACGATGCTGGGCGCCGCACTGAAGGGCCGGCGCGAGGACGCCGTCATCGCCTCGAAGTTCTTCAATCCGATGGGCGGACGTCCCAACGATTCCGGCATGTCGCGGCTGCACATCAAGCAGCAGATCGAAGGCAGCCTGAAGCGCCTGCAGACCGACTATATCGACGTCTACTTCATCCATCACGTCGACCATCAGACGCCACTGGAGGAGATGCTGCGCGCGCTCGACGATCTGCAGCGCGAAGGCAAGATCCTCTACACCGCCTGCAGCAACTTCGAGGCATGGCGCTTGATGGAGGCGCTGTGGATCAGCGAGACCAGGGGCTGGGCGAGCTTCTCGGCCTACCAGCCGCAATACAGCCTCGTCGTGCGCGACATCGACGAGGAGATTGTGCCGGCCTGCCAGCTCAAGGGACTTGGCGTCGTCGCTTGGTCGCCGATGGCGTCGGGCTACCTCGCCGGCAAGTACACACCGGGCAGCCTGAAGGTGCAGGGCACGCGCTCGGCCGAGGGTTGGGGCTTCCAGAACAGGTTCTTCGCGCCCAACCATGCCGAGATCCTGCAGACGCTGCTCGATACGGCGAAGGAAATCGGCAGGTCGCCGGCGCAGACGGCGCTGCGCTGGGTGATGGACCAGCCGTTCATGGCCAGCGCCATCGTGGGCGCGCGCAACGCCGAGCAGCTCAAGGAGACGCTGGGCGCCGGCGGCTGGCGCCTGCCGGACGCGGCGCTTGAAAAACTGAACAAGGTTTCCAAGCAGCCGCACCGCTATCCGCGGTCGTTCGAGGATCCGATGCCCGAACGACGCAATTCGGCGGTCAAGATGCCGGGTATGACGAAGAGTTAGGACACCCGCGTAGGATAAGGCTTTCGGCGGGGACAATGCTACAGCTTCAGCAACCAGGCTTCGACGCTGCCCTTGCCCTTGACCTCAATGGCGCCGCGCGCCTCGAAGACGAACTCGTCCTTCAGCTTCTCGTAGACCGGCCGCGTCACCTGGATGCCGTCCGGGATGCCGCCCGACTCCATGCGGCTGGCGAGATTCACCGTGTCGCCCCACAGGTCGTAGATGTACTTGCTCTTGCCGATAACACCGGCCACCACCGGGCCGCTGTTGATGCCGACGCGCAGCTTCATCGTCACGTGATGTTCGAGGGCGTGCTCGCGGGTGATGTGGACCATGCGGATCGCCATGCGCACCATGCGCTCGGCATGGTCGGGCACCGACACCGGCATGCCGCACACCGCCATGTAGGCGTCGCCCACTGTCTTGATCTTCTCGATGCCGAGCTGGTGGGCCGCCTCGTCGAAGCGCGTGAACAAGCCGTTCAAGAGCGTGACTACCTTTTCTGGCGCCATGTCCGACGACATTTGGGTGAAGCCGACCAGATCGGCAAAGGCCACTGTCACGTCGGCAAAGCCGTCGGCAATGCCCTGTTCGCCATCGCGCAGCCGGTTGGCTATCGGCGCCGGCAGCACGTTCAGCAGCAAGGCCTCGTTCTCCCGGTTCTTGTTCTCGATGATGAGATTCTTGCCGCGCAGCTCGTCGACCATGTTGTTGAAGGCAACACACAGGGCGCCGATCTCGTCGTCGGTGCGGATCGGCACTTTAGTCTGATAGTCGCCGGCGGCGAAGCGCGAGACGCCCACCGTAAGATCGCGCATCGGTCCGAGCAGCGCGCGTGACAACCAGGCGCCCGTGGCGAGCACAACGAGGAGCGCGAGGCCGCCGACGATCGTCAGGTCTCGCTGCAGCTTGTAGATTGGTGCAAAGGCTTCGGCCGTGTCGACTTTGGCGATCAATGCCCAATTGGTTCCTGCAATCGCGAGCGGGCCCCAGGATGCCAGCGTCGGAATGCGGCGATAGCCAAAAATCTCGCCCTCTCCTTCAATACCCGCGAGCCCCGCTCGGGCCGCTTCGGTCAGCACACGTTGGTGCAACACCGGTGTTCCATAGCGGCGGATGGCATCGATGTTTTCGTCGAGTTCACCACCACTCTTGAGTTCGGCGAAGTATTGTTCGGGATTCTCGTAGAAGGCGCGCAGACCGGAGCGCACAAGCCGGTCGGGGCCGACGATATACGCTTCGCCTGTGTCGCCGAAGCCGTCTTGCCGCCAACGACGATTACCGGTCACGACATTGTCGATCTCCTGGATCGACAACTGTGCGACGAGAATACCGATGAGAACATCGCGATCGAAGACCGGTGCAGCCATGAAGGCTGTGGGAGCGCCTCGGGAAGGCGCATAGGGCGTAAAGTCCTCGAAACAAACTGTCGACTTGTCCACGCCGCTGCTGCAAGCGGCGACCGCGGCAGCGACGTTGGAATGTCGGCGAGGACCGGTGCGAAGCGAGGTGGCGAAGTCCACTTCCTTGTCTACGGTGTAGATGAGATCGCCCGTACTCGCATCGACGAGCATGAGATCCTGGAAGCGAAAGGCCGTAGCGGCACTGCGCAGCAGCGGATGGTAGATGGCGTGCTGCCCGCTGTAGGCGCTCCCGTCGCCGGCATTGTCAACCAGCCGCCGCCGCGCCCTGGGATGGGGATTTTGGACGATGTAGTTGTATTGCAGATAGTAGGCGGCAGGCCCGATGGGCAGGAAGTCGTTGACGTTGAGGTCCTTATCCGTCACCCGGCGCATCTCGGGCATGTATTGCGTCACGTACCAGTCGCCGACACGCCGACGAACATCGAACGGGACATCGGACACTCCGAGCTCGTCGAAGCGAGCCTTGAACTCCCGCGTCGCGTCGACGACCATCTTAGAGGTAGCCAGCTGACTGAGTTCGGTACTGATGGTGCGGAAATAGGCTTCGAGCTGATGGGCCTTGCTCTTGCGGACGATCGTGAGCTGATTGTAGATCGACGCCTGCAAAGCATCTCGGGCGTAAAAATAACCCAGGACGCTCGTCAGAAGGACGGCGACGGCGCCGAGCAGGAACAGAATAGCGAAGAGCTTCGCTGCAAGTCTTCTGCGAAGAGGGCGAGCGGAAGAAGTAGCATCGGGGAGCGACATGAATGCATCCACGATAGGCCCGCTGTCAAATCTTGTCACTGATCTGGACGAACCACCGTCACCTGATCGCGCCTCTGATGGGCTTCAGTCCGCCGACCGAAGGATGAGTGGCACAGCGCCGATGTAGGCGTGCGACGCCCGGGCACTCCACAGGGCTGTATTGAGGTCTCCTGGACGTGCTAGGTGCATATCGAGAGACATCATGGACATAAAGCAGCCCGGAGATTCGACCAACGAGTTGATGCCTTTCAAGTCGCCAGACGAACGACGCGAGGAAGGCGAGACGCTTCGCGACGCCATTTCCCGCGAAGCGCACGGCCGCTGGAAGCCGCCCCGGGATCGTCGCGATCCCATCGACATCCTGCCGGAGGCGAATGCCGACCGGCTGCCGCAACTCGTGCCTATTCGCTTTAGGCGCATGATGCAGTCTCCGTTCGCCTTCTATCGCGGGTCGGCGGGGGTCATGGCCGCCGATCTGGCCGGCACACCGGCATCGGGGAACCGGGTTCAGGCCTGCGGCAACGCGCACCTGATGAACTTCGGCATCGTCCTGATCCTGGTCGCCAGCATCGCCTTCGTGCTGCGCCTGCTGTGCGGTGCGTCGTTCAACGATGCCTATCATCTCCTGCGGGCCGATCTTGGCCGCGATGTCGTTCTCAACAGTGCGCATGAAGCGAGGCAACCAGGGCAATGATCTCCAGGCTCATCCATCGCGCCCGTGCCGTTGCCTTGATCCCGGCTCTCGTCCTCGCGGGCGCGACGGGGCAGACGGCACTTGGCCAGTCCCCGCACCTCGGGCCGCCGATGGGTGTGCCGTTCGGCCGCTCGATCGGTCCGCCGACCGACAACGTCGACGATTTCCTCGGCACGTGGAAGATTTCGTGGGCCGGCAGTGTAGGCCGTAACTGCCCCTGTCAGGGCACACTCATCATCGACGCAGCAGGCAACGGCGAACTCATGGGTTACTGGGAGACCCTGTCTGGTACCTACGTGCTGCGCGGCAAGGTCGGCTACGACCAGAACAGCTGGAGCGGCCAATTCGAGAAACCCAACGATCAGGCCGACTTCCCCATCAAAGGGCAGTTTCTGCTGATGACCCGCGAAAGCGGAAAGATCACGGGGTCATACCAGCCGAGGGGAACGGCAATCGGCTTCCCCGTGACCGGCACCCGGTAGCGCCGACCGGAGATGCACAGGAGGGAAGATGCCATTTAGAGAGAGGATTGGAGCGGCAGCGGTGCTCGTGCTGAGTCTTGGTGCCTGTCACGACCAGCAGACGATCGAGGGTACCCGCTCACACACCGTCAATGTGACTGGCAAGCAGATGAAGGTGAACCTCTCGCCGACTGGCACGCCGAACGAATTCGACCTGCTGGTCGTGCGTGATGCCCTTGTCATCAATCCCGACCCGGAATCCGAGCGCGAGCGCGGACAGGAGGCGGCGAGCCGCGTCATGCGCGAGGTCTGCAACGTGAAGGGGCTGAAACCGCAAGTCCTCGACGACCGCCTTGTCCAGCAGATCAACTACTACGTCCGCTTCCGCTGCGCCTGATATCCTTCGGGATTGTCCTAATGCTGGGCATTGGGTCGGCCTGGGGAGGCTGCTGATGCACAGATTGCTCTACGATAGCGGGTTGTTTTCTGGTCACGAGGCCGCCGTTACCAACCTTCGGGTCAAGCTCCCTAGTTGCAGCCAGTATTGGGCTCATCCGAAACAGGATCATTGGCTCTAGCTTTTGCGTGAGAGCCAGCGTGGACTGGCATGGAAGTGTCCCGCCACCTATCCACCTGAATTGCGTTACAAGGGGAGACCTCCCGCAACGGCCAGCCCCTCAGGACGATAGATGCCACGGAACAAGGGCGGCGATGGGCGATCCATCCCCAATCCGCAAACACTGAAGGAACGATTTGGCGCGCTGAAGACGCTGCGGCCCTTCATTGCCATGGTGTGGCAGACCAGCCCGGGGCTCACCATGGCCCAATTGTGCCTGCGGCTCGTGCGCGCGCTGCTGCCGATCGCGGCGCTCTACATCGGCAAGCTGATCATCGACGACGTGGTCGGGCTGGTGCAGATGACGGGCCGGCCGGCGACGCTGCAGGACTGGCTGCACAGCGGCCTGCTGAACGGGCTGGTGGGGCTGTTGCTGGCCGAGTTTGCCCTGGCGATCGCCTCGGATGTCCTGGGCCGCGTGGTGCTGCTGGTCGACAGCCTGCTGTCGGAACGGGTCTCCAACGTCTCGAGCGTGCGCCTGATGGAACATGCCGCCACGCTCGACCTGGAGGATTTCGAGGACGCCGAATTCCAGGACCAGCTCGAACGCGCGCGCCGGCAGACCAGCGGCCGCCTCACCCTGATGGGGCAGTTGTTCAGCCAGATGCAGGACGTCGTGACGGTGACGAGCTTTGCCGCCGGGCTGCTGGTCTATGCGCCGTGGCTGATCGTGCTGCTGGCGGTGGCGCTGGTGCCGGCCTTCCTCGGCGAGGCGCATTTCAACGCCCAGACTTATACGCTCGATTTTGGCCGCACGCCGGAGCGGCGGGAGCTCGACTACGTGCGCCAGACGGCGGCCAGCGTCGAGACGGCCAAGGAAGTGAAGATCTTCGGATTGAACGGCTTCCTGATCGAGCACTACCGGCGCCTGGCCGCAAAGTTCTATGCCGCCAATTTCAGGCTCGCGGTGCGCCGTGCCGTGTGGGGTGGCGCCTTCACGGCGATCGGCACCGTGGGCTACTACCTGGCCTACGCCTACATTGCCTGGCGCACGCTGGCGGGCGAGTTCTCGGTCGGCGATCTCACCTTTCTCGCCGGCTCGTTCCTGCGCCTGCGCGCGTTGCTCGAAGGCCTGCTGACGGGCTTCTCCTCGACGGCGGGGCAGGCGCTCTATCTCAACGATCTCTTCTCCTTCTTCGAGATGAAGCCGGAGATCCTCTCGCCCGCCAATCCGCTGCCGTTTCCGCCAGCCATCCGCCACGGCTTCGTGTTCGAGGATGTGGGCTTCATCTATCCCAGTGCGGAGCGCTGGGCGGTGCGCCATCTCAGCTTCACCCTGCAGGCCGGCGAAGTGCTGGCGCTGGTGGGCGAGAACGGCGCCGGCAAGACGACGCTGGTGAAGCTGCTGACGCGCCTCTACGACCCGGACGAGGGACGCATCCTCCTCGATGGACACGATCTGCGCGATTACGACCTCGAAGCGCTGCGCGGCAGCATGGGCGTCATCTTCCAGGATTTCGTCCGCTACAATTTCAGCGCCGGCGACAACATCGCGGTCGGGCGGATTTCCGCACGCGACGACAGCGCCCGGATCGAGCGAGCCGCGGAGCGCAGCCAGGCCGACGAGGTGATCGGCCGGCTGCCCGGCGGCTACGACCAGCAGATCGGCAAGCGTTTCAGGAACGGCATCGAACTCTCCGGCGGCGAATGGCAGAAGATCGCCATCGCGCGGGCCTACATGCGCGAAGCGGAAGTGCTGATCCTCGACGAGCCGACGGCGGCGCTCGATGCGCGGGCGGAGTTCGAGGTCTTCCAGCGCTTCAAGGAGCTGAGCAAGGGCAAGACCGCCATCCTGATCTCGCACCGCTTCTCCAGCGTCCGCATGGCAGACCGCATCCTCGTCCTGGCCGACGGCAAGGTGGAAGCCGCCGGCACGCACGAGGAGCTGATGGCGCGGCCTGGCCGCTATGCCGAGCTCTTTGAATTGCAGGCGGCGGGATATCGGTAGAATTCGATAGGATATCCACAGGAAAAACTTGCAGGTTTGACAGGTGTTTGCCTATTATTCTGACAGGCTGGCGGTTTTTGCGCCGGCCTTTTTCATGTCCGATGGGCGGGAGCGCGTCGCGCATTCCGGACAGATCCAGTTGCAGGGGGCGTCCAGAATTATATGCCTGTCGCACAAGGCTTATCGCGAATTCTGGACAGCCGCCGAAAGTGACAGACCCGTGTATCGTTATCAGCCCGCCAGGACTGTTTCGCCGACGATCTGGGTGCGATGCATCAGCCGGCGCAGCTTCTCGTCGAATGCGTCGCGGCGGTGCATGACGCAGCGGTTGTCCCACATCACGAGATCGCCGGCGCGCCATTTCTGGTACCAGGCGAAGCGGTCCTGCGTGGCGTGCGCCCACACCGCGTCCAGCAGCTTCTCGCTGTCCTCGACCGGGAGGCCGTGGATGTAGGCGCCGGGGCGGCGGCCGAGGAACAGCGCCTTGCGCCCGGTCACGGGATGCAGGCGGACGAGGGGATGCACGGCGCCGGGCGTACGGCGCGGGTCGGGCGTGCTCTGGAAACCCTTGCGCAGTTCGCCGGCCGAGTTGCGGCTGGAATCGTGGATGCAGTTCTTGCCGTCGACCGCGCGCTTCAGTTCGTCGGGCAGCGTCTCGTAGGCGGCATACATGTTGAGGAAGCCTGTATTGCCGCCGTCGGGCGGCACTTCGAGCGCATAGAGCAGCGAGGCGCGCGGCGGCAGCGGGTTGTAGGACATGTCGGTGTGCCAGACGAGTTCGTAGGAGCCCAGGCTGCCCACGGCCTTGCCGTCCTTCTTGACGCTGGCGATCACCGCCACCCATTCGGCGGCTTCCGGGACGACGCCTGAGTTGGCGCGGTCGAGGCTGGCCGCGGCGATTGGCACGCGATCGAGCTCGCCGAAGCGAGCGCTGAACTTCATCAGGGCCGGATCGTCGAGCTTCTGGCCGGAGAAGCGCAGCACCAGATGCTCGGCCCAGGCCGCGGCGATGCGCCCGTAGGCGGCGTCGCTGATGGGCTTGGTGAGGTCGACGCCATGGACGTCGGCGGCGAGCGCCCCGCCGCTCGGCTGGATCCAGAGTTCGCTCATGTCGGTCCTCCGTTAGCCATGCATGGTGAGGCCGCCCGAGACGCTGATCGTCTGGCCGGTGATGAAGGCGGCATCGTCGCTGGCGAGGAAGCAGACGGCGCCGGGAATATCCTCGGGCTGGCCGACGCGCTTCATCGGGATGGCGCTGACCAGGGCCGCCCGCACCTTCTGGCCGCGTTCGTCGGCACCGGCGACGGCGGCCAGCAGCGGCGTGTCGGTCGGGCCGGGGCAGACGGCGTTCAAGGTGATGCCCTTGCGCGCCACCTCGCGCGCGACGGTCTTGGTGAAGGCGATGATGCCGCCCTTGCAGGCCGAATAGACGGCTTCCTGCGAGGAGCCGACGCGGCCGGCGTCGGAGGCGATGTTGACGATGCGGCCGCTGCCGCGCGCCACCATGGTCTTCAGCACGAAGTGGCTCATGTTGAGCGGTCCGCGCAGGTTGATGGCGATCAGCTGGTCCCACAGGTCGGGCGTGGTGTCGACGAAGTTGGCAAAACGGTCCCAGCCGGCGTTGTTGACCAGGATGTCGGTTGGGCCGGCCTGCTTCTCGAACTCGGCGATCGCCTTGCCGACGGCGTCGTAGTCGGCGATGTCGACGCCGCAGGCAAAGCCTTTGATCTCGGCCGCGATCTTCTTCGCGCCCTCGAGGTTCTTGTCGAACACGCCCACGCGCGCGCCATAGCCTGCGAAGCGGCGGCAGATGGCGCCGCCGATGGCGCCACCGCCGCCGGTGACGATGACGTTCTTGCCTTCCAGTCCACGCATGATGCGGCGCTCCTCAGAGAGGCGAGTAGGGGTCGAACTTGGGCTTGCGCTTCTCGAGATGGGAGGCGAGGCCTTCCTTCACCTCGGGGCCGAGGAAGCCCAGCATTTCGAGACCGAGCGAGGTGTCGAAGGTCGGACCCATCATGCGCAGCCAGTTGTTGAGCGCGTACTTGGTGAAACGGATCGAGGTCTGGGCGCCCTCGGCGAGCTTGGTCGCGACTTCGAGACCCTTGGCCTCGAGCTGGTCGTCCTCGACGCAGAGCGAGACCAGGCCGATGCGCTCGGCTTCCTCGCCATCTATCGCTTCGCAGAGCAGGAGATAGTATTTGGCCTTGGCCATGCCGCAGAGCAGCGGCCAGACGATGCAGGCGTGGTCGCCGGCGGCGACACCCAGCCGCGTGTGGCCGTCGATGATCTTGGCCTTCTTCGAAGCAATCGAGACGTCGGCGAGGATGCCGGCGACGAGGCCTGCGCCGACCGCCGGTCCACGCATCGTGCTCACGATCGGCTTGGAGCAGTTGATGACGTTGTAGACGATGTCGCGCGCTTCCTTCCAGGTACGCAGCAGCGCGTTGTAGTCCTTGATGTTCTTTTCGATGATGTCGAAGTCGCCACCGGCCGAGAACACCTTGCCGCCGGCGCCCTGGATGATGACGCAGTTGACCGTGTCGTCGCCGTCGATGTCGCGCCAGACGTCGACCAGTTCGCGATGCATGATCGCGTCGGTGGCGTTGTATTTCTCGGGCCGGTTCATCGTCACCCGCAGCACTTTGGGATGCGGGCGATCGAAAACGAGTCGCTGGTAGCGCTTTTGCCAATCCGACTGGTGCAAATCCGACATGGGGTCTCCTCCGTTGGGAGGAGCCTATCCCGCTTCGTCCCGCGGGCTCAACGCCGCGTGTTGCCGGCGTTCCACTGGCCTGCACTGGCGAAGCGCACGGCCTCTTCCGCCGCGCGAACCAGGCCGGCCGCCTTCAGCACGCTTTCCTGGTACTCGGCCTCGAGGTCTGAATCGGCCACGACGCCGACGCCGGCCTGCACGTACAGAGTGTCGTCCTTGACCAGGCCGGTGCGCAGCAGGATGCAGGTATCCATCGAGCCATTGGCGGCGAAATAGCCGGCGCAACCGGCATAGATACCGCGGCTCACCGGTTCGAGCTCGTCGATGATCTGCATGGCCCGGACCTTGGGGGCGCCCGAGAGTGTGCCGGCCGGGAAGCCCGCCTTGAGGACGTCGATGGCATCCAGTCCGTCCTCGAGCGTGCCCTCGACGTGGCTGCTGATGTGCTGGACGTGGCTGTATTTCTCGATGGTGAACTGCTCGACGACGCGCACCGAGCCGATCTTGGAGACGCGGCCGACGTCGTTGCGTGCCAGATCGAGCAGCATCAGGTGCTCGGCGTGCTCCTTGGGATCGGCCAGCAGCTTGTCAGCCAGCCGCTTGTCCTCCTCGGGCGTCGCGCCGCGGGCGATGGTGCCAGCGAGCGGCCGGATGGTGACGATGTTGTCGCGCAGGCGCACCAGGATCTCGGGGCTCGAGCCCACGATGGTGAAGTCGCCGTAGTCGAAGAAGATCAGGAACGGCGAGGGGTTGATGCGGCGCAGCGACCGGTAGAGCGACAGCGGCGGCAGCTTGAAGGGCAGCGAGAAGCGTTGCGACGGCACGATCTGGAAGGCATCGCCCGCGCGGATGTACTCCTTGCAGGTTTCCACCATCTTCTTGAAGTCGTCTTTCGACATGTTGGCCTGCGGCTCGGGCAGGTTGTCGATGGCTTCAGAATCGTCGCGGCGCGAGGGCAGGGTGCGCTCGAAGTCGGACACGGCGTCGCCCAGCCGCTCCTGCGCCGCCTCATAGGCCGCGCGCGCGCTGGTGCCGGCCTGCGGCCAGGCTGGTGTGACCAGAGTCACGTTGTCTTCCAGACGGTCGAATACGCAGACCATCGTCGGCCGCACCATGATGGCGTCCGGCAGGTCGATCGGATCGGGATTGCGGTCCGGCAGGCGCTCCATGTCGCGGACCATGTCGTAGCCCAGGAAGCCGAACAGGCCGGACGCCATCGGTGGCAGACCCTCCGGCAGTTCCATCTGGCATTCGGCGATCAGCGTGCGCAGCGTTTCGAGAGGCCGGCCGTCCAGATTTTCGAAGGCGTGGACATCGGTGCGGGCGCGACGGTTGATCTCGGCCTGGCCCTTGCGGCAGCGCCAGATCACGTCGGGCTTGAAGCCGATGATCGAGTAGCGACCGCGCACCGAGCCGCCTTCAACCGATTCCAGCAGGAACGAGTTGGGGCGGCCGTCGGCCAGTTTCAGATAGGCGGAGACGGGAGTCTCGAGGTCGGCGACCAGCTTGGTCGAGACGACCTGCGGTATGCCGGCGTCGTAACGCGCCGCGAAGGCGTCGAAGTCGGGAGAAATCGACATGGCGCGCTACGGCTGCTGCGGACGGAACGCCGCGGCGAAGTTGGCTTCGTCGACTGTGACGCCATATTTGGCTCGGAGTGCGGCGACAAGCTCGAGAATGAGGTCGTTGGCCATCATGGTGTCGAGCTGCTTGCCGAAACGGTCGAGGGCGTCCTTGTCCTTGGTCAGATCGGGAGGTTCGACCTGCTTGAGGCGGACGATGACGCTGCCTTCGCCAGTACGCACCGACTGGGTCTTGCCCGGCGCAAGCTTGAAGAGTTCGACCACCACCGGCTGGCTGAGATAGTTGCCGGCGTCGGCCTCGAAGCGGGTCACCGCCTTGGCCGTGCGCATCTCGGTGCCGAGATCCTTGGCGATGGCGGCCATATCGGTGCCGGCGTTGGCTTGTTCGACCGCTGCCTTGACCTTGGCGTCGGCGAGCTTCTTGCGCTCCTCGGCCTGCCAGGCCTCGGAGACCTTGGACTCGACCTCGTTGAGCGTGGGGATACGGGCAGGCGTGACGCGATCCGTGTGCACGACGAAGTATTCGCCACGCGGGGTCTCCAGCAGTTCGCTCTCGGTGCTTTCGCGCGTCGCGAAGGCCGCCTGCATCAGTTCGGCGGCGGCCGGTCCGATGACGACCTGCTTGCCCGACGGATCCTGCCCGCGCACGTCGACGTTCTCGTAGGTCTTCACCTTGAGGCCGAGTTCCTCGGCTGCGGTTTTCATCGACTGGGTCTTGCCCAGCGCGCGCTCGAAATCGGTGACCAGCTTGATCAGGAGATCCGGCGCCTGCTGCGCCCGCATGTCTTTATCGAGCTTTTCCTTGACCTCGTCGAACGGCATCGACTTGCCAACCTCGATCTTGTTGATGCGCACGATATGCCAGCCGAGCGGCGACTGGATCGACGTCGGCGCAATGCCTTCCGGAAGGCCGAAGATGCCGTCGGCGAGCGGGCCGGGGGGGAGCTCCTTCTTGGTGACCGGGCCGAGCTTGATCACACCGTCGGCGCTGCCGAGCACCTCCTTGGCGGCATCCTCGAGCGACTTGCCGGCGGCGGCCGCGGCGATGATCGCCTTGGCCTTGGATTCGGTATCGGCCATCGCCTGGTCGACGTCGCGCTTCTCGGGCGTGCCGAACTCGGCGGCGCGGGCCTCATACTCCTGCTTCAGTTGATCGGCGGTCACGGAGATCTGGGGCAGGATGTCGTCGACCGTGAGCAGGACATAGGAAAACGCCCGGAACTCCGGGATCTGGAACTTGGTCTTGTTGGCCTCGAAATAGGTGTTGAGCTGTTCGGCCGTGGGCTTGGGCACGTCGACGATGATGGCGTCGGGAACATAGATCGTCTCGGCGATGCGCTTTTCGCTCTCCAGACGGAAAATGTCGTCGCGCAGGGATTTGGGCGAGAGGCCGTCGCTGCGGACCACCGCGAAGAGCTGGCCGGCGGCGATCTCGCGCCGCGTTTCGGCGACGAACTGCGCTTCGCTGAGGCGCGCCTGCTGGAGACGGTTGCGGAAGAGCAGGGGGTCGAATGACCCGCCGGCTCCCTGGAAGGCCGGATTGCGCGCGACGGCGGCCTGGACCTCGGCGTCGCTCACGGTCAGCCCGAACTGTTGGACGGCATAGTCGAGCACGGCGCGCTGGATGACTTCCTCGAGGGCACGAACGTGCAGCCCATAGCGCAAGGCCTGGTCCGGCTCGGGTCGTTGTCCGGTCTGGCGCTGGATCGCCTCGAGCTGACGGTTGAACTGGTCGCGCACTTCGTTGACGTAGACCGGGGACCCGCCGAGCCAACCATAGAGCGGCAGTCGGGTCCCGCCGACATGGGCCACCTCGGTGCTGCGGCCATCGGTGCGCAGCATGTCGCCAATGCCCCAGAAGGCAAAGCTGACGATCAGCATGCCGAAAAGCACGAAGAGGATGATGAAGCGGGCGAGTTTGCGGAACTGATTCACGGAGCCGGCAGGGGTTTTTGAATGGGCGCCATGCCTACCACCCGCCCCATTGGCAGGCAACCAAGCGGACTTTGACCACAAACGCCGCTGCCGCTAGACACGCCGCAAGACGAACCAGGGGAAACCGATATGGCACGATCGAGGCGGCCGCTGATCGCCGGCAACTGGAAAATGAACGGTCTCACTGCCGAAGCCCTGGCACTGGCCGCTGGCGTGGCGGAGGGCGTGAAGCAGGCAGGCTGGGCCGACCGTGAGGTTCTGATCTGTCCACCGGCGACGTTGCTCGCGGCGATCGCAAAGGCGGTGAAGGGCAGCGGTGTCCTGGTCGGCGGTCAGAACTGCCATGCCGCTGCCAGTGGCGCCCACACCGGCGACATCTCGGCCGAGATGCTGAGGGACGCCGGCGCAGGCCACGTCATCGTCGGACACTCGGAACGGCGGACCGACTGCGGTGAAACCGACGCCGTCGTGCGGGCCAAGGCCGAAGCGGCGTGGCGCGCTGGCCTGCTGCCGGTCGTCTGCATCGGTGAGACGCTGGCGGAGCGCGAGGCCGGGCGCGCCCTTGCGGTGCTGGAAACACAGCTGAAGGGCAGTGTGCCGGCGGGGGCATCCGCCGCCAGATTGGTCGTAGCCTACGAGCCGGTCTGGGCGATCGGTACCGGCAAGACGCCGACCACTGCTGAGGTTGCTGCGGCACACGCGCATATTCGCAAGGTGCTGGGTGGGCTGGTGCCTGACGCCAACGCGGTGCGCCTGCTATACGGTGGGTCCGTGAAGGGCAGCAATGCCGGTGAATTGCTGGCCGCGGGCGATGTCGATGGCGCCCTGATCGGTGGCGCCAGCTTGAAGGTCGATGAATTTTTGGCTATCGCCAAGGCCGCCTAAAGCGGCTAGAAGCGCGCGCTTGGCGGACATCCCATCTAGCTCTGGACAATAATGGACGCGGTACGAGGCTTTCTGCACGATTGGCGGCTGGTGCTGCTGATTATCCACGTCGGCGTTACCGCCGCGATGATCGTCGTCATCCTGCTTCAGCGCAGCGAAGGTGGCGGCCTCGGCATGGGCCGGACCGACGCGTTGTTCTCGGTGCGCGGCCAGGCCAACGTGCTTTCACGCCTGACGGCGATCTTCGCCACGATCTTCTTTGCGCTCAGCCTGTTGATGGCCTGGAGCATGACCGGACTCGGCCGTAACACGAAGTCCCTCATGGATCAGTTGCCGCCTGGCCAGACAGCACCGGCCATCCCCGGTGGCACTACTGTCCCGGCGGCGCCGGCTCAGCCTGCCGCGCCGACCCGCTAAGACGACAACGACATCCGCCGGCAGTTCCGCGGAAAAATTTCCGCCGGAAGGGATATCCCCATGGCTGCGACCCACAACGTTTAGTATGCTGTAAGCCCATGACGCGCTTTATCTTCATAACGGGCGGCGTGGTTTCCTCGCTTGGTAAGGGTCTTTCGTCGGCGGCGCTGGGTGCGCTGCTGCAAAGCCGTGGCTACCGGGTCAGGCTGCGCAAGCTCGACCCCTACCTCAATGTCGATCCGGGGACGATGAGTCCCTATCAGCATGGCGAGGTCTTCGTGACCGATGACGGGGCCGAAACCGACCTCGACCTCGGCCACTACGAACGCTTCACCGGCGTTGACGCCAAGCAGGCCGACAACATCACGACGGGGCGGATCTATGCGGGCGTGATCGCCCGGGAACGCCGCGGTGAATATCTCGGCGCGACGGTGCAGGTCATTCCGCATATCACCGACGCCATCAAGGAATTCGTGCTCAACGACGTCGATCAGGAGGATTTCGTCCTGGTCGAGATCGGCGGCACGGTTGGCGACATCGAGAGCTTGCCGTTCCTGGAAGCCATTCGCCAGGTCGGCAACGAAGTCGGCCGCGAACGCGTGATGTACATCCATCTCACGCTATTGCCATGGGTTCCGACGGCGGGTGAACTCAAGACCAAGCCGACTCAGCATTCGGTCAAGGAGCTGCTGAGCGTCGGCATCCAGCCCGACCTGCTGATCTGCCGCAGCGGCGACAAGGAGATCCCGGTCAACGAGCGACGCAAGATCGCGCTGTTCTGCAACGTGAAACAGGAGCGCGTGATCGAGGCACGCGACGTCGACACCATCTACCAGGTGCCGATCGCTTATCACGATCAGGGGTTCGACCGCGAGGTCTGCCGCTACTTCGGTCTCGAAGCCGAGGCTGAACCCAACCTCGACCGCTGGCGCGGCGTCGTGCGCTCAGTGCGCGAGCCCGAAGGCAAGGTGACCATCGCGGTCGTGGGCAAGTACACGGTGCTGTTGGACGCCTACAAATCCCTGTCCGAGGCGCTGACGCATGGCGGCTTCGCCAGCAACGTGAAGGTTGGCCTGGAGTGGATGGACTCCGAGATATTCGAGCGCGACGACGCCGTCTCCCATCTGGAGCATGTTCACGGCATCCTGGTGCCGGGTGGATTCGGCGAGCGCGGCACCGAGGGCAAGATCCACGCGGTCAAATTCGCACGCGAACGCAGGGTGCCGTTCTTCGGCATCTGCTTCGGCATGCAGATGGCGGTGATCGAAGCGGCGCGGAATTTGTTGGGCCTTGAAGGCGCCTCGTCGACCGAGTTCGGCCCCTGCGAGCATGCCGTGGTCGGCCTGATGACCGAATGGATCAAGGGTAACCAGGTCGAAAAGCGCGACGTGGCCGGCGATCTCGGCGGAACGATGCGGCTCGGTGCCTACGCCGCCCACCTGCGGCGGGGCACCATGGCGCACGACATCTATGGCCAGGACGTGATCAGCGAGCGCCATCGCCATCGCTACGAGGTCAACGTCAACTACAAGGATCGGCTGGAACAGGTCGGATTGCGGTTTTCCGGCATGTCGCCCGACGGCATCCTGCCCGAGGTCGTGGAAATCCCCGACCACCCCTGGTTCCTGGGGGTGCAATACCATCCTGAACTCAAGTCGCGGCCGTTTGCCCCCCATCCGCTGTTCACGTCATTCATCGGGGCGGCCAAGAACCAGAGCCGGCTGGTGTAGACGAGCGGGGATGATCCCGTCCGGCAAGTCGTATTTCGGTCATGTTTCTAGGCACAACATGGCAGCCATGATCCGGATCCTTCTTCTCGCCCTTCTCGCGGTAACGGCGCTCGCCTCGGGCGCCGGCGCGCAGCCCGCCGCGCTGTCGTCCTATGGCAAGGCGGAGCGCCGCGATCCGATCTTCCTGCGCTTCAACCAGATGGCGGACCGCTATTGGGTCAACACCGAAACGATGGCGGCGAGCCACAAGGTCGTCGCCGTGCCGCTGCCGCGTCAGTGCGCCTTCCTTTACGCTGACTCCTACTCGAAGGGGCAGATGAGCGAGAGCGAAGTGCAGGAGGTGGCACTGTCCAACTGCAACCGGCGGCTGGCCGAGCTGGGGCCGCTCGGAGAGAATTACAGCGTGAACTGCCAGTGCAAGGTGGTGATCAGCGATGGCACCTACGTTGTGCCGCGCGACACGCTGCCCGACGATTCCTATGGCCCGACCTCGATCTTCTACCGCGACGGCACCGGCAATGTTGCGCGCTTGAATGGTGTGACCCGCTACGGCGCGCTGATCGGGCGCGACCGCTCGGTCACCTTCAGTGTCGAGAACGTGCGCGGCGAGCAGGTTTGCGACGGGACCTTCACCAACGAGGGGCCAAACAACGGCAAGTTTTCGCTGTCGTGTTTCGGCGGCAAGTTCAGCGGCAACGGCAGCTATGAACGAAAGATGGGCGCACCGAACGACCATATCATCGCCCGCGGGCAGACCTCGCGCGGCCTGCCGGTCGTGCTGGTGATCGGGCTGCCCGCGCAGCTCGCCGCCAATACTTACGGCGGCATCTGACATGCGCCACGCACTGCTCCTGTTAGGCCTGGCAGTACTTCTACCGGCGACGGCGTTCGGGCAGAGCGCCGGCGAAGTCGAACGCTGCTTCCAAAATCCTGGGGCATGCTCGACAGGCGGCGGGGCTGCGCCGGCGCCGTCGCACGCGCCTGCTGCAGGAAGCGGAGGCGCGCCGGTCGCGGCGGCCCGGCCGGCGCCGGCACCCGACTACGTCACCGTGCTTCAGAGTCCCGAGCCCGACCGCAAGCGCATCCAGGAATCGCTACGTACGCTCGATAGGTACAATGGCCCGATTGACGGTGATCTGCAGTCCGAGTCCAGCGTGAAGGCGATCGGCGATTGGCAGAAGGGGCGGGGTACCCCGGTTGTCGGCAAGCTGACCCCGCAGGAAGCCCAGCAGCTCAACGCCGAGGCTTCCAAGGCGCCGATCCGCCGCATCGAGCCATCGACCCAGGCCGCAGCGACGTCCCCGTCCAACGCCGATGCCCTGAAGGCGATGCGCGAAAAGCTGGTGGCGCGTCGCAAGGCGGCCGAGCCCAAGGCAGAGGCCGCGACGCAGTCATTGATCCGCGACCTCAAGACCTATGTGACGGCGGACGGCAAAGGCATCGCCGGCGAACAGTTCGCGACGTTCGCCAAGTGGTACGCCGACAATAAGGCGGCGGGCCGCGCGGTGGGCGAGATTGCGCCGGCCATCGACGACTATGGCGATGCCAAGTCGGGCGCTGCTGCCACCGCCGAGATCAGGTTCGAGACCAAGCAGGGGGCCGACACCTACCGGCAATGCCTCGTCTTCGCTTGGCTCGAGGGCACGCCGCGCAAGAACACCCAGGCCTTCTCCTGTGACGATGTTGCCGCTGTGGAGAAATGGAAGACGGATCAGGCGCTGAAGAGCGCCTGGCGTTAGCTAGCGGCGGCCTACTTGGCCGTCATCGTCTGGCCGGCGGCCCACAGCCATCGTCCCTCGGTATGGCTGAACACGCAGAGCGATCGGTAGGTCGCACTGACGGCGTGGCCGCCCGCGGTGAACCTGTCGCTCACAGCGAAGGTCGCCACGGCAAAACCGGCAAAAGGTTCACGTTCAGGTCGCTGATCTGCTGTTCGGCGAACACGACCTTGCCCGAGATGCAGTAGGTGTCGATGTAGCCGGCCTTGTCGAAGGCCGTGCCGCCCGCGTTCACGTAGACGAAATCAGGATGCAGCAAGGCCGCCAGATCGTCGGCTGTCCGGCGGATCAGGGCGTCCGCTTTTGCCTCGATGATCTGCCGGACTTCGTCGACGATCACCGACTCAGGCCACGCGCGTCAGATAGCTCTGAAAGACGCCTACATGAACGAAAGCCTCGTCGGCCGAATTCGGCCAAAGCTCCTCGGTGCTGAAGCGCACATCGTAGGTCGGCTCATCGTCTGCCTTCACGCCATGCGCGTGGGCATCGGGGAAGGGATAGGCCGGCGATACGCCGACGACGACACCGGTCTTGCCGCGAATGTATCCGGGCATGCGGACATGGCCGGGCACATAGTCGGTCTTCACGTTGACCTTGTCGCCGGGCTTGAAGTGCTCGCGCGTTGCCACGTTCGGGCGGCCCGGCGCGCTGGGGGTCGAAAGTGGAAAGGCGCCTTGGGCGCGACGTTCCAGTTCCTCGCGCGTCAAAATTCCCTTTTCGACGCAGAGCGTCGCCAGACTGGTGAGCGACCGTTCGTAGTAACTGGCCGAGAGATAATGGCGCGGTTCCATGCGCTCGATGGCATGGCGATATTCGTCCATGTTGAAGATGCCAAGTTTGACCGCGAGCGAATAGAGAGCGTTGACCCGCTTCTCCCATGGCTCGTGGAAGGTTTCGGCCTTCAGCGAATAGCGGACGCGGCCAAAACCCTGCCTGCCGCCGAGATCATGCATGCCGTCCATGGCATTACCCCATTCCTAGAGGCGCGAGACGCCGATCATCGCGTCCTTTGTCACCAGCTTGGCGAGCTTCTCTTCAGACCAGCCTGCCGTCTCGGCCGGGCGGTCGGGCAGCACCATGTAGCGTGTGTCCGCCGTGGTATCCCACACCCGGATCTCCATCTCCGCCGGCAGGTCGAGGCCCATTTCCTTGAGCACGGTGCGGGATTGGCGAACCACGCGTGCGCGATATTCGAGGTCCTTGTACCAGTCGGGCGGCAAACCGATGATCGAGAAGGCCGTGCACGAGCACAAGGTGCAGCAGATGACGTTGTGTACTGCAGGTGTGTTCTCCAGCACCACGAGATGGCGATGATGGACAGGCATGGTGAGGCCGAGGTCGGTGACGGCGTCGCGGCCGTTGGCCAGCAGGCGCTGCCGGAAGGCGGGGTCGGTCCAGGCTTTGGCCACGACGCGGGCGCCGTTTTCCGGAACCCATTCTTCCTCGGCCAGGTGCCTGAATTCCTCAATGAATTCGCCGGGCTTCATGCCGCGCTCGTCGAACGCGGCCTGGATGGCATCCACGCGCCGCTCGACAGAGGCCGTCGCCTGTTGGACGTGACTCTGATCGGGCATTGGTCGTCCCTCCCAAGATGAGGCGGCCAGTATAGAAAGCCTGCGCCGCTCCGTCACTTGCTCCGGAGGAAGGTGACGGCTAGAGAAATCGCGCCCAGGAGGAGTTTGTCCAATGAGTGCCATTGTAGAAATTCGCGCCCGCGAAATCCTCGACAGCCGCGGTAACCCCACAGTCGAGGTCGAGGTCGAGTTGGAAAGTGGCGCGATGGGCCGGGCTGGCGTGCCTTCCGGCGCCTCGACCGGCGCCCACGAGGCGGTCGAACTGCGCGATGGTGACAAGGCGCGCTACGGCGGCAAGGGCGTTCTGAAGGCCGTGGCGGTGGTGAACGCCGACCTCATGGACCTGCTGTCCGGCCTTGACGCTCAGGAGCAGATCAAGATCGATCGGGCGATGATCGAGTTCGACGGCACCCCGAACAAGGGCCGGCTCGGCGCCAATGCGATTCTGGGTGTGTCGCTGGCGGTCGCCAAAGCCGCCGCCATGGAGTGCGGACTGCCGCTCTATCGCTATGTTGGCGGCAGCCAGGCCTCGGTACTGCCGGTGCCGATGATGAACATCATCAACGGCGGCGCCCATGCCGACAATCCGATCGACATCCAGGAATTCATGATC
>JAQSDW010000178.1 GCA_029946105.1 Reyranella sp. | reverse complement strand
CATCCGGGTCGACCTGACGATCGTCCCAGCCGAACGGCCAAGATTGTGTGCCTAGTTGGCCTCCGGAAAGACGGCGTCCTTACCGCTTGTTGCGGCGCAGATCCTCGACATCCTTCCACATCAGGAACTGCGGACCGAGATCGGAGATCTTGGTGGCGCCGATCTGGGCCAAGCTGATGTCGACCTCGCGCTTGAAGATTTTTAGCGCCATGGCAGCGCCCGGAATGCCGCCTGCCGTCACGCCGTAGAGGGTCGGACGGCCGACGAACACGAACTTGGCGCCCATACAGAGGGCGATGATGGCGTCGAGGCCACGGCGCACGCCGCCGTCGAACATCACCGTCATCTTGTCGCCGACCGCGTCGCGGATCGCCGGCAGCACTTCGAGTGGCGAGGGTGCGTTGTCGAGCTGACGCGCGCCGTGGTTGCTCACCATGATGCCGTCGACGCCGAGCGACTGGGCGCGGATCGCATCGTCGGGATGCATGATCCCCTTCAGCACGAAGTTGCCCTTCCACAGCTCGCGATAGCGCTCGACATGCTTCCAGGTCATCGGCGCGCGGTTCTGGTAGGCGACCAGGTCCGCCACCTTCTCGGCCGTCGCATCGGCGCCGGCATACTTGGCCCAGTTGGAGAAGTAGGGCGTGCCAT
This sequence comes from Reyranella sp., assembly GCA_029946105.1. Taxonomy (GTDB): domain Bacteria; phylum Pseudomonadota; class Alphaproteobacteria; order Reyranellales; family Reyranellaceae; genus Reyranella. The sequence goes on along the minus strand of JAQSDW010000178.1, from coordinate 21,636 downwards.
GCTGCAGCCACTGCATCATCCAGGCCGGATGCATCAGCGCCTCGAACTTGGTCTTCCAGGTGAGCTTGAGCGGACGGCCCCAGCCGTTCCTCGCGTTGCGCTCGCGGTTCGAGCCTTCGGGAACGTCGACGGTGAAAACCAGTGTCCTGAGGCCCGCATCGGCGGAGCGCTTGATCAGGTCTTCCGAGACGGCCGGGTCCTTGGCCGAATAGAGCTGATACCAGCCATGATCCGGCGCGAGCTTTCCGAGGTCCTCGATCGAGCCTGTGCTGGAGCCCGACATGATGAAGGGTACGTTGGCGTCGCGCGCGGCCTCGGCCAGCATCAGGTCGGCGCCGTGGCGGAACAGGCCGGCAAGGCCGGTCGGCGCGATGCCGATGGGGCTGGAATAGGTGCGACCGAACAAGGTCGTCGACTGGTCACGCACGGAGACGTCGACCAGGTAGCGCGGCACGATGCGCGCCTGACGGAAGGCCTGCTCGTTGGTGGTGAGGCCGACCTCGTCGTCGGTGCCGCCTTCGATGAAGTCGTAGGCAATCTTGGGCAGCCGCTTCTTGGCGAGCTTGCGCAGGTCGTCGATGTTCACCACGCCGTTCATGACGATACGTTTCCCCACGTTTCTATGCCCGGATTTTGGCGTTCTTTCCCGCTCCGGGCCAGCGGTGTTAGACAGTCCGCCATGCAAATCAGACACGCAAAACGCGGTGACGAAGCCCCGCTCGCCTTCCTGCTGGAAGATCACGAACGACACTATGGAAGCCAGGTCGCCGATGGTGCGGGCGCCGGGGGCGCGGCCTTCCCGGTCGACGCTCCGCCTGGCGGCACGACGTGCCTGGTCGCGGAACGGGATGGCCGGTTGGCGGGCTTCGCCATCCTCAACCCCTATTTCCCCGGCCCCAACCTTTCGCGCGGCCTGTTCCTGAAGAAGCTTTATGTTAGCGGCGACGCGCGTGATCTGAACCACCGGTATCGACAACAGCGGCTCGCAGCGCTTCTACGACCGCCTCGGCCGCCTCGGCATGCGACGCGAGAAAAGGTCTACTTCGCAATGCATAGCCGTGCCTGAGCGGACTCAGCGGCCAACCATCTGCCGCGGCAGAACGAGAACGATATCAGGCCAGATGGTGATCAGCACGACCCCCGCGCACAGCAGCAGGAAGAATGGCGCCGACGCCTTGGTCACGGTCCAGACGTCGCGGCCGGTCAGGTTCTGCAATACGAAGAGGTTGAAGCCGACCGGCGGTGTGATCTGCGCCATCTCGACCACCAGCACGATGTAGATTCCGAACCAAAGCGGATCGATATGCTGGACCGCGACCATCGGCAGGACGACCGGCGCGGTCAAAACGATCATCGAGACGCCGTCGAGGAAGCAGCCCAGGACCATGTAAAGCAGCGTCAGGATGAAGATCAGGCCAATTGGACTGAGGCCGAGTCCGTTCACCCATTTGGCCATCGACGCCGGCAAGCCCGTGAATGCCATCGCCATGGTGACGAAGGCCGCGCCGACCAGGATCAGGCCGATCAGGCAACTGGTCCGCACGGCACCGAGTAGGCTTTCGCGAAACGACTGCCAGGAGAGCGTCCGTGTAACGGCCGCCAGCACGAGAGCGCCGACCACGCCCATGACAGCGGCTTCCGTCGGCGTGGCAATGCCGCCGTAGATGGAACCCAGCACGGCGATGATCAGCAGGATCACCGGGATCAGCCGACGGGCATTCCACAGCTTCTCGCCGAAACTCATCTTAAGGTCGTCGACCGGGATCTTGGTCGGATTGAAAATCGACCAGATGGCGGTGTAGGCCATGAATAGACCAATCATCATGAATCCCGGCAGGAATCCGGCGATGAACAGTCGGCCGATCGAGACCTGCGCGGTGATGCCGTAGACGATCATCATGATCGAAGGCGGGATCAACAGTCCGAGCGTTCCAGATCCTGCCAGCGTGCCGATCGACATGCCTTCATCGTAACCGCGGCGACGAAGTTCCGGCATGCTCATCCGGCCGATGGTGGCGCAGGTCACCGACGAAGACCCGGAAACGGCGGCCATCACACCGCAGCCGAGAATATTGACGTGCAGCAGGCGGCCGGGCAGCCAGCCGAGCCAGGGTGCCAAGCCCTTGAACATGTCTTCCGACAGCCGGGAACGGAACAGAATCTCGCCCATCCAGATGAAGAGCGGCAGGGCGGTGAGCGCCCAGCCCCAGCTCGAATCCCAGACCGTACTGGCGAGAAGCGAACCGGCGGGTGCCGGCGTAAAGAAGAACAGCGCGACAAAGCCCACCACCAGCAGCGTCAGACCGATCCAAAGGCCGCTTGCCAGCAAGACAAACAGCGTCCCGAGGACGACGACAGCCAGCATGGCTTCGCCGCTCATTTCGGCACCGGCTGACCGACCGTAGCGGCGCCCAGCTCTTCGCCGATCGCCTGGGCTTCCGCGTCGAGGAATTCGGGAATCTTACCGGCCAGCACCTGGAACAGTTCGTCGACAAGGGCGACCGCAAGAATGGTGGCGCCCAGCGACATGCCGACCTGGGGTATCCAGAACGGTACAGCCATCAGGCCCGGGCTGGTCTCGCCGAAGATGAATGAATCGTACGTCATCATCCACGCGTTGACTGCAAAGTAAGCCAGCGCAAGGCCACCCACCGAACAGCACCAGATCTCAACGATACGCCGCCCCTGCGGCCCAAATCTCCCGACCAGCAAATTGACACGGATATGGGCACCGGCACGCAAAGTGTAGGCAAGACCCAGGAAGGTCGACGCCGCCATACAGAAGCCCGACACCTCCGTGGCATCGAAGGCAATGTTCAGGAGCCTGCCGACGATCTGCCCCAGGATGGAGACGCCAATCATCGCCAGGAAGAAGGCCGAAAGGCCGCCACTCAGGCTGTAGAGCGTGTCAAGAAGACGCCGCATGGCTCGTCCTTCGCCCGGTGCGCCGTCGCCTCAGTTCGTCTTCGCCCCCTTCATGTAAGCATCTAGGATGGCAATGGCCTCTGGGCTCGCCGTGGCCTTCCACTCGCCGGCCATCTGAGCGCCGACCTTCTTCATCGCTTCGACGACGCTTGCCGGCGCTTCGCTCACGGTCATACCGTTCTTCGTGAGGATGGCCGCCTGCGCCTCATGTGCCTCCTTGCTCAGCTCCCACGAACGCTTGGTGAAGGCTGCGGACGAATCCATCACCACCTTCTGCACATCTTCCGGCAACGCTGCAAAGGCGCGTTTGTTGAAGATCAGGGCATTCTTGGACAGGATCGCGCCAACATTCGTGAAGTACTTGGTGTTGTCCCAAGCTTGGATATCGACGCCGGTTTGCGCGCTGGTGAAGAGAGCCTCGATCAGGCCGGTCGAGAAGGCCTGCGGGATCTCGGCGAAAGGCAGGATGGTCGCATTGAAGCCGAGGAGCGACGCCATGCGCTGTGTCGCTGTGGAGTAGATCCGGATCTTCTTGCCCTTGAAGTCCTCGACCGTCTTGATCGGGACCTTGGTGTAGAAACCTTGGCTCGGCCAGACCTGATAGCCGGTAATAACCATACCGGCCTTGTCGAACAATGCCTTGAAATAGGGCGCTTGGGCTTCCATCAGCTTCCAGGCATCGTCGTACGTGGAAGCGACGAATGGCACGCCATCGAGGATGAACATCGGATCCTCATTGCCGTAGACGCCGAGACGGATCTCGCCGGCCTGGATCTGCCCGCGCTGGACCGCGCCCTTGATGCTATCGAGCTTGATGAGGCTGTCGTTGGTATGCAGCGTGATCTTGAGCTTGCCGCCACTGCCCTTCTCCACGTCCTCGACCCACTTGCGTAGATTCTGGGTGAGGAAGTTCTTTTCCGGGTAGCCACTGGCCATGATCCATTGCGTTTGCGCGGCGGCGCCCGCCGCGAACGCCAGTGTCGTGCCAGCGGCAAGGATCAAGGTCTTGAGGGCACGGGCCTTCGAAATGTAGCTCATCTTCGTCATCCTCTGCGCTGCGGGTCCCGGGAAGGTCGACCGTTAGGGTATCAAAAAGGCTGCAACAACCATGCCAGCCGCGCTCTTTTTTGTCATAAATGGCATGGCCCTTGCTGATCCTTCCACAATCGAGGAGGGTCGACGCATGCCCAGTTTCGCCTTTCCCATCGTCGACCTGACGCCGTGGCACACCGGCGAGGACGCGGATCGCCGCGACGTGGCCAAACGGGTGCGCGCGGCCTGTGAAGCCACCGGATTTTTCGCGGTCGTCGGTCACCGGGTACCATCCGAAACGATCGAGGCGATGCGATCGACGTCGCGCGACTTCTTCGATCTGCCGCTGGCGCGGAAAGTCGAAGTGGCGCGTCCCAGGCCCGAGCAAAACCGCGCCTACCACGCCGAAGGAACGGAAACGCTGGCGCGTCTTGCGGGAAACGACTCGCCGCCCGACTACAAGGAGGTCTTTGCCATCGGCCCACCCGACGTGCCCCCAAGTGACCCTTGGTATCACAGCCGGCCGGGCGCCTATCCCAACTACGCCGCCAACCTGTGGCCGGCCGGACTTCCTGGCTTCGAAGCCGCGTGGCGGCGCTACTGGAAAGAGATGGAAGGCATTCAGGACACGATATGCCGTGTTTTCGCCCTGTCCCTTGACCTTCCCGAGGACTGGTTCGGCCGCCATCTCGCGCGCCACTGCAGCATGCTGCGTGCGCTCAATTATCCGGCGCAAAGCGCAGCGCCGGCGCCGGGTCAGCTTCGCTCCGGAGAACACACCGACCTCGGCATGCTGACTATCCTCAAGAATGAGGCAGCCGACGGCGGATTGGAGGTCCGAGATCTCGATGGAAGCTGGCACGAGGCGCCGCCGGTCGAGGAGGGGTTCATCGTCAACATCGGAGACCTGCTGATGCGCTGGTCCAACGACCGCTTTCGCTCGACGTTGCATCGAGTGGCTAATCCTCGTGCGGGCAGCGGCGCGCGAAGGCTCTCGATCGCTTATTTCGTCGCGCCGGCCTACGACTCTGTCATCGAGTGCCTGCCGACCTGCCGGACGTTGGACCGGCCGGCAAAATACCCGCCGGTGACCGTCGCCGAGTATCGCAACGCGCGGTTTGCCCGGACCGCGGCGTAGCCGCCCCACTCACGTGATGTTAGGTTTGCGTCCGCGAACAAGGGGAGCGAATGTCATGGAGTTGACGGACCAGCAACTCGAGCAATTCGATCGCGACGGGTTTCTGGTATTCCCCGACCTCTTCTCGCGTCCCGAGATCGCGGTGCTCCGTCGCGAGGTGGCGCGGTTGAGCCGGGTCGAGGGCGACGAGGTGGTGCGCGAGCACACTGGCGGCGTTCGGACCATCTTCCGCGTGCACGAGAACGACGGCCCGACCCGGTCGAAGCCTTTCCACGCCCTGGTCCGCACGCCGCGCCTGCTCCAGCCGGTTCGCCAGGTGCTGAAGGATGACGCGGTCTATGTCTATCACACCAAGATCAACACCAAGCCCGCCATCGAGGGCACGGTGTGGCAGTGGCACCAGGACTACGGCTCGTGGATGCGCGACGGCTGCGCGCGGCCCGACATGGTGACCTTCAACGTCATGATGACCGACACCAACGAGATGGGCGGCGCGCTCTATATGATCCCCGGCAGCCACAAGCTCGGCCGCATCGAGCCGGTCTACGATGAATCGACCTCGTACAAATTCTGGGCGATGCCGCGCCAGCGCATGATCGAGATCCTGAAGAGCTCGCCCGCGCCTGTCGCCGTCACCGGTGGCGCCGGCACCTGCGTGCTGTTCCATTGCAACGTGCTGCACGCCTCGGGCCATAATCTCTCGGCCGACGATCGCTGGCACATCTACGTTTCGTGCAACACCGTCGCCAACAAACCGCAGCTCGGCCCCAACCCGCGCCCCGACTGGGTGGTTTCCCGCAACTGGAACGCGCTCCCGATCGAGGATGATCAGGGCGTCCTGAAGGCCGCGTGATAGCGCCAGCGTGAGCGGCCTCATCCTCCACCATTACGACTTCTCGAACTTCGCCGAGAAGGCGCGGCTGATGCTGGGCTACAAGGGGCTGGCATGGCGCGGCGTGGAGATCCCGCCGATCGCGCCCAAGCCCAAGTTGACGCCGCTGACCGGTGGCTATCGCCGCACGCCGGTGTTGCAGGAGGGCGCCGACGTCTGGTGCGATACCAACCTGATCGCGCGCGAGTTGGAACGGCGCATTCCGACGCCCAGCTTCTATCCTCCGGCGACCGCCGGCGCCGACGAGGCGCTGACGCGCTGGGCCGAGCTGCAGTTCATGCGGCCCACGGCGCTCTATGTCTCGGGCATCAACGCCGATCACATGCCGGCTGGCCTGCACGAGGACCGCGCCCGCGTGCATGGTCTGCCGACGCCCTCGATCGAAGCGGTGCGGGCCGCCGCCCTCCGCAACCTTCATCTGGTGAAGCCGCAGATCAAATGGCTGGCCGACATGCTGGCGGACGGACGACCCTACCTGCTGGGTGCTGCGCCCTGCATCGCCGACTTCGCGGCCTATCACGTGGTCTGGTTTTATCGCGGACGGCATATCGATTGCCGCGCCGTGTTCGATCCCTACCCCCGGCTCCGCACCTGGCGCGACCGTATGGCCGCCATTGGCCATGGCGCACGCACCGACATCGATGCCGACGTCGCGCTGGCCGAAGCCCGCGCCAGCGAGCCGGCGACGCCGCGTCCTTCGCAGCCGCAGGATGGCGATCCGACGCCCGGTGAGCGCGCCAGCGTCCGGCCGGCGGACAATGCCAAGGACTGGGTCGAGGGCGAGGTGCTGTTCATCGACGCCCACGAGATCGCACTGCTGCGCGACGACCCGGAGGTCGGTCGCATCGCCGTGCACTTCCCGCGGCTGGGCTACGACTGGCGGCGAAGCAGGCTTTAGCGGAACCGCTCGATGCCGAGGCCGTCGATCGGCGTGTTGGTCGAGCCGGTCGCCACCAGCTCGGCCATCATGGCACCCGTGCCCGGCCCCAACTGGAAGCCGTGGGTGGAAAAGCCGAACTGGTGATAGACGCCCTCGGAGGTCGAGCTTGGGCCGACCACGGGAATGCCGTCGGGCATATAGGCTTCGATGCCGGCCCAGGCGCGCACGATGGTGGCGGCGCGCATGGCGGGAAACAGCTCCCACACGGTGCGCGCGCTGATGGCGAGCTTTTCCCAGTCGAGGACCGTTTCGTTACGGTCGCGGTCGGAGGTCGCCAGATGGCCGCCGCCGATCACGACCGTGCCGTTGGCGAGCTGCTTGAAGGAGAGTTTCCGCCCGCGCAGGATCACCACGGGCTGGATGAAAGGCGCCACCCGGCTGGTCACCATCAGCATCGGTGCCACGACGGTGAGCGGCACCGGCTCGCCCAGCATGGCCGCGATCCGGTCGGCCCAGGCGCCTGCCGCGTTGACGACCTTGGGCGCCTCGATCAGGCCGGCGCTAGTCTCGACCCGCCAGTTGGCGCCTGCGCGCGCAAGGCCGGTCACCGTGACTCCTTCCAGCACCTCCGCACCCTTCTCAATGGCGCGCCGGCGAAAGGCCTGGGTGGTGCGGAAGGGATCGGCGGCGCCGTCGCGGCGCGAGACCACGCCGCCGGGACAATGGTCGGCCACCGCCGGCACCAAGCGTTTCAGCTCGGCACGATCGATCAGCTCCTCGTGGGTGAAGCCGCGCAGCCTGAGATCATTCACACGCTCACGGAAGCTCGCGAGCTCGGCCTTGTTCTCGGCCACCAGGACCGTACCCTGGCTCTCGAAGCCGCAATCGTCGCCGGTCAGATCCTCAATGCGCTCCCACAGGTCCATCGACGAGATCGACAGAGGAATTTCCGCGAGGTCGCGCGCGAGCTGGCGCACGCCGCCCGCGTTCACGCCCGAGGCGTGCCGGCCGGCATAATCCTTCTCGATGAGGATCGGTTTCAGGCCGCGTAACGCCAGATGCAGCGCCGTCGAACAGCCATGGATGCCGCCGCCGATGATCACGACGTCGGCGGTGCGCATCGCTAGCGCTCCACAGCCTTGCGCTCGGCCTCGGCGATCGGCAGCGAGGCGAGTTCGGCCAGCGTGATCGGTTTCACCGGCGGGCGCAGGCGGTAGTAGCCGACCTCGGCCGGCGTCGTGCCGCGCTGGGCCGCGATCAGCTCAGTAACGGTGAGGCCGCAGAGACGGCCCTGGCACGGTCCCATGCCGCAGCGCAGGAAAGCCTTCATCTGGTTCGGCCCCTCGCAGCCGAGATCGGCGGTGTCGCGGACCTGCCTGGCCGTGACCTCCTCGCAGCGGCAGACGATCGTCTCGCCTTCGGGCTGGCGGAACGAATCGGCCGGGCGATTGAGCCAATCGAGAAACGCCCGGCCCATCGACTCGCGCTGCAGCCTCTGGCGAACGGTCTGGACATCTGGCACCAAGGCCTCAGGCTTCAGCGCACGGACAGCGGCGATGGCGGCGATGCGCCCGCGTTCGGCTGCGGCCGTACCGCCGGCAATGCCGGCGCCATCACCGGCCACCGCGATGCCGCGCACCGAAGTCTCGAAATCCTGATCCAGCACCGGCTCGAAGCAGAGCTGGCGCTCGTTCCAGGCGTGGGCCACGCCCGCCGCGATGGCCAGGTTCACGTTAGGCACGACGCCCTGGTGCAGCAGCAGCAGGTCGGCCGGCATCCGGCGCTCGCCCTCGCCCGTGCCGAACACGACCTCGCGCAGCCGATCGTCGCCCACGGCTTGCAGGCGATCGATGCGGATCACGCGCACTTTCGCGCGCACCTCGCGCAGCAGCTTCAAGCCCTTGGAGAAATACGGCGACAGGACGAAGTCCGGCAGATGGGCGAGCGCGCGCAGCCAGTTGCCGCGCGGCGTGGTGTCGAGGATGGCATCGAGCTTGCCGCCGGCGCGCAGGATCTGCGCCGCCAGCAGCCACAGCAGCGGGCCACCGCCCGCCATCACCGTGCGCCCGCCCGGCACGAGACCTTGAGCCTTGAGGAGCGTCTGTGCGCCGCCTGCGCTCATGACGCCGGGCAAGGTCCAGCCCGGCACGGGAAACGGCCGCTCCAGCGAACCGGTGGCGATGATCACGCGACCAGCCTGGATCAGCCGTGCCTGCCCCGCGATCGACACACCGACCACGCGCGACGGATCGAGGCTCCATACCGTGGCGCCGGTGACGATCAGTGCGGGGCTCGCGTTCGCCTCGACGGCAAGATCGGAGCCGACCCAATAATCCTCACCCAGGACGGCACGGTCGGCGACTGGACTCGAGGCAATGGCGCGATAGATCTGGCCGCCGACGCCGGGGTTCTCGTCGAACAGCACGGTCGAGAGGCCGGCACGCGCCGCCAGCGCCGCCGCGGCGAGTCCGGCCGGACCACCGCCGATGACGACGAGATCATAGGCGGGCGCCAGATCGGAGGCTTTCATCGTCCCGCCTCCCGCTTGCCTGACTGCGTCTCGACCGTCATGCCGTCACGTACCGGCGCCAGGCAGCCCTGGCGGCTGCCGACGCCGTCGATGGTGACCAGACATTCGAAGCAGACGCCCATCAGGCAATAGGGCGCGCGCGGCGCACCGGTCACCGGCGTGGTGCGGCAATGGTCGATGCCGGCGGCGATCAGGGCGGCGGCGACCGTGTCACCCGATCGCGCGCCCACATGCTTGCCGTCGACGGTGATGGCGACCGCAACACCTGCATCAGCCAGCCGCTTGAACATGGAACCTCCGTGCGCTGAAGGGCGCGACCAGCGATGTGTCGAGGGCGCCGCGGGCGATCATCGGCGCAATGGCGAGCGCGTGATTGGCCGCCAGCGTGACGCCCGAATGGCAGCAGACGGTGAAGGCACCGGGATGCGTTTCCGATTCGTCATAGATCGGAAAGCCGTCCTGGGTCATGACCCGGATGGCGCTCCAGGTGCGGACGACATTGACGTTGGCCAGCAGCGGGAACAGCCGCACCGCGCGTTCGGCCTCGGTGGCGCTGACGCCTAAGGTAAGCCCGGCGGGATCGACGCTCTCTTCCTTGGAGTCGCCGATCATGACGGTGCCTTCGTCGGTTTGGCGCAGCGTGACCACGGGATGGTTGAGGAACGGCCGAAGCCGCTCGGTGACAACGATCTGGCCGCGCTCCGGCTTCATCGGCGCTTCGAGACCGACCATCGGCGCCAGGTGCATGTTGGCGTTGCCGGCGGCCAGCGCGACCTTGCCCGCGCGGATCTCCCCCGAGGCCGTGGCGAGGCGGAACTCGCCGCCCTCGCGGGTGATGTTTTCCACGCGACGGCCCGGCAGGTAGGTGACGCCCCGCGCCTTGATCGCGGTGTGGAGCGTGCGGTAGAGGCGCAGCGAATTCACGTGCCCGTCGAGCGGGCAGAAGCTGCCGCCCACCACCTCGGGCCCGATATCGGGCAGCATCTTGGCCACCTGCGCGCGGTCCATGATCTCGGTCTTGTAGTCGACGATGCCGGGCTGATTGTGCAGGCGCTTCAGGATACTGGCGCGCGCCTCCAGTTCCTTTTCCGAGAGCGCCAGATGAAAGCCGCCAGGTCGCTGGAACGAGACGTCGAGGCCGGTCTCTTCCTTCAGCGTCTGGGCAAAGCCACCCCAGGCGTTGGAGGACCGGATCGTCCAGCCGGCGTACTCGGGCAGGCCGAGGCCCTTGCTCTGCACCCAGACGAGCGCGAAGTTGCCACGGGACGCGCGCACGGCGCGGTCGCCCTCGTCGAGCACGACGACGCGACAGCCCTCGCGCGCCAGGCCCCAGGCGGTGGCGGCACCGACCAGCCCACCGCCCACAACCGCGACGTCGTAATCGCTAGCGGCCATCGACGCCTCTCCCGACGAGCAGCTTTTCCAGCCCGTAGGCGCGGTCCATCACCACCAGCGCCGCCACGGTGATGGCAATCACGCAAGCCGAGACCGAGGTCACCAGCGGATCGATATTATCCTGGATGTAGAGGAACATGCGTACCGGCAGGGTTTCGGTTCCGGGGGCGGCGATGAACACCGTCATCGTCACCTCGTCGAAGGAATTGATGAAGGCGAGTGCCCAGCCGCTCGCCAGTCCCGGCAGCACCAGCGGCAGGGTGATGCGACGCAGCACGACCCACTCCGACGCGCCGAGCGAGACGGCTGCATGTTCGATGGCGCGGTCGAGGCCGATCGCCGAGGCGAGCGTGAGGCGGAGCGCGAAGGGCAGCACGATCACGATATGCGCCAGCACCAGCCCGACGAAGGTGCCGCCGATTCCAATTTGGGTGAAGAAACGCAGGAAGGCGATACCGAGCACGATGTGCGGGATCATCAGCGGCGACATGAACAGCGCCGTCATCGCTTCGCGGCCGGGGAAGCGGTAGCGCGCGATGGCGAGTGCTGCCGGCACCGAGACTCCGACGGCGATGGCCGACGACAGCGCCCCCAGCCACAGGCTGCGCCAAAAGGCCGAGACGAACTCCGGATAGCGGGCAATGGCGTAGAACCAGCGCAGCGACCAGTTGTCGGTCGGGAAGGAGAGAAAACCTTCGGGCGTGAAGGCGACCCAGCAGACGACCAGGATCGGCGCCAGCATGAACGCCACGAACAGCGTGTGATAGGCGAGCGCCAGCGGGCCATTCTTGCTCATGAGGGTCGGCTCATCCGAACACCTGCGCGTAGCGGCGTTCGACCAGGCGGCTGGCGCCGATCACGATGGCGACCAGTGCCAGCAGCAGCAGCACCGCCACGGCGGCACCCAGCGGCCAATTGAGCGTGTTCAGGAACTCGTCGTAGGCCAGCGTCGAGGCGACTTTTAGTCGACGGCCGCCGATGATGGCGGGAGTCGCAAAGGCGCTGGCCGCCAGCGCGAAGACGATGATGGCGCCGGACAGGATGCCGGGCATCACCTGCGGCAGGACGATGCGGCGGAGCACAGTGAAGGGCCCCGCCCCCAGCGCCACGGCGGCGTTCTCGATCTGCGGGTCGAGCCGCTGCAGGGCCGCCCACACCGACAGCACCATGTAGGGCATCAGCACATGGGCCAGCGCCACCACCATGCCGGTCTCGGTGAACATGAAGGGCAGCGGCGCGGAGATCAGGCCCGCGGACATCAGCGCCTTGTTGACCAGGCCCGAATTGCCGCCGAACAACAGAGCCCAGCCCAGCGTGCGCGCCACCACCGAGATCAACAGCGGCCCGAGGATCACCAGCAGGAAGAGGCCGCGCCACGGGCTCTTCATGCGGTTGAGAATGTAGGCCTCGGGCGCGCCGAAGACGGCCGCCAGCAGGGTGACGAAGAAGGCGATGCGGAAGGTCCGCGCGAACATTTCGTGGAAATAGGAGTCGGTCAGCACCTCCTGCCAGTTCTTCAGGATGAAGACCGGCTCGATGCCCTTGTACTGACCCCAGTCGTGGAACGAGAGCAGCACCGTCATGACCAGCGGCACGACAACGACACCGGCAAACAGCAGCAGCGCCGGCAGGCTGAGAAGATACGGCGCGAGTCTCATACTCCTCCCCCGTCTTCGGGGGAGGTGGCACCGTCATACGGTGACGGAGGGGGTCGGAGGCTCATGACCCCCTCCGCCCTGCGGGCACCTCCCCCGAAGACGGGGGAGGAGATGATTGCCACACGAGGTGCACCGCGGCGCCCTCGGTCGGCATCGCCTCGCCGGTGTTCTGGCGGATCACCGTCACCAGGCCGCCGTCGGTGTCGACCTGATAGAGCCAGTGGTTGCCCTGGAAGATCCGCGTCCTCACCTTGCCGGCGAGGCCCGAGGTGCCGAACGAGATCTTCTCCGGCCGCACCGTCGTGCCGTTCACCAGGTTGGTCTTGCCCAGGAAGTTGGCGACGAACGGCGTCGCCGGCCGCTCGTAGGCCTCGTGCGGCGGGCCGATCTGCTCGGCGCGGCCCTGGTTCATGACCACGATGCGGTCGCTGAGCGCCATGGCCTCGGCCTGGTCGTGGGTCACCAGGATCGTCGTGGTGCTCACGGTGCGCTGGATCTGGCGCAGCTCGATCTGCATTTCTTCGCGCAGTTTCGCGTCGAGGTTGGACAGCGGCTCATCGAGCAGCAGGATGCTGGGCCGGATCACCAGCGCGCGCGCCAGCGCCACGCGCTGCTGCTGCCCGCCCGACATCTGGCGCGGAAAGCGCACGGCGAAAGCACCGAGCCCGACCAGGTCCAGCGTCTCGGCGACACGTTTGGTGCGTTCCGCAGCGACGACACCCTGCATCTCGAGGCCGAACGCCACGTTCTCGGCCACCGTCATGTGCGGGAACAGCGCATAGCTCTGGAACACGATGCCGAGGCCGCGCTTCGCAGGCTTGATCGCCAGAAGATCGCGGCCCTCCAACCGGATGGCGCCTGCCGTGGGATCGACGAAGCCCGCAATCATCTGCAGGGTCGTGGTCTTGCCGCAGCCCGACGGGCCCAGCAAAGCAATGAACTCGCCCTTCTCGACCTCGAGCGAGAGTCCGTCGACGGCCAGGTGCGTGCCGAACTTCTTGGTCAGTTTTTCGAGGGTGAGGAAGGCCATCAGGCCTCGACCCTGGGATCGACGGACGTCCCGATCCGGGCCGCGGTGTCACGATGCAGCCGGTAGAAAGCATCCTGCGGCTGGTCCATCTCCAGGATCTCGGCGTCGGGCACGCGCAGGAACAGGCCACGCAGCACGCGGCCGATGCCGCCATGTGCGAACACAGCCACCGGCCGTTCGGCGGCCAGCAGCGCTATTTCGTCCAGCGCCGGCTGGGCGCGCTCGACCGCCATGGCATAATTCTCACCACCCGGCGGCTCGTAGCGCCAACGATCTAGCCGCCGCGCCGCCATGGCGCCCGGCCACCCCGCCTCGATCTCGGCGCCGGTCAGGCCGTCCCAATCGCCCCAACTGATCTCCTGCAGCCGGAGATCGAAGCACGCCTCGTCGTGCGCCAGGCCGGCAGCTACCGCCGCGATCGCCAGCGTCTCGCGCACGCGGCCGAGCGGGCTCGAGCGGACGATGACGCCGGCCGGCTCATAGCCCGCTTCCCGCAACTGCTCCGCCAACATCCGGCCCATGGCATGCGCCTGGGCGCGGCCCGCCTCCGTCAAGGGTGAGTCGAGGCGGCCCTGGGCGCGCTTTTCAGCGTTCCACGCGGTTTCGCCGTGGCGAAAAAGGTAGATCGGATGGTGCACGCCGGATCAGCGCTCCACTTCGCGGTTCCAGCGCTTGGTCCAGTCTTCGCGCTGTGCGTTAATTGCGACCCAGTCGGGCGAGATGATCAGCTTGGCGCGCTCGCCGACCGGCGCCATGCGCAGTTCCGGCATGTTGACGTCGACCTTGGTGTTGACCGGACCATTGCCCATTACCTTGGCCATGCCGGTCTGGACCGGGGCCGAGACCAGCAGCTTGATCATCTCGTGCGCCAGCGGATTGACCGAGGCCTTGGCCACCGGGCAGGCCGAGGCGAGCAGGATCGGCGCACCTTCCTTGGGATAGATGAAGTCGACGGGGAAGCCCGTGTTGGCAAAGGCTTGTACGCGGCCGGTGCCCCACACGGCGATGTTGGCCTGGCCCGACTGGAAGAGCTCCGTCATCTTGCCGGGCGAAGGCTCATAGACCAGCACGTTGGGATTGATGTCGGCCTTCATGACCTTGAAGCCGGGCTCGATGTTCTTCTCGCCGCCGCCGTTCATGCGCGCATACATCATGAGCGTGTAGAGGCCGTAGGTGTTGTTGATCGGCGGGATCACGAGCTGCTTCTTGAACTTCGGGTCCTTCAGATCGTTCCAGGAGGTGGGTATTGCCCAGCCCTTCTCCTTGAACACCTTGGTGTTGATCATGAAGCCGGTGCCGGTCTGGCCGACGGCCACGGCCTTGTCGTCCTTGAACAGCGCCGCCGGATAGAGCTCGGCCTTGTCCATACCCTCGATCTTGGCGCAGAAGCCCAGCTGGATGGCCTGATACATCACGCCATCGTCCATGATGGCGACGTCGATCACCTGGTTGCCCTTCTGGGCCTGCAGCTTGGCCAGCGTGTCGGTCGAATTGCCGGCGACGTACTCGACCTTCACGCCGTACTTCTTCTCGAATTCCGGGAAGACTTCCTTGCGCAGGTGCGAATCCCAGACGCCGCCATAGGCCGCGACGGTCAATGTCTTCTGCTGTGCCAACGCCGGCATCGCGCCCGCCGCCACGACCATGCCTGCGATTGCGCCGAAGCGCGCCAAACGGCCCATTGCTCCCTCCGTTTCTGAAATTCCCTAGTGTCATGTTTTCCGCCTCAGGCCGTGGCGTCAAATTCGATTTTTCTCCTTCCTTCATAACAAAATGTTATAAAATCCCATGCGCGGCCTGAATCCACGCCAAATCGAGGCTTTCCGGGCCGTCGTGTTGACCGGCGGCGTCGGCATGGCGGCCAAGCTGATCAACGTCACCCAGCCCGCGGTGAGCCGCATGATCCGCGACCTGCAGCAGCAGGTCGGCTTGACCCTGTTCGAGCGTCGCGGCACCGGGCTGGTACCGACCAGCGAAGCGCTGTCGCTCTATGCCGAGGTCGAGCGAGCGTTCGTGGGCCTCGACCGCATCTCCCAGATGGCGACCGAGTTGCGCACGCGGCGCGCCGGCTTCCTGCGCATCGCCGCCCTGCCCGCCCTCGCCAACGGATTCCTGCCGCGCTTCGCCGGACGCTTCCTGATCGAGCGTCCCAAGCTCGACCTCGTGCTGTCGGGCCTGGTGTCGCATGCCGTCGTCGCGGCGGTCGCCCAGGGACAATGCGACCTGGGCTTCGCCGAAGGCTCGATCGAGCATGCGGCTGTGCGGCTTGAGCGCATGCTGCCCGCTCCTTACATGGCCGTCTTGCCACAGGACCATCGCCTGGCCCGCAAGACGCGGCTACGTCCGGTGGACTTCGAAGGCGAGAGCTTCATCTCGCTCGGCCACTCGTCGGTGTCGCGTTTCCGCATCGACCGCGTCTTCGCGGACCACGGAGTGAGGCGCGTCATGCGGATCGAGACACCGCTGTCGGAGATCGCCTGCTCACTCGCAGGCTCTGGTGCGGGCATCACGTTGTGCGATCCCTTCACCGCGACCGAGTACGCGACGCGCGGTATCGTCGTCCGGCCGTTCGAGCCCCGGGTGGATTTCGAGTTCGCCGCCCTCTACGCGGCGCAACGAACCCCGCCGCCGGTCGCGCGGGAATTCATCGACAACTTCCAGGCGCACATCATGACCTTCCTGAGGCAGCTCGCCCGACGCGCCCCGTCATCCTGATCCTTGCATCAGCATGAACGTCAGCTCGTGCTTGTTGTGATGCAGGTGCAGGAGCCGCGCCCCCGGCAGCGCCGCGAATGCCGCGGCCGAGTCATGATCCGTCTCGCCCTGGAATTTGAGCGTACAGACGAAATTCTTCACCAGGCCCGAAGCTCGCCAGCGCTCCACGAGCGCGAGCAGCCGTGCCGGATAGCAGACGATGTCGGAGAACAGCCAGTCGACCGGACCCACGCTCGCAGGATCGAGCGCGAAGGCGCTTTCGCCGCGCCATTCGATGCCCGCCATGGCCGCGACACTGGGATCGAGCGGCGCCTTGTCGATGGCCACGACCTGGGCGCCGAGCTTCGCCAGCACATAGGTCCAGCCACCGGGTGAGGCGCCGAGATCGAGGCAGCGGTCGCCCTGTGCCGGCCAGCAACCCAGTCGGACAAGTGCCTCCCACAATTTGAGGTAGGCCCGGTTGGGTGGCCCTTCCCGATCTTCAACGAAGGCCACTTCCCCGTTGGGAAAGGGGGCGCTGCAATGCGCCGCCGCCAGCAGCCGGTCGGGCGCCAGCAGGGTCCAGGAGCCGAGCGGCGCGGTGGGCGCCGCTGCCGGAAAGACGACGGGCTTGGCCGAAACATGCGGCAGCTTTTCCTGAACGAGCGCGGCGCGGCGATGATGGAGCGGCGCGTACATGGCCCAGTTGCGCTGGATGTCGCGCAGCGCCTTGGCCGCAGTGCCGATCGAGGCTACGGGCAGTTCGAGGCAGTCATGCCAGACATTGGCTGCCCAGGCCGACGGGATGGCCGGTCCGTCGCAAATCAGGAGACGCCCCTGTGTGGCGCGTGGAGTGCGCGCCGAGCGTTGCAGTTCTTCACGCAACTGGCCTTCGAAGCCATCGGCAGCAAGGTAGGCCGCGATCACGCGGCCGCCGCGGTTGCGCGTGCCGTCAGTGCGAGGCCTTCACGGTCATGAACCGTCATGGCAATGCTCCGGCGAGAACCTAAAAATCTTTCAATCCCAAAGTAACAGACTGGGCATAGCCGGTCTGACAAACCTCATGATAGC
Organism: Reyranella sp.; assembly: GCA_029946105.1. Classification (GTDB taxonomy): domain Bacteria; phylum Pseudomonadota; class Alphaproteobacteria; order Reyranellales; family Reyranellaceae; genus Reyranella. The sequence continues at coordinate 4,391 of JAQSDW010000178.1, read as the reverse complement.
GTTACGCGATCAATGGAGGTGGATGTGATGTTCAGCAAGAGACGAATGATCGGTATGGCCCTGGCTGGCTCATTTGTGGGCGGCTCGTTCCTGGCGGCGGGAAGCGCCTTTGCCCAGGGCGCGCCGGGCACCACGCCGATCGTCGGCATTTCGACCGTCACCAATTATTCCGTGGACGGCCGCATCACCGCCATCGATCCGGCCACGCGCACCGTCACCCTGGCTACATCCGGCGGCGGCACCGTCAGCCGCAAGATGAGCGAAGCCGTGAGCAATCTCGGTGTTCTCAAGGTCGGCGACGATGTGTTCGTGGGCTACCAGGAGAAGATAAGCTTCGTGCTCTCCGGACCCAACGCCCGACCGCCGCGCGATCGCGACAACAGCGTAATCGTCGGCGCATCAGGCCCCAGGGCCGAGGCGGGCGTTGCCGCCAGCCAGAGGATCGCCAACTGGTGGGTTGTCGGCGTCGATACCGCAGCGGGCACGCTATCGCTCGTCAATCCGGGTGGCGGCGAAGTCCGCACATACAGCGTGACCACGCCGGAAGGGCGTGCGGGGCTACCGCGGGTCAAGACGGGCGACTACCTGACGGCGATCGACAGTCTCATCCTGGTGGTGTCGATCGTCCCCAAGAAGTAGCCGCGTCCACGATCAGGACGCCGGCGCTCCTGGCTTAAATTTGGCGAGTGCCTCCAGACGTTCGGGGGCACTCACCACCTGGGTGCCTTCCGGCACGATGCCGAGTGCTGCGTTGCCGAGCGCCAGCTTGCGGATCGCCCGCGCCGCCGCCTGGCCGCGGTCGACGCCGCGCCACTTGGCAAACGCCTCGGAAATCCGCACGGCAGGCTTGTAGATCAGCGGCAGCAGAAAGCCAGCCGGCGTCCACGGCACCTGCAATTTCTGGCCGACCTCGCGGCCCAGCAGCCAGTAGGTGGCGCCGCGTAGAATCCAGAGCTGAAACCGGCGCATCGCGGCCGATGGATTGCCGACGCCGGCCACCGCTTCGAGCGTGGTCTGGGCAAGCGCGATGCCGTCCGTGTCCGGTCCTGGATTGGTCAGCATCCAGAGATCCCAATAGCGCCCGCAATCGAGCTCGTTGACGGAGGGCAGCAGGGCTTTCTCGACTCCGAGGAGCGCCGCCGTATGACGCCAGAAGAGATAGTAGCCTTCCTTCTCTTCGGTGGTGAACCAATAGCCCATGCGCTGCAGGCTATCGATCATGAGCTTGCTGAAGCCGACGACCTGGAAGAAGAGATCGGCCTGGTTGATCGGCTCGCCCCAGGCGGCACGATTCCATGTGCCCGAGCCACGGATCATGCGTCGCACGAAGGCGTGGATCAGGCGAACATGCACCGTCGTCTTGTAGCCATCCTGCTTGGGATGCAGCCCTTCCGGCCGGTGCAGCTCGATCCACCAGGCGCTGGTCTGCGTCAGCCGATGGATCGTCTGCTGTTGTATCGCGCCCGTCAGCATGAGCGGCTTCATGGCCCGCGGCGACCAATAGTCGATCATCAGCGACGCGCATTGCAATACCAGCCCGGCGCTGTCGCCAGCACGGGCAACGGCGGCCCGGCCGCGCTCCATCTTTTCCCACTCTTCGGGCTTTGGTTCCGGCGGCAGCGAGGCGATCAGGGCCGCGAGTTCGGGTGGGACATCCGGAACGGCGGCAACACCCTCCTCCAGCGCTTTCAGCACCATCGGCCACCAGCGTCCATGGAAGAGATGCAGCGCTTCGACCACGGCATCCGCCAGGGGATCGGCATGCATCATGGCCGCCGCATAGGTCCCGGCCAGAACGCCATGCCGGCGCGATGCTTCGGCGACGTTGAGAATACGGCTTTCCGTCATTGGCAGCGTCTTTGACATGAGGTCCGGCCGAACACAACGAATTCCCGGCGAATTCCTGGGGGACCGGCAATGGGTGACAGGCTTCGCCGGGGCTTGCTAACCTCCCTGCAACCGGGAGGAAACAATGGCGAAATTCGGCATCGGACAATCGGTACGCAGGCTCGAGGATCCTCGCCTTCTCACCGGCGGTGGGCGCTACACCGACGACACCAAGCTTTCCGCGCCGGCGGCGCGCGCCTACGTGCTGCGCTCGCCGCACGCCCATGCCGACATCAGGAGCATCGATACGACGGCGGCCCGCAAGGCGCCGGGCGTCCTGCTGGTCTTCACCGGCGAGGACGTGACCAAGGCCGACTTCGGCGACGTGCCCTGCCTGGTGCCGCTCGACAATCGCGATGGTACGCCACGCGCCGACACCTCGCGGCCGATGCTGGCCAAGGGCCGTGTGCGCCATGTCGGCGACCCGGTGGCCCTGGTCGTGGCCGAGACGCTGGAGCAGGCCAAGGATGCATCAGAGCTGATCGAGGTCGACTACGCCGCCCGCCCGCACACCGTCGACACCTTCGCCTCGGCCCAGCCCGGCGCGCCGCTGGTCCACGACCACATCAAGGACAATATCGTCTTCGACTGGGCGATGGGCGACGAGGCCGCCACGAATGCCGCCTTCGTCAAGGCGGCCAAGGTGGTGAAGCTGCAGATCGTCAACCAGCGCCTGGTGGTGAACTCGATGGAGCCGCGCGGCGCCATCTGCGAGTACGACGCTGGCGACGACCGCTCGACGCTCTGGGTCTCCTCGCAGGGCGTCAGCATGATCCGACCTGTCGTGGCCGACATGATCCTGAAGATCGGCTCGCCCAAGCTGCGCGTCCGCACCGGTGACGTGGGCGGCGGCTTCGGCATGAAGATCTTCGTGCACCCGGAATATCCCATGGTGGTGTGGGCCTCGCGCGCGCTGAAGCGCACGGTGAAGTGGATCCCCGACCGCCAGGAAGCCTTCCAGAGCGACGTCCAGGGCCGCGACCACGTCTCGATCGCCGAGATGGCGCTCGACAAGGATTGCCACTTCATCGGCCAGCGCATCACGACCTATGCAGCGCTGGGCGCCTATCTCAATCATTTCAGCGTCTTCATCCCGACCCTGGCCGGCAGCTCGATGCTGAACGGGCTCTACACCACGCCCGCGATCTATGTGAACGTGAAGGGCGTGATGACCAACACCGTGCCGACCGACGCCTATCGCGGCGCCGGGCGGCCCGAAGCGGCCTATCTGATGGAGCGTTTCGTCGACCATATCGCGCGCGAGACGGGCCTCACGCCGGACGAGATCCGTGCCCGCAACTTCATCAAGAAGAGCCAGATCCCCTACACGACGGCGATGGGCGACACCTACGATTCGGGCGACTTCGAAACCGTCATGCGCAAGGGCATGGCGGCGGCCGACTGGACGGGCTTCCCCGCCCGCCGCGCGGCCGCGCTCGCCAGAGGCAAGTGGCGCGGCATCGGCATGGCGACCTATGTCGAGAAGTGCTCGGGCGGCAATCCCGAAACGGTGAAGGCAGAGTTCAACGACGACGGCACCCTCACCCTGTTCACCGGCAACCAGACCAATGGCCAGGGCCACGAGACGGCGCTCAGCCAGATCGCTTCGGGCCGGCTCGGCGTCGACATCGAGCGCATCCGGATCGTGCAGGGCGACAGCGACACCACGCCCGAAGGCTTCACCGGCGGCAGCCGCACCATCGCGATCAATGGTGCTGCAACCGTGGGCGTGGCCGACAAGATCATCGCCAAGGGCAAGCCCCTGGCGGCCAACATGCTCGAGGCGAGCGCCGCCGACATCGACTACAGAGACGGCTCGTTCGCGATCGTCGGCACCGACCGCAAGGCGAGCCTGTTCGAGGTCGCCAAGGCCAACAAGGGCGCGCTCGACGACGCGTTCACGCGCACGCCCGAGGCCGACACCTTCCCCAACGGCTGCCACGTCTGCGAGCTCGAAATCGATCCCGACACCGGCACGATCGAGATCGTGAATTACAGCGTCATGGACGATTTCGGCCTGGCGCTGAACCCGCTGCTGCTGCAGGGCCAGATCCATGGCGGCATCGGCCAGGGCGTCGGCCAGGCGCTCACCGAAAGGACGGTCTACGACAAGGACTCGGGCCAGTTGCTGAGCGGCTCGTTCATGGACTATGCGTTCCCGCGCGCCGACGTGGTGCCGCACGTCCACTTCGACATGCACAACAGCCTCTGCACCACCAATCCGTTGGGCGTGAAGGGCGCGGGCGAGGCCGGCGCCATCGGCGCCCCGCCTTCGGTGATCAACGCCATCGTCGACGCCATCGCCCCGCACACCGGGATCAAGCACATCGACATGCCGGTGACGGCGGCGGAGTTGTGGGCGGCGATCCAGGCCAGCCGGGCGAAGAAGGCGGCGTAGCCTTCCCGTGTCACAGCCCCCGTGTCACAGCCGAGTGTCCCACCAAGTTGTGACATTTTCTGTGACAGGGACGTGTGACATCGGAACATCGACCTGCAGTCCGAGA
>JAQSDW010000177.1 GCA_029946105.1 Reyranella sp. | reverse complement strand
GCGCTTTTCAGGATATCTGCCATCTTCTCGCCGACCATGATCGACGGCGCGTTGGTGTTGCCCGAAGGCATGGTCGGGAAGATCGAGGCGTCGGCCACGCGCAGGCCCTCGATGCCGTGCACCTTGAGCTTGTCGTCGACCACGGTGTTGTGTCCCGCCGGTCCCATGCGGCAGGTGCCGATCGGGTGGTAGGCGGTCTGCGAGTTGTTGCGGATCCAGGTCAGGATCTCTTCATCGCTCTTGACCGACGGGCCGGGCGAAAACTCCTCGTCGCGGTAGGCATCCATCGGCGCCGCGTCGACGATCTTCCGCATCATGCGGAAGCCCGCGGCCATCGCGTCCTGGTCGATCTTGTCGGCCAGAAAGTTGAAACGAATGGCGGGCTGGGCCTTCGGGTCGCGCGAGCGGATATGGATCGATCCCAGGCTTTCGGGGCGGAGCTGGTAGCAGGCGATCGTCATCGACGGGAAGTCCTGCAGCTTGCGGGTCTTGGGGTCCTTGATCGAGTAGGGCACGAGATGCATCTGCACGTCGGGGGTCTCGAGTTCCGGCCGCGTCTTGAGGAACGCCAGCAGCGGCGCCGAGGGCAGGCTCATGAAACCGCCGCCGGTCGCCAGGTACTTCATCATTTGCGTGACGGCGCCCAGGCCGCGCGCCATGTGGTTGTAGGAGACGTTGGCCACCTTCAGGCGCCAGATGATGCGGGCGTTGATGTGGTCGCGGAAATTCTCGCCCACGGCCTTCAACTCGTGCTTCACCTCGATGCCGTGCTGCTTCAGGAGCTCGGGCTGGCCGATGCCGGAGAGTTCGAGAATCTGCGGGCTGGCGACGCCACCCGCCGAGAGGATGGTCTCGCGCCCCTTGGCCTGGACGGTTTTTCCGTCCTTCTCATATTCGACGCCGATGCACCGCTTGCCGTCCAGCAGCACGCGCAGCGTCATCGCGTTGGTGACCACGTGCAGGTTGGCGCGCTTCATCGCCGGCTCGATGTAGCAGTGCGCCACGCTCATGCGACGGCCCTTGTAGATCGAGGTCTGCGTCTTCACGACGCCTTCCTGGTCCTCGCTGTTGTAGTCGGGGTTGAGCTTGAAGCCGGCGGCCTTCGACGCCGCGAACAGCGCGTCGTAAAGCGGGTTCTGGTCGGGCACGGTCGAGACTTTCAGCGGCCCGCCGGTGCCGCGCCCGTTGGAGCCGTCGCCGTCGACGAAATTCTCGATCCTGGTGAAGAGCGGTGCCACCTCGCGCCAGCTCCAGCCGCGATTGCCCATCTGCGCCCAGGTGTCGAAGTCGAGCGGCTGGCCGCGTACCCAGACCAGGCCGTTGATCGAGCTCGAGCCCCCCAGGAGTTTGCCACGCGGCACCGGAATGACGCGATTGGCCGTGCCTGGTTCGGGTTCGGACTGGTAGAGCCAGTTGGCCGCCGGATTGTCGATCAGCAGGCCGAAGGAGAGCGGCATGCGCGAGTAGGGATGGCTGGCGGCACCGGCCTCGAGCAGCAGGACCTTGGTCGCCGGATTCTCCGTGAGCCGCGCCGCCAGCGTGCCGCCGGCCGAGCCTGCGCCGACGATGATGTAGTCGTAATGGTCCATACCCGATCCTCCCCGATGGCGGCGAGTATCCGCGATCGGCGGCCTCGGCGACAAGGCCCGGTCGATGGACGGAGCACGCTCCGCTCGCTAGGAACAGCGGAATTCAGGGCAGGGCGGGGGCAGCGATGATCGACACGGAGAAGGGCCGGGCGGATGTATCGCGGTTTGCGATCGATCTGGCCATTCGTATCGCGGTGATTGCCGGCGTGGTTTTCGGCAGCCTGCAGCTCCTGCGCCCGATCGCGCCCATGTTGCTGTGGGCGGTGATCCTGGCGGTCGCGGTCTATCCGCTTTTCGCGATGCTGCGCCGGCGCCTGGGCTTGCACAGATGGATGGCCGCGACCCTGCTGTCGGCATGTCTACTGGTCTTGCTGGTTACGCCGGTGGTGATGCTGGCGGGATCGGCCATCGACACCTTGGAGGGCTATGCGCGCGATCTGATCCGGGGTGAGCATGTCCTGCCGCCTCCCTCGGAGACGATCCAGAGTTTACCGGTTGTCGGTCAGCGTCTCTACGATTTCTGGCTCAATGCCGCGAACGATTTGCGCGGCGCCCTGAAGGACCACGTCGGCCAGCTCGCCTCGGCGGGCCGTTGGATCGGCGGCATTGCCGCGGGCCTCGCGCTCGAGATTCTCCAGTTCGCGACCGCCATCATCATTGCCGGCGCGATGCTCGCCTATTCCGAACACCTGACCGGCACCGCCCGCGGCCTGGCGGGCCGAGTCGCCGATGCAAAGGGAAGGCATTTCCTCGAGATCGCCGGGTCGACCATCCGCAACGTGTCCCAGGGCGTGATCGGCATCGCCGTCCTGCAGTCGGCACTGCTGGGCATCGGCATGCTGGTGGTCGGCGTTCCCTTCGCCGGCGCCGTCACATTCGTGGCGCTGGTGCTGGCAATCGTGCAGGTGGGTCCCGGCATCGTGATGCTTCCGGTCCTCATCTGGGCCTGGATGTCGCTGCCGTTGGGCGTGGCCGCGATCTACACCACCTATACGATCCCGCTGCTGCTGGTCGACAACGTCCTGCGCCCCATTGTCATGGCGCGGGGGCTGCAGACGCCGATGGTCGTTATCCTGGCCGGCGTGATCTGCGGCACCCTGGCTGGCGGTCTGATCGGCCTGTTCGTCGGGCCCGTGGTCCTGGCGGTATTCTACGATTTGGTGGTTGCCTGGATCGTCGCCGGGCGGAAGGCTGAAGACGACGTCATTGCAGGCCCGACGTCTTGAGCCGGTGTTTTGTGTAGGTGTCCAATGTCTCGTCCGGTAGCGAGTATTCTATGTGGTATTGCCTTGGCCCTGGCCGCGACGGTCGGTGGACCGGTTGCGGCCCAGCCATCAGAAGGCGCCCGTGTCTTTCTGGTGCTTGATGCCTCGGGATCGATGTGGGGCCGCGTCGGCAATCAGACGAAGATCGAGATCGCCCGCGAGACCATCCGCTCGCTGCTGAAGGATTGGCGGCCGCAGGACCAACTCGGACTGGTAACCTATGGCCATCGCCGCAAGGGCGACTGCGGCGACATCGAAGTGCTGAAGCAGGTCGGGCCAGTCGATGCCACGGCGCTGATGGGGCAGGTGAACGGCATCGTGCCCAAGGGCATGACGCCGATGACCGCCTCGGTGAAGATGGCGGCCGAGCAGCTCAAGGCGAGCGAGGGCATCGCCAGCGTCGTCCTGGTGTCCGATGGTGTCGAGACCTGCAACGCCGATCCCTGTGCGGTCGCGGCCGCCCTCAAGAAGGCCGACGTGCGGCTGGTCGTGCACACGGTCGGCTTCGACGTTCAGGACCGCCAGGCCGTGCGCCAGTTGGAATGCATGGCCGCGGCGACCGGTGGTTTGGCACTTTCGGCCAGCAATGCCGGTGAACTTGGTAATGCCATCGGCCGTGCGGTGGAGGCGGCGCGCAACAAGGCGCCGCCGCCGGCGCCCGCGCCACCGACGCCCAAGGCGGAAGCCAAGCCGGCATGGAACCTCGAAGGTTCGGCGCGTCTGGCCAAGGGCGACGACCCGCTTGCAGGCAAGGATTCGGTCGTGTGGCGGTTCGACAAGCCGGCGCCGGCCGGCGTCGAACCCGAATATGTCGACACGTCCTACAAGGATCGCATCGAGGCCGAACTGGCACCGGGCGAGTATCTGGTCGAGGTGGCCGCCGGCGCGACCAGGTTCAAGACCACGGTGAAGATCGAACCCGGCAAGATTAACCGGCTCGACGTAGTGTTGAATGCCGGCCGCCTCGGCCTTCGCGCCAAGCGGACGGCTGATGAGAACCAGAAGGGCGACGTGTTCTGGGAAGTGACGCCGAAGGGTGGTGATACCGCCGTCTTCAACTCCTACGATGCCGAGACCTCGACCATCGTCCCGGCCGGCAATTACACGGTGACCATGTCCCTGGGGGCGGCCAGGCTTTCACGCGAGGTGGATGTCGTGGCTGGCGACACCACGGCGGTCGAGATCGTGGCTGGTGTTGGTCGCCTGCAGGGATCGATCGTCTTCAGCAAGGGCGGCCCGGCTGTGCGCGAACCTTTCATTGAGATATTCGCCGGCCCCGCGGCGGTGGAGAACGAGAACTCGGTCGCCTACAGTTATGGCAACGTGCCCAAGTTCGATCTTTCGGCCGGCGTTTATCGTGCCCGCATCAAGACGGATGCCGTGGATCGCACTTTTGGCTTCGAGATCAAGGCGGGCCAACGACTGGACATGGAATTCCCGCTCGATGCCGGCATCGGCGCCTTCGAGGCGCCCGGCGCTACTGCGCTTGAGATCAAGGGCCTGGGCAAGGACATCTACGGCGAGCGCACGGATATCACCACTATGTACCCGCCGTTCACCAACTTCGCCTTGCCGGTCGGCAAATACGTTGCCATCGCCATCAAGGACGAGGTGAGGAAAGAGGCGGAGTTCGAGGTCGCCGTGGGTCAGCGCACCCTGACCAAGATTGCAGTGCCCTAGGGCTCGTTATTTCTTCTTTGGCCGGATCGCTTCCCACTGCTCGTCCGTCCAGTCGAGCATGGCCGACGTGTTGGCGCCGCCGCCGCCCGACTGCAGCATCTTGCCGCCATCGATCACGATGGCATCGCCATTGATGTAGGCAGCACCATCGCTCACCAGGAAGGCCGCGAGGTTGGCGAGTTCGATGTGCTCGCCGACGCGGCGCATCGGGATCGCCTTGATCATTTCTTCCTGGCCGCCGCGCTCCTTGGGCATCAGGCGGCTCCACGCACCCTCGGTGGGGAAGGGGCCAGGGACGATGGCGCAGGTGCGGATGCCCTTGGGGCCCCACTCGACGGCGAGGCTCTTGGTCATGGCGAGCACGCCCGCCTTGGCCATCGCCGAAGGCACCGTGAACGGCGCACCGGTCAGCGACGAGACGGTGAGGATCGACATCACCACCTTGTTGCGTTCGCCGGCGTCGATCCAGCGCCGGCCCGCGGCCACTGTGCAATAGGCCGACCCGTGCAGCACGATGCCCAGGACCGCGTCGATGGCGCGCGAAGACATCTTGTTGGTCTGCGCCAGGATCTGGCCAGCGGCGTTGTTCACCAGGATGTCCAGCGGCCGCTTGGCCCAGATCCTGTCCATCATCTCTTCGACTGCGTCGGCCACGCGGACGTCGCAGCCCACGGTCTCGATCTCGCCGCCGGTTTCCTTGGCCAATTCCTCGGCGGTCTGCTTCAGCACGTCCTCGCGCCGGCCGCAGATCACCACATTGGCGCCAAGCTCGAGATAGCGCTGCGCCATCGAGCGGCCGAGGCCGGTGCCGCCGCCGGTCACCAGGATACGCTTGCCCTTCAGGAGGTCGGGTTGAAACATCGTCTTCTCCTCAGGCCTTCTTGATCTCGGTGAGTGCGATGCCGGTGGCGACCAGCCTGTCGATCTCGACCGCCGAATAGCCCGCCTCGGCCAGAACCGCCTTGGTGTCGAAGCCGAACTTCCTGGGCTTGCTGCGCACACCGGCCGGCGTGCGCGACAGCTTCACGGGATTACCAACGTTTCGATAGCCGTCCTTCTCCCACACCATGCCGCGATGCCTGGTGTGTGGATGCTCCATCACGTCGGGCACTTCCAGCACCGCGCCCGAGGGCACGCCGCCCTGCATCAGCTCGATTGAAAAGCTGTCGGCGTCGCGATCCTTGAGCAGCTCGCGCAGCTCGGCCTCGAGCTCGAGGCGATGCGCCACGCGGTCCTTGTTGGTCTTGAAGCGCGGATCCTGGGCCAACCCAGGCTTGCCCAGCATCTGCGCAAGCTTGCGGAACTGGCCGTCGTTGCCGGCGGCGATCGCGATGTTGCGGCCCTTGGTCGGGAAGTTCGAGTAGGGCACCAGGCTGCCGTGGCTGTTGCCCACGAGCTTGGGCTTCTGCCCCGCGGTGAAGTAGTTCGGCGCGTGCGGCTGGTGGAGCGCGATGGCGCTGTCGTAGAGCGTGGCGTCGATAAACTGGCCCTTGCCGGAGCGGTTGCGCTCGTAGAGCGCCATCAGGATGCCGATGCAGGCATTCATGCCGGTCGAGAGATCGACCACCGGCACGCCGACGCGCACCGGGCCGCTCTCGGGTGAACCATTCACCGAGACGAGCCCGGCCGAGGCCTGCACCATGGCGTCGTAGCCCGGGAAGCCGCCCAGCGGGCCGTCCTCGCCGAAGCCCGAGATGCGGGCATGGACGAGGCGCGGGAATTTCTGCGCCAGCGTGTCGGCATAGCCGATGCCCCATTTCTCCATGGTGCCGGTCTTGAAATTGTCGATCAGCACGTCGGCTTCGGCGAGCAGCTTCATCAGCACCTCGCGGCCCTCAGGCTTGGAGAGATCGAGCGCGATTGTGCGCTTGTTGCGGTTGATGCCGGCGAAGTAGGCGGAGATGCCTTCCTTATCGAACGGAGGACCCCAGGTGCGGGTCTCGTCACCCTGCGGCGGCTCGATCTTGATCACCTCGGCGCCGTGGTCGGCCAGCATCTGTCCGCAATAGGGACCGCCCAGCACGCGCGACAGGTCGATGACTTTCAGGCCGTCCAGGGCGCCCCCATTTCCCATCGCCATGTCGTTTCACTCCTCGAACTCAATGAGAGGCGGCGGTTATAGACCATGGGGCATCGGCCCGGTACCGTCCGACCATGATTGAACGCACATTCGACATTCCCACGCCCGACGGCGCCATGAACACCTACAGCGTCCGGCCGGACGACGGCGGTCCGCTGCCCGTCGTTCTGATGCTGATGGATGCGCCCGGGGTCCGCGAGGGCCTGCGCGAAATCTGCCGGCGCATTTCGCAGTCCGGCTATTACGTGCTGCTGCCCAATCTCTACTATCGAACGATCCGCGACTTCGTGTGCGGGCCGACAAAGGATCATCCCGATTCCGATGCGAACCGGACGAGGATGTTCGGGTTCCTGGAATCGATCTCCAACGCCAAGGTCGCGGCCGACACAGGCGTGATCCTGGACCGGCTGCCGTCGATGTCCGATGCCAAGCCGGGCAAGATCGGACTGGTCGGCTACTGCATGAGCGGTGCTTTCGTGACGGCCGCAGCGGCCAAGCATCCCGACCGCATCGCCTGCTTCGCCTCCTACTACGGCACGCGGCTGATCACCGACAAGCCCGACTCGCCACACCTGATGCTCGGCGACATCGCGGCCGAGGGTTACTATTCGTTCGCCGAGCACGATGCCTACGTGCCGCTGTCCGATGTGGCTAAGTTCGAGAAGCTGCTGGCCTCGGCGCCGTTCCCCTCGCGCGTCGAGACCGAAATGGGCACGCACCACGGCTACGCCTTCTCCGACCGCGGCAATCTCCATGAGGCGGCGCGCGAGAAGCACTACGAGCGCATGCTGGCCCTGTATCGGCGGCACATCGGCTGAGGAGCTTCCCATGTTGAACGGCATCCACGGGCACCAGGACATCGAGCGGGTCGTCTACGGCAAGTCGGCGGGTGCCGCTTTGCGGGCCGAGGCCGAGCGGCTGGGGGCGAAGCGCGTATTTGTCACGACGACGAAGTCGGTGGCGCAAAGCGCGCTGCTGGCCGATGTGATCCGCGAACTCGGCGATCGCTATGCCGGTGTCTACGCCGGCATCACCGCGCACTCGCCCCGGCCCTGCGTGATCGAAGGTGCGGTACTTGCCCGCGAAGCCAAGGCCGACCTGATCGTGGCAGTGGGAGGCGGCTCGGCGATCGACGCCACCAAGGCGATGCTGATTGCGCTCTGGCAGAACGCGACCCGGATCGAGGACCTTGATCTCTATCGGGCCGGCAAGCCGAAGGAGGGCGCTGCGCCGCCCGCTGAGGCGATCAAACCGCCGGCTGGTGCCATCCGCATGATCGCCGTGCCGACCACGCTCTCGGCCGCAGAGTTCAACGCCTTTGCGGGCATCACTGATCCGCGGTATGGCATCAAGGAAAGCTTCGGCCATCGCCTCGTCGTGCCGCGCGTCATCGTGCTCGATCCGGCGGCGACGCTGGCGACACCGATGGACCTCATGCTGTCGACCGGTCTCAAGGCGGTGGATCACGCTGTCGAGCGGCTGTGCTCGCAGCAGGCCAATCCCTTCGCCATCGGCACCTCGACCGAGGCATTGCGTCTGTTGTCGCGTGCGCTGCCCGGCCACAAGGCCAGGCCCGACGACATGGAAATGCGGCTCAACCTGCAGTTCGGCATGTGGTTGTCGATCGGCGCCGGCACTTCGGGCGTCGGGGTGGGGGCGAGCCACGGCATCGGCCATGTGCTGGGGGCGGCCTGCCATGTGCCGCACGGCCACACGTCGTGCGTGATGCTGCCGTCCGTGTTGCGCTGGAACCTGCCGGCCAATGCCGAGCGCCAGAAGCGGGTGAGCGAGGCCTTCGGCAAGCCGGAGACCGCCGCCGCCGATCTCGTGGCCGGCCTGGTGAAATCGCTTGGCCTGCCGGGCAGCCTTGCGGAAGTGGGCGTCGGTAAGGATCGCTTCCGCGAGATTGCCGAGAAGTCGATGCACGATCGGGCCGTGCTCAACAATCCCCGCCCGATCAAGGGGCCGGCCGAAGTCATGGAAATCCTGGAACTTGCAGCATGATCCCATGAGTTCTTCTCATGATTCCGCCCCCTGTGAAGGGCGTATGTAGCGAGCATCTCATAAGGCAGTAGCCAGGGAGCTTTGCCATGTTGACCGCCCGCGCCAAAGAGACGCCCGCCATTCCCGTGCCGATCGCACCGTGGGTTGAAGCGCCCGTCCAGTATCTCGCCGACCTCAGCGTCAAGCCGGTGACCTACAATCCGCCGAACGGTACCGGCGTGCCGCGCCGGATCGGCAACTACCGCGACTTCCCCGTCCGCATCCACGATGCGCGGCCGATCGTCCACGAGCTGTCGCTCGATCGCCAGGCTTTCATCCTGACGCACCACGACACCGCCGTGCGCGATTTCTACGACAAGGAAGAGGTACGGACTGCCTATGAACCCGAGGTCGAGGCGTTGATCAAGCGCGAGACCGGGGCGGCCAAGGTCGTGGTGTTCGACCACACCGTGCGTACCGCCGACCGCGCCGTCGAGCGCGGGCTGCGTGCCCCGGTACGCAGCGTGCACAACGACTACACGGAGAAGTCAGGCCCGCAACGCGTGCGCGACCTGCTATCGCCCGAGGAAGCCGAGATGCGGCTCAAGAAGCGCTTTGCCGAATATAACGTGTGGCGCAACATCGCCCATGAGCCGGTTGAGATGGCGCCGCTGGGCTTCGTCGATGCGGAAAGCATCGCGCCACGCGACCTCGCCGTCTGCGATCTCATCTATGCCGACCGCACCGGCGAAATCTATATCGGCGTCCAGAATGCCGATCACCGCTGGTACTATTTCCCCAAGATGACCCGCGACGAGGCGATCCTGATCAAGTGCTACGACTCGATGACGGATGGCCGGGCCCGCTTCTCGCTGCACTCGGCCTTCGACGATCCGACGTCGCCCGCCAATCCCAAGCCGCGCCAGAGCATCGAGACCCGCGCTTTCGCCTTCTTCGACTAGGCGCGTTCAGACGCGCCGGCGGGCGGCAGCGCCTTCATAGGCGCGAGAGCCCGCTCAGCTCCAATTGCGCATTAACTCCTCGCGATCGCCTCGAGGTGCTCGACCAGTTCCTCGGGATTGCTGAAGTAGGGCGAGTGGCCGCATTCCATCGTCAGGACCGTGCACGGGGTCATTTTCACCATCTGCCGCTGCAGGTTGATGCGGATGGCATTATCGTGCGTGCATTCGATGTACCAGCGCGGCACCGAGCCGAATCGTTCTTCCGTGAGCGTCACCGGGGTCGTCGAGATGACGAGCGGCTGCGGACGCAGGCGCTCCATGGCGCGGTAGCGGTCTTCCGGCGACACGTCGGCGTAGAACAGGCTCGGCAGCTTGTCGCGTGAGAAGCTGTAGGTCAGGCCATCCGGGCTGACCTGGCGCGACAGGCGGAACATCGTGTCCGGTTCGAGCGAGGTCATGTCCTTGCCGGTCTTGCCCGACGTCGGCATCAGCGCGCAGAGGTAGACCAGCGCCTTGAGCTTGCGCCGCCTGGCCTCGGCCACCTGGCTGATGGTGATGCCGCCCAGGGAATGGCCGACCAGGATGACCGGTTCGTCCATCTTGTCGAGCAGGCGAGCCAGCTTCTCGACATTGTCGGCCAGGGTGACATTGGCGGGTGGTGTCGCGTCCTTGCCGAGGCCGGGCAGGTCGGGCGCGCAGACCTTGTGGCCGCCGGCTTCGAGCAGCGGCACGACCTTTTCCCAGCACCAACCACCCGTGCAGGCGCCGTGGACCAGCATGAACGTCGCCATAAGCGCGGCTAGCCCCGGCCGACGACGGTGCGCGCGCCCGCCGCGGGCACGAAGAAGTCGGGCATCAGCGGCGTGCCCGGGGAGACGGCATACTGGTCGAAATCGGTGACGCCCTCGGCCGCCAGCACTTCGTCGTCGATGAAGAAGTTGCCGGTGGTCTGGCGCGATGGCCGGTTCAGGATGGCGTGGGCGGCATCGGCCATGATCTCGGGCTTGCGGCAGCGCTTCATGCCTTCCTCGCCGCCCAGGATGTTCTGGATGGCGGCAGTGGCGATGCCGGTCCGCGGCCACAGGCAATTGAAGGCGATGCCCTTGTCCTTGAATTCGGCTGCCATCGCCCAAGCGTAGACCGACATCGAATACTTGGCGAGCGTGTAGGCCGGGTGATTGGCAAACCATTTAATGTCGAAATCGAGCGGCGGCGAGAGGTTCAATACATGCGGGTTGGCGGCCTTCATGAGATGCGGGATGCATTTCTGCGAGACCAGGTAGGTGCCGCGCCCGTTGATCTGATGCATCAGGTCGTAACGCTTGATCGGTGTGGCCAGCGTGCCGGTGAGGCTGATGGCGCTGGCATTGTTCACCAGGATGTCGATGCCGCCGAACTTCGCCACCGTGTCGGCCACGGCCTTGTCGACACTCTGCTCGTCGCGGATATCACAGGCGATCGGCAGCGCTTTGCCGCCCGCCTTCTCGATTTCCTCGGCGGCGGTGAAGATCGTGCCGGCAAGGCGCGGGTCGGGCTTCACCGTCTTGGCGGCGATGGTGATGTTGGCGCCGTCGCGTGCGGCACGCAGCGCAATGGCAAGGCCGATGCCGCGGCTGGCACCGGTAATGAACAGAGTCTTGTTACTCAGGCTCATGGCGTCCCCAAGAATTCCTTGGGCTCTATAGCCGGCCGTTTGAGGGGCGACTAGTCTCGCCGTTGCGCAAGGGAGGCATGCATGGACCCGTGTTTCGAGACCGCCACCGGACTTGGACGCGCAATACGAAACGGCCGGCTGAGTTCGGCCGAAGCGACCCGGGCGCACCTGCAGCGGATTGCCCAACTCAATGTCCCGCTGAACGCGCTGGTGGTCATCGACGGCGACCGTGCCCTGAAGGCTGCCAGGGCGGCAGACCGTGTCCGCGCCAAGAAGGGCGCCAGACTGGGTCCGCTGCACGGCGTGCCGATCACCATCAAGGAGGCCTTCGACGTGGCCGGGCTTGCAACGACGTCCAGCTACCCGCCGCTCAAGGACAATGTCGCCAAGTCGGATGCGAGCCTCGTGGCGCGCCTCAGGGCGGCGGGCGCGGTCATCTTGGGCAAGACGAACGTACCCGAGCTGTGCGCGGACTTTCAGACCGACAGTCCGCTGTTCGGCACAACCAAAAACCCCTGGGATAAGCGGCGGACCGCCGGCGGTTCGACCGGCGGCGGCGGCGTCGCGGTGGCGGCTCGCCTGTCGCCGCTGGAGATCGGCAGCGACATCGGTGGCTCCGTGCGCAACCCCGCCCACTACAACGGCATCTTTTCCCTGAAGCCCACGGAATGGCGCGTGCCCGGGCGCGGCCATGTGCCCGACATTCCCGGCCGGACGCGGACCACGCGCTATATGGGCGTCTTCGGGCCGCTGGCGCGCTCGGTCGAGGACCTGGAGGCGGCGCTCCGCGTCATCGCGGGCCCTGACGGCCACGAAGCCGAGGCGCCACCGGTACCGCTCGGCCCCGTGCCGCGTCTGGAGGCGGGCGGCCTCCGCATCGCGCTGCTCGAAAGCAATCCGCTGGTCCGCGTGTCGGCCGATACCGCCGCCGTCGTGCAGGCGACGGCAAAACTGCTCGCCAAGGCCGGCGCCAAGGTGAAGCGGGCCGAGCCCGCGGGACTCGACTGGCGGCAGAGCTGGGACGACTGGATCGATCTCTTTCAATACCAGAATCGCGCCCTGCAACCGCTTGGGGAGCGCCAGCCCTTCTTCGACGGGGACGGTGGGTCCGATCCGTCGGCACGCTCGATGGTGCGCACGGCGCGGCTCGACCTCGCCGAGTTCTTCGCCGTGCTCGATGGCCGCGACCAGGTGCTGCGGCAATGCGAGCAATTCCTCGACGGCTACGATGCCTGGCTGATGCCGGTGATGCCGGGTGCTGCCTTCATCCGCCAGAAGCAGAGCGAGCCGCTCCGCATCGACGGCGTCGACCACCCGTATTTCTTTGCCGGCTGTTCGTACAATTTCCTCGCCAACCTGACCGGCCAGCCGTCGATCGTCCTGCCCTGCGGCTTCTCGCGGGAAGGCCTGCCGATTGGACTGCAGCTCACCGCCAAGCGCTGGGACGACGCGAAATTGCTGGGCGTGGCCAAGGTGCTGGAAAAGCTCCTGCCGCCCTGTCCGGTGCCGCCCAACTACAAGGACTGAGCGATCACTCGATCTTCACGCCGGCCTTCTCGATGATCGGCTTCCATTTGGCGAACTCGGCCTTCTGGAAGGCCGCGAACGCCGCCGGCTTCATCTCTTCGACTGTCGGCAGGTCCTGCCCGAGTTCTTCCATGCGCTTGCGCACCGCCGGGTCCTGCATTGCGGCAACGGCGGCCGCATTGAGCTTGTCGACGATCGCCTTCGGCGTGCCCTTGGGCGCCCACAGGCCGTTCCAGATCGAGACCTCCATTGGATAACCCGCCTCGGCGGCCGTGGGGATGTCGGGCATGGCCGGCGAGCGCTTGGCCGAGGTCACGGCGTAGGCGCGGATCTTGCCGCCCTGTGCCTGTGGCAGCGAATTGGACGATTGGTCGACCATCACCTGGATCTGATTCGCGATCAGGTCCTGCATCGCCGGGCCGGTACCGCGATAGGGCACGAGCTGATAGGTCGCGCCCGTCGCCGCGTTGAAGGCGAGGGAGCCGATGTGCGAGCCGGAGCCCATGCCGGCGGTGCCGCCGGAGACCTGGTTGGCTTTCAGATACTCCACCAGCTCCTTCAGCGTCTTCGCCGGCACCTGATTCGAGGAAACGATCAGCATCGGATTGGCCGGCAGGCGGACGATCGGCTCGAGATCGCCCATCAGGTCGAAGGTCAACTTCTTGTAGATCGTGGCGTTCACCACATTGGTGCCGAGATGGCCGATGCCGATCGTGTAGCCGTCGGGCGCCGAGCGGGCGAGCTTGGCCATGGCGATCGTGCCGGCGGCGCCGGTGACATTCTCGATGATGATCTGCTGGCCAAGTTCCTTGCTCATGCGTTCACCGAGGATGCGGGCGAGCAGGTCGGTGGGACCGCCGGCCGCGAAGGGCACGATGAGGTTGATCGGTTTGGTGGGGTAGGCCTGGGCGAAGGCGGGCCCGGCTGCCGTCACGGCCAGCAGGGCAAGCGCGGTTCTGCGTAGCATGACAATTCCTCCCTGAACTTTTGTTGTCAGGAGATTAGCCGGCCAGGACCGTCAACGCCATCGCAGGACAGAGCGTTCGATGGCGCCCAGGCCCCAGGAGATCAACAGGCCCAGGATTGACAACATCACGACGCCGGCCAGCAGCTGGTCGGTCTGCATCAGGTTGCCGGCGGTCAGCACGAAGGCTCCGATGCCCTGCTGGGCGCCGATCATCTCGGCCGCCACGACCAGCAGCAGCGCCACCGACGCCGAGATGCGGAAGCCTGCCAGGATGCCGGGCATGGCGCCCGGCAGCAGGATCTTGACCACGATATCGCGCGCCGGCAGGCCGAAGCTCTGCCCCATGCGGATGAGGTTGCGCGGCACGGAATCGCAGGCGGTGTAAGCGGAGATGACGGTGGGGAAGAACACGCCGAGCGCGATGGTGGCGACCTTCGACGGCTCGCCGATGCCCAGCCAGAGGATCAGCACCGGCAGCAGCGCGATCTTGGGGATGGGGAACAGCGCCGATACGATCGGCAGACCGGCGGCCCGCGCCGACGAAAACATCCCCATGGCGAGCCCGATCGCGAGGCCCGCGGCGGTGCCGATGATCCAGCCCGGGATGATGCGCTTCAGCGACGCCGTCACATGCTCCATCAGCGTGCCGTCGAGCCACAGGTCGTGGAGCGCCCGCACGATGGCGGCCGGGCTCGGCAGGAAGAGCGGCGGCAGCAGGCCGCTGCTCGAGGCCGCCTGCCACAGGCCAATCAGCACGGCGAACACGATCCACGGCACGACGCGGCGTGGCGAGGGCGCGAACCCGCCGCCGCGGAAGGGGATGGGCCGTCTGCTCGGGCCGGGTTCAGACATTCTGGATCTCGCGCTCGGCGGTGGCGGCCTCGTCGCGGATCAGCGCCCACAGCCGGCGCTGCACGTCGATCAGCAGCGCGGTGTGCTCGGGCCGGCCGCGCTCAGAAACCGGCACATCGATCCGCAGCACTTCGCGGATGCGGCCCGGCCGCCGCGACAGCACCACCACGCGATCGGCCAGCCGCGACGCTTCCTCGAGATTGTGGGTGACGTAGACGCGCGTGCTCTTCTCGCGTGCCCAGATGGCGAGCATGTCTTCCATCAGCAGTTCGCGGGTCTGGGCATCGAGCGCGGACAGCGGCTCGTCGAGCAGCAGCACGGCCGGCCGCACGACCAGCGCACGGGCGATGCCGACACGCTGGCGCATGCCGCCGGAGAGCTGCTTGGGGTACGCGGCGGCAAATTCGGTGAGGCCGGTGAGGGCGAGTGCCGCCGCGACCCGCTCGCGGCATTCCGCGGCGCCCAGCCGACGATGCTCCAGTGCGAGCGCCACGTTGGCCGCCACGCTGCGCCACGGCAGCAGGGCAAAATCCTGGAAGACGTAGGTGAAGGGATTGAGTGAATCGGCCGGCGGCGGCCCTGAGAGGCTGACGCGCCCGGCGGTGGGCTGCAGCAGCCCGCCGATGATGCCGAGCAGGGTCGACTTGCCGCAACCCGAGGGGCCGATCAGGGCGACGGTTTCGCCATCGGCGATGTCGAGGTCGATCGTATCGAGGGCGGCGACCGGACCGTAGCTGTGGCAGACGCCCTCAATGTGCAGGGGCATCGGTGGCCATCGTGACGAGCACGGTCCGGTTCGCGACTTGCTGTCCCTCGTGCACGGAAACCGATTCCACCTTGGCGTCGAGGGCGGCCTTGAGCTGATGCTGGATCTTCATCGCCTCCAGCACGACCAGCGTCTGGCCGCGGGCGACGGTGTCGCCGGGCGCCACCTTGATGGCGACGATCCGGCCATCCATCGGCGCGCGCAGCTTGCCGTCGCTGCCTGCTGCCGCCGTCGCGGGCGGGGCATAGGTCTTGTCCGTGAAGCGCACCGTGTGGGCATCGAGATCGACCACGATGTCGTCGCCATCGATGTGAAAGAGGGCGTTGCCCACGACCCTGCCGTCGACGTGCAACAGCCGCTCGGTCGTGTCGGCAGCAAGCCTGATCGGCGTGGGCTCGGGGTTGGAGTTGCGCCAGCCGCGCAGCGCCGGCGCGTACTTCTCGGCCGAGGCGCGCCACAGCAGGTTTGCCGCTTCAGTCCAATGCGCCTCGCTCACCTCGGGCGCCGGGAACTCATGCTTGCCAATGAAGGCCGTCGTGGCCTCGCCGGCGGCGAACTCGGGATGCTCCAGCAGGCGGATCAGGAAATGCCGGTTGGTGGTCGGGCCCAGCACGACGGTGTCGCGCAGCGCGCGGATCAACCGCGTCCGGGCTTCCTCCCGCGTGGCGCCATGCGCGATCACCTTTGCGATCATCGGATCGTAGAAAGGCGAGATGGCGAGGCCGTCCTTCATGCCGTGGTCGATCCGCACGCCCGGCCCCGACGCCGGCCGCCATACGTCGATGTGGCCGGTCTGGGGCAGGAAGCCCGCATAGGCGTCCTCGGCATAGAGGCGGACCTCGATGGCATGGCCGTCCAGGCGCACTTGCTGCTGGGTGAACGGTATCCGCTCGCCCGCGGCGACACGGAACTGCCACGACACGAGATCCTGGCCGGTGATCGCCTCGGTGACGGGATGCTCGACCTGCAGGCGCGTGTTCATTTCGAGGAAATAGAAAGCGCCGTCCGCGGCCAGCAGGAATTCGACCGTGCCGGCGCCGCGATAGCCGATGGCGCGGGCCGCGGCGACGGCCGCGGCGCCCATGCGCGCGCGCAGGTCGGCGTTCACGGCGGGCGAGGGTGCCTCCTCGATCACCTTCTGGTGGCGGCGCTGCACCGAGCAGTCGCGTTCGCCGAGATGCAGGACATTGCCGTGCGCATCGGCGAAGACCTGGATTTCGACATGGCGGGCATCGACCACGGCCTTTTCTAGGATCAGCTCGCCCGAGCCGAAGGCGCTCAGGGCCTCGGCGCGCGCCGTGCGGATCGCTTCCAACAGGTCGCCATCCTGTTCGACCAGGCGCATGCCGCGCCCGCCGCCGCCGGCCGCGGCCTTGACCATCACCGGCAGGCCGATCTTGCGCGCTTCCTTCTCTAGGTTCGCGTCGCTCTGATCGTCGCCCTGGTAGCCCGGCACGCAAGGCACGCCGGCATCGATCATGCGCCGCTTGGCGGCGGCCTTGTTGCCCATGGCCGCGATCGCCGAAGCGGGCGGGCCGATGAAGACGAGCCCCGCGCTCTCGCAGGCCGAGGCGAAGGCGTCGTTCTCCGAGAGGAAGCCGTAGCCCGGATGGATCGCATCGGCGCCGCTCTTGTGGGCGGCCTCCAGGATGCGGTCGATGCTGAGATAGCTTTCGCCCACCGGCGGCGGCCCGATGCGCACCGCCTCGTCGGCGAAGGCGACGTGCGGCGCCTCCTTGTCGGCATCCGAAAAGACCGCGACGGTGCGATAGCCCATCGCCTTGGCCGTGCGCATGATGCGCCAGGCGATCTCGCCGCGGTTGGCGACCAGGATTTTCGTGAAGGCCATTACGCGCTCGTCGTCATTCGGCGGTCCACCGCGGCGGCCGCTTTTCGGCGAAGGCGCGCAGACCTTCCGAAGCCTCTGGTCCGCGCCGTGCTTCGGCGAACTTGTCGGCGGCGAAATCAAGTACCTGCGACAAGGGCTCGGTGCCGACCTTCATCACCACCTGCTTGGTGAGCGCGTTGGCAATCGGTGCACAGCGGTCGATCTGCTTCAGCAGTTCTTCCAGCTTGGCGTCGAGGGCTGCGGCATCCTTCACGAGATAGTGCGCGATGCCGAGACGATAGGCCTCCGGTCCTTTGAAGCGCGCGGCGGTGAGCGTGAGATGGCGCGTCTGCGGCACGCCGATGCGGGCAGCGACGAAGGGCGCGATCTGGGCCGGCACGATGCCGATGGCGGTCTCGCTCATGGCGAAGCCCGCCTCCTCGGTGCAGATCGCCACGTCGGAAACGCAGAGGATGCCGAAGCCGCCGGCAATGGCGTAGCCCTCGACCGCCGCCACCACGACCTGCGGCGTGGTGTTGACCATCTCCAGGAAGGTGCCGAACTGGCGGTTCCAGACCGCTATCGGGTCCCTTTCGCCAGGCTTGGGCTTGTCGGTAAAACTCTGCTCCATGCTCTTGAGATCGGCGCCGGCGCAGAAGGTGCCGCCAGCGCCGCGCAGGATCACGACCTTGATGTCGTGACGGTCGCGCAGGATCTCGAAGACGCTGCGCAGTTCACCGATCAGCGTCGGGTTGAGCGCATTCTTGACCTCGGGGCGATTGAGCGTGACGTGCAGGCGCGAGCGCTGGCGGTGCAGCAGCAGCGTCTGATACTTGTCGGCGAATTCGGCCATTGGATCCTCAGCGCTTCTCGAGCCGCGGCAGCGTGCCCATGTGCTTGGAAATGATCTGCAGCATGACCTCGTCGGCGCCGCCGCCGATCGACGCCAGACGCGAATCGCGGAAGGCGCGCGCCACGGGATTGTCCCACAGGTAGCCGGCGCCGCCCCAGTATTGCAGGCAGCCGTCGGTGACGAGACGAACCATGCGGCCCGCCTTCAGCTTGGCCATGGAGGCCAGCATCGTGACGTCAGTGCCGTCGAGATATTCCTCGCAGGCGCGGTAGCAGAGCGAGCGCACCAGCTCGACCTCGGTGCTGAGTTCGGCCAGCTTGAAATGGATCACCTGGTTGTCGAGCAGGGGCCGGCCGAACACCTTGCGCTCGCGGGTGTATTCCACGGTCTGGTCGATCAGGCGGCCCATGCCGACGACCGAACTGATCGCGCCCCACAGCCGCTCCTCCTGGAACTGCTGCATCTGGTAGACGAAGCCCATGCCTTCCTGGCCGATCAGGTTGGCCACCGGCACCTTCACCTCATCGAAGAAGATCTGCGCGGTGTCTGAGCTGCGCATGCCGAGCTTGTCGAGCTGCTGCACGATCTGCACGCCCTTGGTCTTCATCGGCAGGCAGATCAGCGACTTGTTCTTGTGTGCCGGGCCCTCGCCGGTGCCGGCGAGCAGGCACATCCAGTCGGCCTGGGTGCCGTTGGTCGTCCACATCTTGCCGCCATTGATCACCCAGTCGCCGCCAACCTTGCGCGCCGTCGTCTTGATCGAAGCGACGTCGGAGCCCGCGCCCACTTCGGAGACGCCGAGGCAGGCGACATAGTCGCCGCTGATCGAGGGCGCGAGGAATTCCTTGCGCAACGCGTCGCTGCCGTAGCGGGCGAGCGCCGGTGTCGCCATGTCGGTCTGCACGCCGATCGCCATCGGTACCGAGCCGCAGTTGATGTGGCCCAGCTCCTCGGCCATCACCATGGCGTAGGAATAGTCGAGCCCCATGCCGCCGTATTCGGCCGGCTTGTTGATGCCGAGCAGGCCGGCGTCGCCCAGCTTCTTGAAGACCTGGTGAGCGGGGAAGATGCCGTCTTCCTCCCACTTGTCGACATGCGGGTTGATGTCCTTGTCGATGATGGTCCGCAGGGTGCGGCGGATCTCGTCATGTTCCTGGGTGAATTGCATCTTAGCGGTTCCCCCTCACCGATTTCCGAGACGGGGCAGAGTGCCCATCAGCTTGGAGATGATCTGCAGCATGACCTCGTCGGCGCCGCCGCCGATCGAGCCCAGCCGGCCGTCGCGGTAGCTGCGCGCCACCGGATTGTCCCAGAGGTAGCCGGCGCCGCCCCAGTACTGCAGGCAGGCGTCGGAGACCTCGCGGCGCAAGCGTCCCGCCTTCAGCTTGGCCATCGAGGCCAGCATGGTGACGTCCTTGCCGGCGAGATATTCCTCGCAGGCGCGATAGACCAGCGAGCGCAGCGCCTCGACGTCGCTCTTGAGCTCGGCCAGGCGGAAATGGACCACCTGGTTGTCGAGCAGGGGGCGGCCGAACACCTTGCGCTCGCGCGTGTACTCGACCGTGGCGTTGATGATGCGGTCGCAGCCCATCAGCGTGCCGGCGCCGGCCCACAGCCGCTCCTCCTGGAACTGCTGCATCTGATAGATGAAGCCCGAGCCCGGCTGGCCGACCGTGTTGCGCACCGGCACCTTCACGTTGTCGAAGAAGGTCTGCACCGTATCCGATGCGCGCATGCCGAGCTTGTTGAGCTTCTTGGCGATGGTGATGCCCTTGGTCTTCATCGGCACGACGATCAGAGACTTGTTCTTGTGCGCCTGGCCGTCACCGGTGTTGGCGAGCAGGCACATCCAGTCGGCCTGCGCGCCGTTGGTGGTCCACATCTTGCCGCCGTTGATCACCCAATCGCCGCCCACCCGATTGGCCGTGGTCTTGATCGAGGCGACGTCCGAGCCGGCGCCGGTTTCCGATACGCCGAGGCAGGCCACGTAATCACCGCTGATCGCGGGGGCCAGAAACTCCTGGCGCAATTCGTCGCTGCCGTAGCGGGCAAGCGCCGGCGTCGCCATCGAGATCTGCACGCCTGTCGCCATCGGGATCGAGCCGCCATTCACCAAACCGAGCGATTCCGAGCAGATCATGGCGTAGGAGAAGTCGAGGCCGGAGCCGCCGAATTGCACCGGTTTGTCGACGCCCAGCAGCCCGGCGGTGCCCATCTTCTTGAACAGTTCGTGGGCGGGGAACTGGCCGGCCTTCTCCCATTCATCGACGTTGGGATTGACCTCGCGGTCGATCAACGTCTTCCAGGTCTGGCGCAGTGCCTCGTGCTCGGGGGTGAACTTCATTTCGCTACATCCTTGCAACGCCGAAGGTGATCGGATTGAGCGGCCGCACCAGCGATTCGCGGGCGATCGACAGGGTGAAGGCCAGGACCCGGCGCGTGTCGCGCGGATCGATGATGCCGTCGTCCCACAGATGCGCGGTGCCGTAGAGGGCGGTCGATTCGCGCTCGAACTGATCGACGATGGCCTTGAACATCTTGTCGATCTGTTCCTTGGGTGGCTCCTTGCCCTCGCGCAGGAATTTCTGCTCGGTCACGGTCTTCATGACGCCGGCCGCCTGCTCGCCCCCCATCACCGCGGTACGGCTGTTCGGCCAGGCGAAGATGAAGCGCGGATCGTAGGCGCGGCCGCACATGCCGTAGTTGCCGGCGCCGAAGCTGCCGCCGATCACGATGGTAATCTGTGGCACCGTCGCGTTGGCGACTGCCTGGATCATCTTGGAGCCATGCTTGACGATGCCGCCGCGCTCGGCCTCGGTGCCCACCATGTAGCCGGTCGTGTTCTGCAGGTAGACGATGGGCGTGCCCTGCTGGCAGCAGAGCTGGATGAATTGCGCGGCCTTCACCGCACCCTTGGTCGTGATTGGCCCGTTGTTGCCGATCAGCGCCACCGGCTCGCCCTCGATCCCGGCCCAGCCGCAGATCGTCTGCTGGTCGTAGAGGCCCTTGAATTCGAGGAAGTCCGAACCGTCGACCAGCCGGGCGATCACCTCGCGCACGTCGTACGGATCCTTGTGCGAGGGTGGCACGACGCCGCAAAGCTCCTCGATGTCGTAGCGCGGTTCCTTGAACGACCGGGCGCTGCGCGGCGGCAGCCGGTCGTTCCAGTGCCAGGTCGCGATCACCTCGCGCGCCAGGCGGATGCCGTCGGCGTCGTTCTCGGCCATCCATTCGGCGACGCCCGAGACGGTGGCGTGCATTTCGGCGCCGCCCAGGTCCTCGTCGGTGGCGATCTCGCCGGTCGCGGCTTTCAGCAGCGGCGGGCCAGCGAGAAAGACCTTGGCCTGGTTGCGCACCATGATGACGTAGTCGGAGAGGCCGGGCAGGTAGGCGCCGCCTGCTGTCGAGGAGCCGTGTACCACTGTCACCTGCGGGATGCCGCGCGCCGACATGCGCGCCTGGTTGGCGAAGCCGCGGCCGCCCGGCACGAAGATCTCGGCCTGGTAGAGGAGATTGGCGCCGCCTGACTCGACCAGGTTTACGACCGGCAGCTTGTTCTCCATGACGATCTGCTGCACGCGTTGGCCCTTGCGCTGGCCGGAGGGCGCCACGGTGCCGCCCTTGATGGCGCTGTTCGACGCCGAGACGATGCAGCGCACGCCCGCGACATAGCCGATTCCCGATACCGAGCCACCGCCGGCGCCGGAACCGTCCTTGTCGTCGTGCATGCGGTAGCCCGCGAGCGGCATCAGCTCGAGAAAGGGTGCACCGCGGTCGAGCAGGAGCGCGATGCGCTCGCGTGGCATCAGCTGCTTGCGCTTCTGGAAGCGCGCGCGCGACTTCTCGGTCGCGGCCTGCACGATGGCTTCGGCGTCGCGGAACTCGGCAATCGCCGCCAGCATCTTCTCGCGGTTGCACCTGAATTCGTCGCTGTTGGTGTCGATCTGGCTGTCGAGGACCGGCATGGGCTACTCGCCTCCCAGGACTTCGGGTGTCTTGGCGAGATGGAATCCGTTGAAGGGCTTGGAACGGTCGGCGACCTGCAGCTCGACCGAGCGGTTGGCGAGCGGCACGCCGCCGTCGATCCTGATCTCGGTGCCGGTGATGAAGGCGGAGGCGTCGCTCAGGAGAAAGCAGACCGCGGCCGACACTTCGCTCTCGGTCCCGAGCCGGCCGAGCGGGCAGTAGCCTTTAAGCTTGGGGATCTGCTCCTTGAACTCGCCGGTGTAGGTGTCCATGCCCGAGGAGGCGATCCAGCCCGGCGCCACGGAATTCACGCGCACGCCAGCGATCGCCCATTCGTAGGCCAGCGTCATGGTGAGGTTCGCCATGCCGGCACGCGCGGCGCCGGTGTGGACCATGTTGGGGAAGCCATTGCGGTAGTCGGCCGTCATGTTGACGATCGAGCCGCCGTGGCTCTGCATGGATTGGGTGAAGACCTCGCGGCTCACGATGAAGCCGCCCGTGAGGTTGTTGCGGACCACGACGTCGAAGCCCTTGGCACTGAGGCTCGCGGCCGGCGAGGGGAACTGGCCGCCGGCATTGTTGAACAGGCCGTGGATGCGCCCGTTCTTGGCCACGATCGCGGCGATCGCCTCCTTGACCTGTGCCTCCTCGCGGATGTCGAAGATATGGGTCTCGCAGGTGCCGCCTGCGGCCTCGATCTCGGCTCGCACGACGTTGAGCTTTTCCTGCTTGCGGCCGGTGATCGCCACGTGCGCGCCCAGTGCGGCGATTTCATGCGCCGTACAGCGCCCTATGCCGCTGCCGCCACCGGTGACGACCACGGTCTGGCCCTCAAACAGTCCCGGTT
>JAQSDW010000176.1:7460-22891 GCA_029946105.1 Reyranella sp. | reverse complement strand
TAGGCGATGGCCTCGTCGAGGCAGACCTTGGCGTAGCCGCAGGCGCCCGCCGCCATGCCCAGCCGCTCCTGGTTGAAGTTCAGCATTATGCCGATGAAGCCGCGGTTCTCCTCGCCGATCAGGTTATCGACCGGCACGCGCACATTGTCGAAGAAGAGCTGGGCCGTATCGGACGCCCACCAGCCCATCTTCTTGAGCTTGGTGCGGGCAAAGCCCTCGCGGTCGCGCTCGATCAGCAGCAGCGAGACTCCGCCCGCGCCCGGCCCGCCGGTGCGGACGGCGACGGTGAAGTAGTCGGCGCGCATGCCCGAGGTGATGAACATCTTGGAGCCGTTCACCATATAGTGGTCGCCCTCGCGCCGTGCCGTGGTTTTCAGGTTGGCAACGTCCGAACCACCGGAAGGCTCAGTGATAGCCAGGGCAGAAATCTTCTCGCCAGCCAGCACCTCGGGCAGGACCTTGCGCTTCATCCATTCCGGGCCGAGTGCTGCGATCGGCGGCGAACCGATGGTGTGACTGTTGAGGCTGGCATTGAGCCCGCCGCTGCCGTGACGCGCCATCTCCTCCGCCTTGATGATTCCGAAGAACGGATCGGTCGGCACCCCGCCGTATTCTTCGGGAAAGCCCAGTTGCAGCAAGCCTGCGGCTGACGCCTTGCGGTAGAGCTCGCGCGGAAACTCCTCGGCCTCGTCCCACTGGTCGACATGGGGCATTAGCTCGCGCTCGACGAAGCGGCGGACGGTGTTGCGGAAAGCCTCGTGCTCCTCCGTATAGAAGGGTGACGGCGGCCCGCCCGATGGGGCCAGCTGGGCAGCGAGCGACATGGAATTCTCCAAGGGGAACCTAGGGTTGATCCACAGTACCGCGTCGGCGACGGAAATCCATTGACTCACGGACGGACGGCCATGTCTTATGGCCGCGCTTCGCGATAATCAGGCCAAAAACGAGTCAAGCGCGAGGCCGGGAAACGGCCGGAGTACAGGGTAGGAGAATGCTTGATTTCATCCAGCAGCTGGTGAGCGGCATCGCGCTCGGCTGCGTCTATGGCCTGATCGCGCTGGGCTTCGTCCTCATCTACAAGGCGACCGAAGTCGTGAACTTCGCCCAGGGCGACCTGATGATGCTGGGCGGCTTCTTCGTCTTCACCTTCATTGGGCTCTTGGGCCTCGATTATTGGTTGGGCTTCCTGTTCGCCGTCTGCGGCATGGCCGTCTTCGGCATGGCGACGGAACGCATCCTGATCCGGCCCATCCTGGGCTACCCGCAATTCTCCATCGTCATGGCAACGATCGGACTCGGCTACTTCCTGCGTTCCGTCGCCGGCATGATCTGGGGCACCGACGATCTCAAGATCGAGACACCGTTCTCGGCCGGCGTGTTCAGGATCGGCGACCTCGTGCTGGCGCACGACAAGCTCTCGGTGATCGTGGCCACGGTGATCCTGTGCGTCGTGCTCTATGCCTTCTTCAACTACACGCGCCTCGGCACCGCCATGCGCGCAACCTCGGAGAATATGCTGGCTGCCTATTACATGGGCATTCCGGTCAAGCGTGTGGTGTCGCTGATCTGGGCGATCAGCGCCGCCGTTGCCGCCTGCGCCGGCGTGTTACTGGCGCCGATCACCTTCATCCACTCGAACGTCGGCCTGGGGCTCGGCCTGAAGGCCTTTCCCGCGGCGGTGCTGGGCGGCTTTGGCTCGATCCCCGGCGCCCTGGTCGGTGGATTGATCATCGGCGTCATCGAAACCCTGGCGGGCTTCTACCTGCCGCAGGGCTGGAAGGACGTGATGCCCTACATCGTACTGTTGGTCGTGCTGCTAATCCGGCCACAGGGCCTGTTCGGTCCCAGCATGCGCAAGAAGGTCTGAGCCCATGCGTTTCGTGTTCAAGACCGACTATGACCAGGACATCCGCATCCTGAAGCACGGCGGCTACTGGTGGTCGTACGGTGTGCTGCTCGCAGTGCTGATCGCAGCTCCGTTCCTGGTTGGCAGCTACCTGCAGAGCCAGATCGTGTTCGTCTTCATCTACGCCATCGTGGGCGTTGCGTTGATGATCCTGACCGGCTTCACCGGGCAGGCTTCGCTCGGCCACGCCGCCTTCCTGGCGATCGGCGCCTATGTCGCTGCCTACATGCAGAAACTCGGCGTGCCGTTCATTGTCTATTTCCCGCTGGCCGCCGTCCTGACAGGCGTGATCGGCGCCATGGTCGGTTTCCCGGCGCTCAGGCTGCACGGCATCTACCTGGTGATTGCCACCATCGCTTTCGCCTTCATCGTCGAGGAAGTGCTGGCGCGCTGGGAGCATGTCACCAACGGCAACGAGGGCATGCGGGTCAAGACCCTCGACCTCGTCGGCATGCCGGTGCCGCGCGACAGCGCGTCGTTCTATTTCCTTTGCCTGGTGGTGCTTGTGGGGGTGATCGTATTGGCGCTCAACCTGCTGCGTTCACCCACGGGCCGTGCCTTCGTCGCCATCCGCGACTCCGAGACCGCAGGCAAGAGCATGGGTATCGACCTTGCCGCCTACAAGGTGAAGTCCTTCGCCATTAGTGCCGCCATCACCGGCATGGCGGGCGTGCTGTTCGCCCACAAGATGACCTTCATCAGCCCCGAGATGTTCACCCTGCTGCTCTCGATCGAGTTCATCATGGTGATCATCATCGGCGGCGCCTTCGGCGTGCATGGCGCGGTGTTCGGCGCAATCTTCATGGTCATGGTTGACCCGTTCCTGACCGCCTTGAAGGACGACGTGCCAGTACTTGTCGCCAACATCGCGTCCTCGTTCGGCATGGCGCAGGACGCCGCTGGCCACCTGCGCGACAAGCTGTCGGCAATCGGCTCGGCCGCCGGCCTCAAGGGCGCGATCTACGGCCTCATCATCATGATGTTCATCCTGTTCGAGCCCTACGGGCTTTATGGGCGCTGGCTCAAGGTGAGGCTCTTCTTCCAGCTCTTCCCGCTCTATAAGCGTGCGACGTTCAAGCGGCAGAAGACCTACGTGAAGTCGGAGCGCAACCGATGAACCTGTTCACGGTCGACAGCATCTCGTTGCAGTTTGGCGGCCTCAAGGCGGTCGACAATGTCAGCTTCAGCGTGGCCAAGGGCGAGATCTTTACCATCATCGGCCCCAACGGCGCCGGCAAGACCTCGATCTTCAACCTGATCTCCAGGCTCTATAATCCGACATCGGGCAAGCTGTTCTTCGAGGGCCAGGACATCACCGAGGTGCCACCGCACCGGATCGCCAAACTCGGCATCGCGCGCACCTTCCAGAACATCGAACTGTTCGAGAACGCCAGCATGCTGGCCAACCTGCTGGTCGGCCGGCACTGCCACGCGACGACCGCGCTGTGGCAGGAGATGCTGTTCCTCCCCAATGTGCGCCGCGCCGAGAAAGAGCACCGCCGCAAGGTCGAGGAAGTGATCGAATTCCTCGACATGCAGGCCTATCGTGACAAGATCATCGCCGGCCTGCCCTACGGCGTGCGCAAGGTCATCGAGGTTGCGCGCGCGCTCTGCTCCGAGCCCAAGCTCATCCTGCTCGACGAGCCGTCGTCCGGCCTCAACGTCGAGGAGACCGACGACATGTCGTTCTGGATCCGCGACATCAGGAGCGAACTCGGCATCACCGTGCTCATGGTCGAGCACGACATGAGCCTGGTGAACCGCGTGTCGGACCGCGTCCTGGCGCTCAACTACGGCAAGGTGCTGGCCTCCGGCACGCCGTCCGAAGTGCAGGCGCATCCCGACGTCATCGCAGCCTATCTCGGCGCCTGAGCGGAGCGAACATGCCCCCCGACACCTCCGACCCGATCCTCAAGCTCAGCAACATCGAGAGCTACTACGGCCCGATCATGGCGATCCGCGGCGTCAGCCTGACGGTGCCGCGCGGCAAGATCATCACCGTGCTGGGCGCCAACGGCGCCGGCAAGACGACCATCCTCAAGACCATCTCGGGTGTGCTCGATCCGCAGAAGGGCTCGATCGAGTTCGAGGGCAAGCCGATCCAGCGCATCGACGCCGACAAGATCGTGCGGCTGGGCCTCAGCCACGTGCCGGAAGGCCGCGAGGTCTTCCCGTTCCTGTCGGTGCGCGAGAACCTCGCCATGGGCGCGTTCCTGCGCAGCGACCGCCACGGCATCACCCAGGATCTCGAGCGCGTGTTCACCTACTTCCCACGGCTCAAGGAACGCATCGACCAGCCCGCCGGCTCGCTCTCCGGCGGCGAACAGCAGATGCTGGCGATCAGCCGCGCGCTGATGAACCGGCCCAAGCTGCTGCTGCTCGATGAGCCGTCACTCGGCCTGTCGCCGCTGCTGGTGAAGGAGATCTTCACCATCATCAAGCGTGTCAACGCCGAACAGGGCACGTCGATCCTGCTCGTCGAGCAGAACGCCAAGATGGCGCTGGAGACGGCGCACTACGGCTACGTCCTCGAGGTCGGTCGCGTGGTGATGGACGACACCTGCGAACGACTGATGGGCAGCAAGGACATCCAGGAATTCTACCTCGGTGCCAAGGATGAAAGCGCACGCGGTGAGCGCCGCTGGAAGCGCAAGAAGAACTGGCGCTGACGCCGAAGGCGAGGAAATCATGGCCCAGATAGCGACGCTTACCGTAGCCGATACCCTGCCCAAGAGCTTCCTGCTGTCGTGCAAGACGCGCGGGGACAAGCCGGCGATGCGCGAGAAACTCTACGGCATCTGGACGCCGATCTCGTGGACGCAGTGGCTGGAACGGGCGCGCCAGGTCACCTACGCCCTGCACTCCATCGGCTTCCGCCCCGGCGACGTGGGCTCCGTCCTCGCCAACACCGTGCCGGAATGGAACTACGCCGACTTCGGCATTCTGTGCGCCGGCGGCGTGTCGTCGGGCATCTACCCCACCGATTCGGCCAAGCAGGTCGAATACCTCGTCAACGACTCACGCACCGTGGTGCTGTTCGTCGAGGACGACGAACAGCTCGACAAGGCGCTGGAAGTCCGCGAGCGCTGCCCGACGCTCAAGAAGATCGTCGTGTTCGACATGGAAGGCCTCACCACCTTCAGCGATCCCATGGTGGTGTCGCTCGACGCATTCATGGCCAATGGCCGCAACTACGCCCAGGGCAAGGAAGGCCTGTTCGACGAGCTGGTGGCGACACGCAAGCCCGACGACCTCGCCATCCTCGTCTACACCTCGGGCACGACGGGCCCGTCCAAGGGCGCGATGCACAGCCATCGCAACGTCGTCTACACCATGGCCAACTGCATGCACCCGGAGCTCTCGCTCTCCTGGTACGAGGGCGACGAGCGGCTGGCATTCCTTCCGCTCTGCCACGTCGCCGAGCGTATCGCCGGCAGCTACTATTCGGTCGCAACAGGCGTCTGCAGCAACTTCGCCGAGAGCCCCGAGACGGTGCCCGATAACATCCGCGAAGTGCAGCCCACCCTGTTCGGCGCCGTGCCGCGGGTCTGGGAGAAATTCTACGCCGGCATCATGATCGCGCTGAAGGATGCGACACCGTTGCAGCGCTGGGCCTACAAGCAGGCGATCGATGCGGGCTTCGCCGTCGCCGACGCCCGCCTCGCCCGCCGCGCGCCGACGGCCCTGGAAAGCCTCCGCTTCCAGGCCGGCTACTGGCTGGTGTTGAAGAACATCCGCAAGATGATCGGGCTCGATCGCTGCCGCTGGCTGTTCACCGGCGCGGCGCCGATCTCGCCCGAACTGATCCGCTGGTACCTGGCCCTCGGCCTCGACATGTACGAGGTCTACGGCCAGACTGAGAACTGCGGACTGGCGACGGCCATGCCCGCCAATGCCATCAAGCTCGGCACTGTCGGCAAGTCGGTGCCGTACGGCCAGGTCAGCATCTCTCCGGTCGGCGAGATCCTGATCAAGGGCGACATGGTGTTCATGGGTTACCTCAACCAGCCCGAGAAGACCGCCGAGACCGTAGACAAGGACGGCTGGCTGCACACCGGCGACGTCGGCATGATCGACGATGAAGGTTATGTGAAGATCACCGACCGGATGAAGGACATCATCATCACGGCCGGCGGCAAGAACGTCACACCCTCGGAAATCGAGAACCAGCTCAAGTTCTCGCCCTACATCAGCGATGCCGTCGTGATCGGCGACAAGCGCGCCTATCTGACGTGCCTGGTGATGATCGAACGCGAAACGGTCGAGAAATTCGCCCAGGACATGGACGTGCCCTTCACCAATTACACCAGCCTGTGCCGCTCGCGCGAGGTCCAGGACCTGATCTGGGCAGAGATCGAGAAGGTCAACACCAACCTGGCCCGGGTCGAGACCATCAAGCGGTTCTTCCTGATCGAGCAGCAGCTTACGCCTGAGGACGAGGAGCTGACGCCGACCATGAAACTGAAGCGCAGCTTCGTGAACAAGAAGTACAAGGACGAAATCGACGCCATGTACCGCGCGCAGGCTGCCTAGCCAGGCTCTTTAATTCGTCTGCCGGCATGGCATAGTACGGTCAACCGGGAGAACACCGGAAGGGAGAGGAACGGCGCCCGCTTCTCCTCCCTGCAAAGACGGGCGCCGTATCTTAGGAGGCAACGTATGAGACTGAACATGTTGAGGGCCGCCCTGCTGGGCGCCACTGTCGGGCTGGCCACCGTCGGGCTGGCCGCCGGTCCCGCGCTCGCGCAGACCAAGGTTACTAACCAGGGCATCACGCCCAGCGAGATCGTCATCGGTACGCATCAGGATCTGTCCGGGCCGATCAAGGGCTGGGGCGTTCCGGTGCTCAACGGCATGAAGCTCGCGGTCGAGGAGATCAACGCGGCCGGCGGCGTCAACGGCCGCAAGCTGCGCCTCATCGCCGAGGACAGCGCCTACGATCCGAAGAAGGCGGTGCTTGCGAGCCAGAAGCTGGTCGAGAAGGACAAGATCTTCGCCATGGTCGGCCCGATGGGCTCGCCCACCGTCATCGCCTCGCAGGACATCCTGTTCGACGCCGGCGTCCTGCAGCTTTTCCCGCTTACCGCGGCGGAGTTCACCTACAAGTTCGACGCGTCCAAGCCGCAGGAAAGGCTGAAGTTCAGCAACCTCCTTCCCTACGTCGAGAGCACGCGTGCGGCGCTCAAGTACATGGTCGAGCAGCGCAAGCCCAAGGCCGTCTGCATCATGTACCAGGACGACGAGTACGGTAAGAACGTCTACGACGGCTTCACTCAGCAGCTCGACGCCATGAAGATGAAGGCGGCGTCGGTCACCTCCTACAAGCGCGGCGCCTCCGACTTCAGTTCGCAAATCGCCAAGATGAAGTCGGACGGGTGCGACCTTGTCGTGCTGGGCACCATCCTGCGCGAGACCATCGGCGCCATGGGCGAGGCCAAGAAGCTCGGCTGGGATGTCACCTTCCTCGGCGCCACCCCGACCAACATTCCCGACACGATCGCGCTCGGCAAGGACGTGGTTGAGGGCATGTACGCTGCCGGCGCCTTCGAGACGCCCTACGCCGACACCGCCAAGGGCAAGATCAAGGATTGGGTCGAAGCCTACAAGAAGATGTTCGGCACCGACGCCAATACCCAGTCGGTGATCGGCTACAACGCCGTCATGACCTTCGCCTACTTCGCGCAGGCCGCCGGCAAGGATCTGACGGGCGAAAAGATGCTGATGTCGCTCGAAGGCGGCAAGGAGTTCATCGACATCTTCAACTCGCCGCCGAGCAAGTTCTCCAAGACCAACCACCTGGCCAACACCATCACCCAGGTGCAGCAGATCAAGAACGGCCGCTGGGTCGTCGTCAAGGAAGGCCTGGGCTTCTAGTCGCCCCGACCTCCGGTACCAAAAGCGAAAGCCCGGGCGGAAAACCGCCCGGGCTTTTTCTTGCCCGTGGATAGCCTGATGAGATCGGCTCAGGTCGAGGGTGGCGGCACCGTGACCCTGGCGTCGCGCAGCCTGTTCTGCAGCGTCGGTATTCCCCCGGCGGTGTTGCCGTCCTCGCACTGGGCGATGGCGACGCGCGCCCTGAGATCGGACTCCTCGCCGCCGGAGTAGGTCGTACCGAGATCCTCGCCGGTGTCGCCGACATACTCGGAATACAAGGTCGCCAGCGTGGTGCAGTAAGCCAAGCCCTGCGCCGCCGTCATGCCGAGCGGCGGGGTTGCCGTCTGGGTGCACGCGGCCATGGTGGCAGCCACGATGACGGGCGCGACCGCGCCGAGTAGAATCCCCCTGAGCTTCGCCATGCGATCCTCCTTGCGAGACAAAACTACTGAATTTGCCTCGACTCGCTATGGTCGTGGCCGACATGAGCAGCGAACTTTCCGGACGGGTGGCGATCGTCACCGGCGGTGCCTCGGGCATCGGCGCCGCCTCGGCCATCCTGCTGGCGGCGGCCGGCGCCACGGTGATCGTGGCCGACCTTCAGCCGGCCGGTGCGCCGGATGACGGACCCGGCCGCTTCGTCGCCCACGACGTTGCCTCCGAGGACTCGTGGAAGGCCCTGCTCGCCGACGTCCTCGAGCGCGAGGGCCGGCTCGACATCATGGTCAACAACGCCGGCATCTCGGGCGGTCCCGGCAACATCGAGACCACCACGGTCGAGACCTGGCAGAAGGTCCAGGCGATCGATTCGGAGGGCGTGTTCCTCGGCAGCAAGTACGCCATCGAGGGCATGAAGAAGACCGGACCGGGCAAGCCCGCCATAAAAGGCTCGATCGTGAACGTCTCCTCGATCGCGGGCCTGGTCGGCGGCGCCGGCCCCACCGCCTACACCGCCGCCAAGGGCGCGGTGCGGCTGCTGAGCAAGAGCGTGGCGCTGTACTGCGCCGAGCAGAAATACGACATCCGCTGCAACTCGGTGCATCCGGGCGGCGTCGACACCGCGATCTTCAACCCGCTGTGGCAGGCGATGGGACATGAACAGGGCAAGGCCTTCATCGGCGCCCGCCATCCGATCGGCCGCATGTCCGAACCCAGCGAACTGGGCGAGGCGATCCTGTTCCTCGCGTCTGATCGCTCGAGCTTCATCACCGGCGCCGAGCTGGTGGCCGACGGCGCCGTCACCGCGGGCCTGCTGAGGAGGTCGCTCCTTGCCCCGTCTTGACGGCAAAGTCGTGCTGCTGAGCGGCGGCGCGTCGGGCATTGGCGCTGCCACCGCCCGCCTCGTCGTGCGCGAGGGCGGCAAGGCCGTGCTGGCCGACCTCGACGAGGCCAAGGGCCGCGCGCTCGCCCAGGAACTTGGCGCGGCGGCGCATTTCGTGCCCCTCGACGTCGTCGACGAACCAAGCTGGCAGGCCGCCGTCGCCGCCACGGTCGCCAAGTTCGGCGCCTTGCACGGGCTCTTGAACGCGGCGGGCGTGGGCGTGCGCAATTCCATCGAGGACTGCACGCTGGCCGAATACCGCCGCATCAACGACATCAACTCGCTGGGCACCTTCCTCGGCTGCAAGTCCGCCATCGGTGTGATGAAGGCATCAGGCGGCGGCTCGATCGTGAACATCTCCTCGGTGCTCGGCCTGCGTGGTGCGGCCTATGCCATGGCCTATTGCGCCAGCAAGGGCGCGGTGCGGACGCTGACCAAGAACGCGGCGCTGCATTGCGCCCAGATGAAATACAACATCCGCTGCAACTCGGTGCATCCGGGCTACATCGACACACCGATGATCGCGCCCAGGCTCGAGCAGAGCGCCGGCAACATGACCGGCCGCCAGGCACTCGAGGAACTGCATCCGCTGGGCCGCCTCGGCCGGCCCGAGGAAGTCGCCCACATGATCCTGTTCCTGCTGTCGGACGAATCGACCTTCTCGACCGGCTCCGAATTCGTCTGCGACG
This sequence comes from Reyranella sp., assembly GCA_029946105.1. GTDB lineage: Bacteria > Pseudomonadota > Alphaproteobacteria > Reyranellales > Reyranellaceae > Reyranella. Next base: position 13,101 of record JAQSDW010000176.1, on the reverse strand, counting down.
GCGGCCTCACGGCCTAAAGGCGCGGCTCAGGACTTCATCCCCGTGATCGAGGTGCTCAAGGCGCGCGGGTCGCGCTTGGGCCAGCGGCCGGCCTGCACCTGGACGATGAAGTCGCCGACGATCCGGTTGAACAGGTCGGGGTCCTCGAGGTTGATGGTGTGGCCGCAGTTCGGCATCACCGCCAGCGCCGCCGAGGGGATCTCGCGCTTCAGCAAGACGGACGGTGCAAGACACGGCCAGTCCTCGTCGCCGGTCAGCACCAGCGTCGGCACCGTCATGGCGCGCATCGGCTCGATCAGGTCGTAGAGCGAGGGCCGCGCGCCCTGCACGCCGAGCTGGGTGTTGGCCGAGCCCAGCGCCGAATGCTCGCCCAGCTCCTTCTTGAACTGGGCGAAGCCGCGCGGGTCCTTGTTCAGGAACTGCACGCGCGTGGGCCCATAGGCGTACTTGCCGGCGAAGGCCACCATGCCCTCCTCCAGCAGCGACCTGGCCACCACCTCGACCTCCGACTTGAACTTCGCCTGCTGCTCCTTCTCGGCGCCATAGCCGACACCGGCCACGACCAGCGACAGCGCTCGCGGCGGATGGCGGAAGCCGAAGTGCAGCGTGGCGAAGCCGCCCATCGACAGGCCGACGATGTGCGCCGCCGGGATCTTCAGGTGATCCAGGATCGCCGCTATGTCGTCGGTGGCGCGGACCTGGGAGTAGCTCGACGGCTTTTCCGGAACGTCGGACGGCGGGTAGCCGCGGGCGCCGAAAGTGATGCAGCGGTAGCGCTGGCCGAAGTGGCGCATCTGCGCCTCCCACGAGCGGTGGTCGGCCGCGAACTCGTGGACGAACACGACCGGCGCGCCCGAGCCCGTCTCCTCGAACCAGAGCCTCACGCCGTCGTCGGTGGTCGCATATGCCATCGTTTTCCTCCGGGTCGGCCCTGACATTAGCTCATGTGGCGGACGGGCGCGGCAATGATACGCTCGCGCCCATGAGCGAGATTGGAACCGGCCTGCAAAACGCGACGGGCATCCGCAGCGCCATCGCGCGCGCGGGATATGCCTTCGTCGAAGCCTCGGACATGCGCACGGCCCTCGCGCGCTTCGGCACGCTGGCCGACTGGGCCACCTTCGCCGAGAGCTGGAACGACCTCGACGTCGACACCTACATGGGCGACGGCGGGCGCTACCGCCGCCGGCGCTTTGGCGTCTATGCCGCCGGGCGCCAGGGCGCGATCGTGCGCGGCCCGCACCAGCCACATTATCAGGGGCTCGACTACAACACACTGAACGGCGGCATCGAGCGCTGGTTCAAGCCGATCGCCGACGAGATCGGCGAAGGCGCATCGATGCGCACCATCCTCGAATACTGCCGCGCCCTCTTCAGCAAGCTCGCCCCGGATGCCGCGCGCTGGCATGCCGAGGTCCATCAGTTCCGCATCGAGGCCAAGCCCGGCCAGAACGGCAAGCCGACGCCCGAAGGCATGCACCGCGACGGCGTCGACTACGTGCTGGTGCTGCTGGTCACCCGGCGCAACATCCGAAGCGGCACCACCACCGTGCACGACCTCGACAGGCGCGCGCTGGGCAGCTTCACCCTGACCGATCCGCTAGACGCCGCCCTAGTCGACGACCGGCGCTGCTTCCACGGCGTCACGCCGGTCGAGCCCGAGAACCCGGCGTTGCCTGCCTATCGCGACGTGCTGGTCGTCACCTTCCGCAAGCAGCCCGCGGCCTAAACCTTCGACGCCCCCTCACCCGCCCTCTCCCCCTAACGGGGGAGAGGAGTCCGACTCCTCATGTTCCTCTCCCCTGCTAGGGGAGAGGCTAGGTGAGGGGTTGTAGCCGATGTCCCTACCCCCCGATCGTCACGCCGGCATCGGCGATCAGCGTCTGGCCGGTGATGAAGGCGCCGGCCTTGCCGGCCAGCAGGACGGCGAGGCCCGCGATGTCGTCGGGCTCGCCGATACGGCGCAGCGGCGCGGTCGCGAGACGCTTCTCGAGATACTTGGGATCGTCCCACAGCGCCTTGGCGAAGTCGGTCTTCACCAGGCCGGGCGCGATGGTGTTCACGCGGATGTTGTCGGGCCCGTATTCCAGCGCGAGGTTGCGCGCGAGCTGCATGTCGGCCGCCTTGGAGATGCAGTAGGCGCCGATCACCGCCGAGCCGCGCACGCCGCCGATCGACGACACGATGATGATCGAGCCATCCTTCTTCGCCCGCATGTCGGGGAGGCAAAGGTTCACCAGCCACATGTTGGAGAGGATGTTGTTGTGCATCACCTTCATGAAGGTGTCGTCGGGCAGCTTCTCGTTCGGCCCGTAGTAGGGATTGGATGCGGCGTTGCACACCATGACGTCGACCGGGCCGAGCTGCTTCTGGGTCTCGGCGATCAGCCGCTCGACCTGGGACTTGTCGGAGATGTTGCAGGGAATGACGGTGGCATGGCCGCCGGCGGCGCGGATCTCGGCCGCCGCCTCCTCGCAGGCCGGCGCCTTGCGCGACGACACCACGACCTTGGCGCCCGACAGCGCCAGATGCAGGGCGATCGACTTGCCGATGCCCTTGCTCGAGCCGGTGACGACGGCAACCTTGCCCGTGAGGTCGAAAAGCGGCGATGCCATGTCAGTGATCCTTCCTGAAATTCGGTCTTCTGTGTCGCATGAAACGCGACGAATCGAAAATTCGGATCGGCTCCGTTCGCCGTCTCTATCTCGCCGTGCAAACCCTTGCCGAGGCTCGCTTATTAGCCGCCGAACGGGCGTTCGGGGAGTCGCATGGAAGGCGACATTTCGGAGATTCGTTTCCGCACTTCCGTTTCGACGCGATAGCCGAAGGTGCGCTCGATGCTCTCGCGATAGGCCTGCTCGTCGCGCAGCAGCCGCGCCTTCTCGGCCGCGACCCGGCGCTCGACCTCGGCATCCATGTCGCGCTTGGCCTGCTCGCGCTCGCGCGCCCTATCGAAGCGCGTCAGCACCCGCATCAGCATGGAATTGTCGTGACGCTCGATGGTGGCGATCTGCTTGCCACGATAGAAGCGCGGCGCCGTCTCGACCGTGGCGGCGCGCTGCAGCGCCAGTTCCTCCAGCACCTCGGCACGGCGTTCCAGCAGGTTGTTGTAGCGCGCGGCAAAGGCCGGATTGGTCGCCCGCCAGCGCTGCACGGTGCGCGGCGTCACCCCGGTGCGCGCCGCCGCATCGCTGACCGAGCCGGAGCGTTCGAACTGGCGCAGGAAATAGGTTTGTAGCCGCTTGGGCGTCGGCCGCTTGGGCCGCCCCTGCAGCGCACGCCTGAGCGCTTCAGGTGCATTGGCGATCCGCTCCTCCGACGCGAGCCGCTCGCGCTCCTGCTGGGCGGGCAAATCCTCTTCATGGACAAGGGCGGTGATCTCGGAATGCGAGAGCTTGTCGAAGGGCGGCGGCAGCCGGATGGCGCGCGACTTCGCCGCCAAGTCGCCGCTCGTCATGCAGCTCGCCCGAACGAAAGGCGGCCGCCGAACTGGTGACGATGAGCGGTCCCATATAGGCCTGCCCCACCGGTGATACGCCGGCTCTGCTCGAGACAGCGAGTTGCCGTCATGCATTCGATGCATGAAAGTCGTGCGCGATGGCTGCAGCGATGAGGCGACACGGTCCCCGCTGCGAGCAATTCGCAGTGAGAATCGTTTCATGCCCACGCATTCGAAACGGGACTGTCGGTTTATCTTCAATCGTAACGACGGATATTCTACAAGTTGCGAATGGCCGACCGGCAACATGTGTAGCTTCGGGGCCGCCGGAACCAAGGACGCATGCCTCTCGATTGGACCATCGATTCCGACGCCCGCTTCGTCAGCGTCGTTGCCAAGGGTGATGTAAACCGCCAGGAGGCCGAACGGCTGCTCGACGAGATGGCGTCGCGCGGGGCGATGATCTACCGAAAGCTTTTCGATGCCTGGGACGGCGACACGGCCATGGGACCTGAGGACCTACTGACGCTGGGCGCGTGCATGCGGGCCCATCATGCGCAGGGACCGATGGGGCCCCTGGCCCTCGTCCTGCCGGACAAGAAGGCCGAAATCGTCATGCCCCTCTTCGGTATCCTCGCCGCGGCCGACCGCCCCATGCGGATCTTCGCGACGCGCTCGAAGGCGCGACGCTGGCTGGAGTCGCTTGGCGGGCCCTTGTCGCGCTCCGTCTAGGCCGCTCGCCGCCGGTGCCGGCATCGTCCGGGACTGCCTCCGCGAAACCGTCATCGCCGCCCGTGAGGGCACATGCGCTGGCCTCTCTCCCTCCTGGCCGGCGTGGCGCTACTCGTCCCGCTTCCGGGATCGGCGGAAGCAGCCGGCCCGTTGCTGCGGGTGCTCGACGGCGACACCTACGAAATCCTGATCGAAGGCTTTCCGACGCGCGTGCGATTGGCCAACGCCGACACTCCGGAAACCGGCCCACGCGAAAAATGCGCCGAGGAGCTGGCGTGGGCAACCGCGCCACCGGCTTCGTGCGCGAGCAGGTGTTTGAGCAGGGTCGCAGCAAAGATGCCGAGCACGATTGCCAGCAAGCTGATTTACCTGTCGGCGGGTCTGACCACAAAGCTACCGCGCGCGCCTCCTCATCTCAGACGCACTCAGCCAGTCCCTCTGCCGAAGGCCGCCTTGTGAGACCTAAACCGGCCACCGCATTTTGAGCTTGAGGCGCTCGACTGGCAGGACCTTCGCCTGACGAAAAATCCGTGTTGGTTGTCGCGCGGACTTCAATCAGGATGATGCACCCGTTCTCCAGGAAGGGAGCGCCTCATGCCCGTCACCATCACCCCGCTCACGCCCGTCTTCGCCGGCGAAGTGGGCACGATCGACCTGCGCCAGGTGCATGACCGCCAATCGCTGGAGGCGCTCCGGACCGGCATGGACAAGTACGCCGTGCTGGTGTTCCACGACCAGAATTTCACCGACCAGGAGCAACTCGACTTCGCCCAGCGTTTCGACGGCACGCTGCATGCCCGTACTTCCTCCTCGGCCATCGGCAGCAACCGGTTCGGCAACGAGGCGCTGGCCGACGTCTCCAACGTCGACCGGGACGGCAAAATACGCGACGCGAACAACCGCATGCGCGCCTCCTCGGTCGGCAACCGCCTGTGGCACACCGATGCCTCGTTCGTCGATCCGCCGGGCCGCTACTCGATGTTGTCGGCGCGGGTGATCCCACCGGTGAGGGCCGATACCGAGTTCGCCGACATGCGCGCCGCCTACGACGCGCTCGACGAGGAGACCCGCGCTTCGCTCGAAGGGCTGCGCGTCTATCATTCCATCGTCTATTCGCGCCACGTGCTCGGCTTCGACTTCAACGAGGACGAGCGCGACAAGCTGAAGGGCGCCATCCATCCGCTGGTGCGCACCATCCCGACCTCCGGCCGCCGTGCTCTCTATCTGGCGTCGCATGCCGAACATGTCGTCGACTGGCAGGTGCCGGAGGGCCGGCTGCTGCTGCGCGACCTGATCGACCACGCCACGCAGCCACACTTCATCTATCGCCACATCTGGCGGCCGCATGATTTCGTGATCTGGGACAATCGCTGCACCATGCATCGCGCCCGGCCGTTCGACGACAAGACCCACCGCCGCGAGCTGCGCCGCACCACGACGCTCGACCTGCCGCTGCCGGTTTCGGCCTAG
>JAQSDW010000176.1:0-7360 GCA_029946105.1 Reyranella sp. | reverse complement strand
AGGCGTCAGAAGCTCAGGTCGCTCCCGATACCCGCGATCACGATCCAGAGGCCGATCGCGGCGAACACCAGTGCCGCGGCGGTGCGGACGACCTTCATCGGCACGATGCGCGTCACCGCCTCGCCCAGAAACACCGCCGGGATGTTGGCCAGCATCATGCCGGCCGTCGTGGCCAGGGTGACGAGGGCGACGCTGTCGAATTTGGCCGCCAGCAGCGAGGTGGCGATCTGCGTCTTGTCGCCGATCTCGACCAGGAAGAAGGCGATCAGCGTGGTCAGGAACACACCGCCCGAGGAGCGGCTGGCCGCACCCTCGTCTTCCTTGTCGGGGATCAGCGCCCAGGCGGCCATGGCGATGAAGGCCGCACCCAGCACGATCTGGAAAGTACGACCCGTCAACCACTGGGCCACCAGGTAGCCGAAGCCGGCGGCGAGCGCGTGGTTGAGCAGGGTCGCGGCCAGGATGCCGAGCACGATGGGCAGTGGCTTGCGGAAGCGCGCGGCCAGCACGATGGCCAGCAGCTGGGTCTTGTCGCCGATCTCGGCGATGGCGACGACGGCGGTGGAGGTGAGCAGGGCTTCCATGAACGACATCCGGGGGCCGAAGCAACACGACGACACAGAACCCCCGTCGACCCGGTCCGGGATCCTCTGTCGTCGGTCTGGCCAATTCGGACCTTTCGGTCCGTCGCCGGCGCCATGGCCGAAGCCAAGTTTGTTGACGCAGGCTCCGCGGAAGACGCGGACGGTTACTCCCCGAGAACGGCCGAGTTTCTAGCAGGTCGCCTCTACGAATTCCACAGGGTGGGGGAGCCGCAGACGACGACCCGGCGCCCCTTGGCCGTGAGCGACGGGCGGTCGTCATGGAGTTCCAGCAGGTCCTCCCGGAGGAGCTGCTTCAGGGCGGTCCCGCTCAGGCGGCTGGGGTCGGCGGACGGCGCGCAGAGCGCCCGCAAGGCTTCCCACGCGAAGCGGTCCAGGGTGTCGGCGATTTCGATCGGCTGCATGCCCGCATATAGGCACGGTTCGCCTTGTCCAATGGGTGAAAAGATCGTGACAAGATCATGATTTTATTAGTCTTTTATTAAGACCTTCACTTTTCAGATGCAGAACCACCACCGTGTCCTTCCGATCTTCCAGATCAAGCTAGGAAATATACCTAATATATTGTTTTTACTTGATATTTCCTTCAATTGATCGACTTCGCACAGGCTGCGACGCGGTGCGGCTGGCGGCCGGGTCCTCGGTTGGCTAGACAGGGATCCAGATGAAAAAGCCGACCCGCAAGCCACCCCTGCCCGGGCCCGATCCCCTCCGGCTCACCGCGCGCCGCGGCAAAAAGGGCGACGAGATCGTCGTCTGGCTGGCGGCTAAGGGCACCCGGCCCAAGCGCATCGGCTCGGTCAACCAGCGACTGGCGACAGATGCCAGCCGCCACGGCCAGGACCTGGTCGGCGATCTGGTCGACACCGCCCTCCTCGCAGCCGACCGCCGCCTGCCGCCCCGCGCCTGAGGGCGCGCATCGCGGTTAGAGACCGCGTGGGCCCAGCAGACTTGCGGGCGACCCTCGAGGTCTCCACCATAAAAATGAACAGCGAGATCGGGAGGTCGGCATGTCGGACGCATTGGTGAAGGTGCTGCGGCGCTTCGAGGAGCGGCTCGCTGGTCTGGAAGGCGAGGTCGCCGCGAGCGCCACGCACTGGAAGGCAGTTCACCTGCACAAGGCGCTGTCGGTGCTGCCGCACGATCATGCTGCGGCCGAACTGCATCTCGACGAACTGGACCGGGTGGAACTTGCCCGGGAGTATCCGGAGATCGCTGCGGACCAGGCGCCGACGGTCGACGAGATCAGGTCCCGCTTCGACATGATCGCCGGCGGGATGCTTTAGGCCCTCCAGTCATCATGAAATCGCCCTAGAGTCTTTCCGATTGAGATGGAATAGCGCTTTCATATTCCTCTCCCCCCGTTAGGGGGAGAGGAGCATGACTGAAACCCAGTGAACACGTCTTCGCCAGAAAGACTCAAGCGAATCTCGCGGGGCTCCGTGACGCCGAGCCTGATCGTGCCGCGCCAGCGGCTGACGGCGGCACCGTTGCGGGCGGCGAGCGCCAGAGCGTCTCGGCTGTAGGCGCGGCGGTCGATGCCCAGCACGCGCCCACGCGCTTCCTTGTTGAGCTTGAGATAGATCGTGCCGGGCGTGCGGAGCTGGTGGGCGACGAGATCGTTCAGGAAGAACTGCCAGTCCTCCCGTGACCAGTACAGACCCCGGGTCTTGCCTTCGCGCTTCTCGTTGAAGGCGATGTCGCAGGCGGTGATGAGGTCGAACCGTCCGCCGAGGTCCGGCAGCGGCGTTTGTGCCTCGACGCGCACGACGGTGCGCTGGACGCCAAGGCAGGCGGCGAGGCCTTCGTAGAAGGCATCTGCGACGTCGATGCCGACCGCGTGGTGGCCGTAGAAACGGCAGACAAACGGCAAACTGCCGCCGCCGGTGCCGATGTCGAGGACGCGGCGCGGCGCGGCGGGCTCCTGTCGAGGCCGAGTTCACGGGCGAGCAGCAGCTTCTCCAAGCCATGGAAGACGACGTCGAGATACTTGTAGCGCGACGCAGCACTGGCCTTGCGCATGCGTTGGGCGTACTGCCCGCGCAGCGCGTCGAGACCGGCAACGTCGACGGTCGCGATCAGCGCCTGCAGATCCTGCAGGATCTCCTCGCGCCGCGGGTTCCAGCGCAGCGTTCGCCGCAGCGCCGCCAAGCGGTCGGGAATCGTCTTCGTGGGCTCGCTGCTCGCCATCGAACAGGCTCGTCCGGCAGAGCCAGCCTAGGCCGGCGGCAGCAGGTTGAGCTTGCGCAGCAGAACGCGCTCGCGCTCCATCGTCACGGCCATCTCGTCGCGATAGGCGGGGCCGTCGAGCAGCAGCAGCGGCTGGTCCATGTTGTCGAGGAATGCCAGATGCCGGGGTTCTTGCGCGGCGGCACGAAAGGCATCGGCCAGGATCTTCACCACGGCGGGATCCATGCCCTTTGGACCGACCAGGCCGCCGGGACTGTCGACGGCGACTTCGAGACCGAGCTCGCGCACGGTCGGCACGTCGGGGAAGCGTTTCGCTCGGTTGACGGTGAAGACCGCGAGCAGGCGCAGCTTGCCCGCCATCACCATCGGTGCCCAGCCTGAGGATTCGGAGGCGAAGTCGATCTCGCCGCTCATCAGGGCCCGCATCGTGTCGGCGGTGCCGCGATAGGGCGCGTGCGTCCACGACAGGCCCTGCGCCAGGCCGAGGCTCTCCATGGCGAGGTGCTGGGTCGAGCCGGCGCCGAGCGTGCCCCAGTTCAGCTTGCCGGGGTTGGCTTTGGCATAGGCCAGCAACTCGGGCAGCGTCTTCCACGGCGCCTCGGTGCGCACCACCACGCCCATGACGAAGCCGGTGATCTGCAGGATGTAGGTGAGGTCCTTGATCGGGTCGTACTTGAGCTGCGGATTGAGCATCGGCTGGCGCAGCATGCTCATGTGCATCTGGCAGATCGTGTAGCCGTCGGGCTTGGCGTCCTGAAGGGCGAGTGCGCCCAGCACGCCGGCGGCGCCGCCCTTGTTCTCGACCACGACCGGCTGGCCGAGCTTCTGCGTCACCGACTCGGCCAGGATGCGGAACCCGGCATCGGCCGGCCCGCCCGCGGCCCATGGGATGATCAACTTGATCGGCCGGTCGGGAAACTTCGCCTGGGCATAGGCAGCGCCGGTGGCCACGAACGGCAGGGCCGATGCGCCGATCAGGGCGGCTCGTCGTGTGATGCGGTTCAAGCTCATCCAATTCTCCGTTTCCCGGACTCTGAACATGGCAGGCCGGATGGGCAAGAAGCGATCCAGCGGATTCACGGCACGGGGTTTTACAGCAGGGGGTTTTTGCGGCCGGGCGGGCTATGATGGCGGCATGTTCCCGACCGATCTCACGTCCTTCCTGGCGCTGCTTCACCATCATGGCGAGGCGGCGTATGCCTTCATGTTCGGCTACGCCTTCATGCACACGCTGCTGCTGGCGATCTTCTCCGGCTATGCCGCGGGCGCGGGCGCACTGAGCGTCGGCAAGCTGATCGTCGTGTGCTGGGCCGGCAGCTTCCTGGGCGACGTGGTGCGCTTCTGGATCGGGCGGCGCTATGGCACGCGCTGGCTCGGCCGCATGCCGCGCGTGAAGCGCGCGGTCGAGACGGCGGCGCGACTGGCCGACCGGCATCACTTCTGGATGATCCTGATCCACCGCTTTCCCTACGGCGTCCGCGGCGTCGCCGGCATCGCCTACGGCATGTCGTCGATTTCCTGGCCGGTGTTCCTGGCGATGAATTTCATCGGTGCGGGCCTGTGGGCGACGGTGACCGTTTCGGCCGGCTATGCCTTCGGCTACGTCTCCGAAAAGACCATGAGCGACGCCTCCGAGAACGTGGGCCTCGGCTTGCTGGTGGCCTTCCTCGGCCTGTCCTGGTTCCTCAGCCGACGCCTCGAGCGCGCCCTCGAACGAAATTAGGCAGCGAAATCAGGCGGCAACCTCCGCCGCCGGGCGGCGTTGACGAGCACAGCCTTCCCAACCCTTGGAGGACGACATGGAGCGTGAACTGACGCCCGTCGAGGCGCGCGGCGCCGTCATAAGCGGCCGCATCGTCAAGATCCTCGCCATTTCATGCATCGGCGCGGTGATCGCCCTGGTCGTGGCATGGGCGCTGTTGCCGCACTAGCAACAATTTGGTCCGCAATCCCGAAACGTCACGACAATTGGAGACCCTCATGAGCCAGATCGACAAGGACAAGGCGCAGACTAATCCCGCCGCCGTTTTCGACAAGCCCGCCGACGTCGCGGCCAGCAAGGAGCTGCAGCCCGGGGAGAAGGTGAAGATTCTGCAGGAATGGGAACTCGATGCCCGCCTGCAGGATGTTGCCGCCGAGGAAGGCATGGCGCGCAAGCCCGTCGAGCCGGGCGAACCGAGTGAGAAGAAGGGCGGCGCGAAAAGCCTGTTGCCCGAGATCAAGAAAGCGCAGCGCGACCTTGGCGCCAAGCCGCTCCCGGACGAGGGTGCGCCGACGAAGTTCACGCCCTAAATCGCTCACGAAGGCCTGATTGGCCGGTCACGGCATGGCGCGATAAGCCTGCGTTTCTCGCAGGAGATCGCCCCATGTTCCGTGATGTTTTCCGTGTCCGGCCATACAAGCGCCGTTTTGCCTTGGTATTGGCGGCCGCTGCCACACTACCGGCGCTCGCGCTCGCAGCGACCATCGGCGGCGCCTACTACGCCCCGCAGTACGACTTCCGCGAGTTCTGGGCCGCGACCGACAACAAGCCGTTCCAGGTCGTGCTGGGCGGCAACCCCTTCCCCGGCACCGACCCCGCGACCGTGGCGAGCGCGCTGTTGCCGGCGATGCAGTCGGCCAAGCCGCGGCCGGCGCTCACCTTCACCTATGACAAGCCCTCGCCGACGCCCAGCCCCGACTACCGGTTGGTGCTGGTGTTCGATCCGGCGCTCAACCTCAACGCCGATCCGGTCTGCGCCGACCAGCCGCTGCGCTTCCGTCCCAACAAGCCGGGCGTCTTCTACGTCTATGCGATCTACTGCCGCAACGACCGCATGCTGTCCTACACGACGGCGTGGACGGTTGCCTCGGGCCCGGACGACCCGCGCATCGAGCGACTGTTCCGCGAGCTGTTCCCGGTCATCTTCAAGGAGGGATCGTCGCGCTGGGCGGATCTCGACGAGCGCTTCACCTAGCAGCAGTGCCATATCGAAAAAATATGGCATGACCCCACCCGATATATTGGCAGGCCGACGTAGATTGCGGCAGGCTGGCGCTATGACCGACACTCTGCCCTCCGACACGCTGACGCCCCTGATCTGCGACTTCCTCGAATGGGTCGCGCGCGCGCCGCGCACGCATGCCGACGTCATGGAGAGCTGGCGCACCTCCTGCCCGCGCCTGCCGGTGTGGGAGGAGGCGACCGACAACGGCTATGTCGCGCGCAGGGGCCGGCAGGTCGAGATCACCGCGCGCGGTCGCGCCTTCCTGGAAAACAGGCCATGAAAGTAGCGATCCTCGACGATTATTTCGACACGCTGCGCACCCTGCCCTGCTTCGCCAAGCTCGGCGGCCACGAGGTGACGGTGTGGAACGACCATCTGCAGGACGTCGATGCCCTGGCCGAGCGGCTGAAGGACACCGAGGTGCTGGTGCTGTTCCGCGAGCCCACGCAGATCCGCGACGCCCTGCTCGAGCGGCTGCCGAAGCTCAGGCTGATCAGCCAGCGCAGCGTCTATCCGCACATCGACATCGAGGCCTGCACGCGGCTCGGCATCGTGGTGTCATCGTTCCAGCATCCCGGCACGCCGTCCTATGCCGCGGCCGAGCTGACCTGGGGGCTGGTGCTGGCGGCGTCGCGCCTGATCCCGCAGCAGATGGCCGCGCTCCAGGCCGGCCAGTGGCAGATGGGCGTCGGCATGACGCTGCGCGGCAAGACACTCGGCATCTACGGCTACGGCCGCATCGGCGCCACCGTCGCGGGCTATGGCCGCGCCTTCGGCATGCGCGTGCTCGTGTGGGCGCGCGAGGCGACGCGGGCCAAGGCCCAAGCCGACGGCATCGAGGTCGCGGCCGGCAAGGAGGCGTTCTTCGCCGACTGCGACGTGCTTTCGCTGCACATGCGCCTGGTCGATGCGACGCGCGGCATCGTGGCGGCCGAGGATCTCGCACGCATGAAACCCTCGGCGATCCTGGTCAACACAAGCCGCGCGCCGCTGATCGCACCCGGCGCGCTGGTGGCGGCGCTGAAGGCCGGGCGGCCCGGCATGGCGGCGGTCGACATCTACGAAAAGGAACCGGTGCTCGATCCCCACGATCCGCTGCTGATGCTGCCCAACGTCATCTGCACACCGCACATCGGCTACGTCTCGCGCGACGAATATGAGGTCCAGTTCGCCGACATCTTCGACCAGGTCGTGTCCTATGCCGCGGGCACGCCGACCAATGTGGTTAATCCAGCGTCATGGGCCATCGGCGCTGAGTTGTGGCGCTGAGATAATTTGGCGGGCAACTCCCGAGGGGCGGGCGCGTTTCTCCAGCATCCCGGCGACTGACCGGGGCCCCTTCGCACACAGGAGTTTCCTCATGCAGACCGCGCAGACTTCTCCCTCGCTGTCGTCCCACACCCTGATCCCGGCCGAGAAGGTCACCGGCACCAACGTCTACAATCCGGCCGGCGAGAAGCTCGGCAGCGTCGAGGACATCATGATCGACAAGGTCTCCGGCAAGGCGATCTATGCCGTGATGTCGTTCGGCGGCTTCCTCGGCATCGGCGACCGCCACCATCCGCTGCCGTGGGCCAGCCT
>JAQSDW010000175.1:20571-23011 GCA_029946105.1 Reyranella sp. | reverse complement strand
TTCTCGAAATCCGTGGCGCGGTCGTCGGCATGGCCTTCGATCTTCACGCCGACGAACACCGTGAGGCCAAGGCCGATCTTCTTGCGGCCGAGCACGGCGCGATAACTCTCGATGGTGCCGGCGCGTTCCAGGCGCGTGACGCGGCGCAGACAGGGCGACGGCGAGAGGCCGACCTTTTCCGCGAGGTCGACATTGCTCAGCCGGCCGTCGGCCTGCAGGGCGGCCACGATGCGGCGGTCGATGGCGTCGAGGTCATCGTTTGGCATGATTACCCTCTTTGGTATCCCTCAGAGCCATATTCTGCCAACGGATAGGCTATCGGCGGGCATGAAAGCAAGGACATGCCAGCGGCTTCCGGGCGAGCGTGCCCGCGAAGGAGAACCCCAATGACACCGCAAGAAATGACCCCTGAAGATGAGACCGCGAGCTTCGCCATCCCCCAGGCCATCGCCGAAGCCCTGCAGCGCTACATCGACGGCGCACGGACCGGCAGCATCGATCTGCTGCGCTCGGCCTTCACGCCTGAAGCGCGGGTGAGCGGCAGTTACAGCGGCAAGCCGGTGAGCTGGACGCTGCAGGAGTTCTGCGACGCCGTCGCCAAGGGCGGCGCGGCCCCCAGCCTGGAGGCGCGGGTCATATCCATGGAATATAGCGGCGATGCCGCGATGGCGCACCTCGAAGCGCTCAACTGGCGCGGCACGCGCTACACCGATTTCTTCGTGCTCGTGCGCGGCCGCGACGGCTGGCGGGTCGACAGTAAGGTGTTCTTCGCCCACCTCAGGGCCTAGCAGCCGACGGCGGCGCAACCTTTGCGCTCGCTCGGCGTTGCTTGCCGTTGGGCCCACTCTTCGATCATCCCCCCGATGAGCGATGGGGGCCCGGAGCCCGCCCGCCGCAATCGCAGTGGGCGGGCTCCACCCTGCCTATCAGGTTCGGACATCGTCAAAAAAAACTGCAGGCGGCCGGAACCTTGGCCAAAAAGCGGCGTTAGACCCCACAGTGACCGCGTCTTTTTCGAGGCGGGTCCGCAACTTTGAGGGGAACCACTCATGCTAAAGAAGCTGCTCGTTGCCGGTATCGCCGCGTTACTTCTAGGGGCGTGCGACAGCCCGCCGCCGCAGCAGGCAGCTCCGCCGCCGCCGCCGCCGCCGCCGCCGCCCACGTCGTTCATGGTGTTCTTCGATTGGGACCGCTCCAACCTGTCGGCCCAGGCGATGACCACCATCCAGCAGGCGGCTGCCGCCTACAAGTCGCGTGGTGCCGCCCGCGTCACCGCCACCGGCCACACCGATACGTCGGGCTCGGAAGCCTACAACATGGCGCTGTCGCTGCGTCGTGCGAACGCCGTCAAGACCGCTCTCGTCCAGCAGGGTGTGCCGGATACCGCCATCTCGGTCATCGGCAAGGGCGAGTCGTCTCCGCTGGTCGCGACCGGCGACGGCGTCCGCGAGCCGCAGAACCGCCGCGTCGAGATCGTGATGGACGGCCAGGTTGCCGGCGTTCCCGCGATCTTCCGCGACCCGAGGGCCTACTGTAAGGCGCTGAGCGACAAGTGGCGCCAGTTCCGCACCTCGCAGATCGATACCCGCGAAGCCGCTGCTATCGCCCAGTGCGAGGCGGGCAACTACGAGCCGGGCATCGCCACGCTCGAAAAGGCGCATATCGACAACAGGCTGCCGCTGCCGGCCCCCGGCTATCGCTGGCCCGGCCAGCCCTACACGGCTCCGTACTAAACGGACACACAAGAGGGACCGGCTCGCGCCGGTCCCGACAAGAGGCGGCTCCCGGCCACGGGAGCCGCCTTTTTGTTGCGCTTCATTGCGGGTACACGGAGATGTACATGGGGACGTGTCTCCCCGACTGAAGAACCTCCTTCTCGTCTGCACGTCCGTTGCGCTCAGCCTCGTCGCTGCCGAGGCAATCGTCCGCTCCATCGACGGCTATACGCTGGGCGCGCTGCGCCTCAACACGCCGACGGGACCGGCCACCGTCGGCACGGAACTGGTGGACCGACTCCCCCGTGCGACAGGCGTCGAGCGCACCTGGTTCTTCGCCGATCCGCCACCTCTGCCCAACCGGCGGCCCGTGCCCGAGGAATGGACGCGGCTTTACCGGTCCATCCAGGACAAGAACCGGGGACTGCTGGATTTCCGGGCGGCCGACATGTTCAAGGCCTGGAACGCGGTCTTCGCCGGCGACCCCTGCACCAACCGCCATCTTCGCGGCGCGCCCGGCCGGCTGTTCCTCAACGATCCAGCCGACGGCCAACCGACGCCGCCCTACCGATTTCTCCCCGACGCCACGCTGCCGAGCGGCCTGGTCACCAACCAGATCGGCTGGCGTGGGGCGCCGATCCAGACTCGGCGTGGGGCAAGGACGGCACGGATCGTGTTCGTCGGCGCCTCCACGACCGTCGACGCCCATTTCCAGCCGTTCTCCT
>JAQSDW010000175.1:11596-20561 GCA_029946105.1 Reyranella sp. | reverse complement strand
AGTTCGTCGGCTACTGGCTCAACCGATGGGCGGAGGCCAAGCAGTTGCCCGTCCGCTTCGAGGTGCTGAACGCAGGACGCGAAGGCATCTCCTCGCCCGACATCGCCGCCGTCGTTCGCACCGAAGTGCTGCCGCTGCGCCCCGACCTGGTCGTCTACTACGAAGGCGCGAACCAGTTCCGCCCGGCCTCCGTCGTCGAAGACGTGCCGGCAGCATCGGCCGGTGGCCTGCCGCAAACAGCAGCATCCCCATCCTGGCTGCCATCCTGGCTGCCATCCTGGCCGGCGACGGCGGCGCGATACTCCGCCCTGTTCGGCCGTCTCCAGGCGGCCGTCGGCTCAGTGGCGTCGATCGGCGATGGGCGCGAGCCGCCGAAGCCCGACTATCGCCTCGCCTGGCCCGCCGGCCTCGATGAAGGAGATCCCGACCTCGCCTATCCGCGTCTACCCGTCAGCCTGAACGAGATCCAGCGCGACCTCGACCGCATCCGCGCCGATCTCGCCGGCATCGGCAGTGAGCTGGCGCTCAGTTCGTTTTTCTGGTTGGTGAAGGACGGACTCGTGCTCGACCCGATCCGCCACAAATACATCCTGCAGCAGCTCAACGCCGCCAACTATCCCTACCTCTACCGCGACCTCGAACGCCTGGCCGCGTTCCAGAACCGCGTGTTCGCCAAGTACGCCAAGACGCACGGCCTCGCCTTCATCGACATCGCTCGCGCCACGCCGTTCGATCCGGACCTCTTCGTCGATGCCATCCACACCAATCCAGCCGGATCGCGCGTACGCGCCTGGATCGTCTTCAACCAGCTTCTTCCCGTGATCGAGAAGAACCTGGCCGATGGCACCTGGCCCCGGCCGTGGCCGACCGGCGCACCGTCCACCCTGCCGACCTTCACGCCGCGGCAGATCAGCTTCAGCTGCAGCTAACGCTGGCGAATTGGCGCCAAGGAACCCTCCGTGTGCCCGAACGTTGACGTCGGGCCGGTGTCCGATCGCCTGCAGGCAACGAAGGAGACAATGATGTCCGGCCCGACGACCCGCGCCCTCCGTCGGTGAGTGCGCCCGATATGGAAGCGCCACCACTCGAGCGAAAACTGATCGCTATCTTTGCCGCCGATGTCGAAGGCTATAGCCGCCTGATGGGCATCGACGAGGAAGGCACGCTGACGACGCTGTCGGCCCATCGCGCGATCACCGATCACCTGATCGCCGAGCATGGCGGGCGGATATGCGGCACCGCAGGCGACAGCATCCTGGCCGAGTTCGCCAGCGTCTTCGCTGCCGTCGACTGCGCGATCCGCATCCAGCACGACCTCGCCGACGCCAACGAAGCGCTCGAGGAAGACAGGCGCATGCGTTTCCGCATCGGCATCAACGTCGGCGATGTCATGGTGAAGGATGGCGACATCTTCGGCGACGGCGTCAACATCGCCGCACGCCTGGAGGGGCTGGCTGAAGCGGGCGGCATCTGCATCTCGCGCGGCGTGCGCGACCACATCCGCCACAAGGTTCCCTATGGCTTCGAGGACCTGGGCGAGCAGACGGTGAAGAACATCGCCCAGCCGATCCGCGTCTTCCGGCTGCTGCCCGACGCGATGGACGGCGACCGCGCCGAGATACTGCCGGCGCCCATCGAACTCACGCGCGAGTCCAAGGCGGAGGCGTCGCTCGAGCATCCGGCGGCGGTCGAGACCGCGGTCGAGACCGCGGTCGAGCCCCCAGTTGAGCCCCCAGTTGAGCCCAATGTCGAAATCGTGTTCTGGGAGTCGATCAAGGAGAGCGTGCGCCCTGCCGACTACGAGGCCTATCTGGAGCAGTATCCCGAGGGCAGCTTCGCGACGTTGGCGCGGACCCGCCTGGAAGAGTTCGCCTCGGCCGACGGTGGCATGCGCGACCCGCAGGATCGGGAGGTCGAGCTCGCCTTCTGGGACTCGGTGCGGGAGAGCGACAATCCGGCGTCGCTGCAGGCCTATCTGGAAAAATACCCCGAGGGCGACTTCAAGGCGCTGGCGGAAATTCGCCTCGGCGAACTCAAGGACGCTGCATAAGGGCGCTGCAAGAGGCTTGCCGGCGCTACGGCGCGCGCGCGATCCATGCCTTGATCTTGTCGACCGTCTCCGCCTCGACGCCGTTGTAGCCGTGGTGGGAAAAGGCCTCGCAGTCGTCGCCGGTCGATTTGCCACCGTCGATCACGATCACCTCGGTGCCGTAGCTCGAGTGCGAGGCCGCCCCCGACGAAGGCTTGGTCACCCGGCAGGCGTCGCGCTGGTGATAGACGATGAGATGGCGGCTCTTGTATTTGCGCGGATCGAGGCCGGCGATGCCGTTCATCGACGAGGTGTGGATGAAGCCTGCCACCTGGCCGTCGAGCGGTGCGGCCAGCGCCATCGTGGCCTCTGTGCTGCGGCTGGTGCCGACGACGTAGACGGCGATCGGACCGTAGCGGCGCTTCAGGTCCTGGGAGATCGCGAGAATGCGCGCGGGCGTCGAGGTCGCGTCGGCCGAGGCGGCGACGAAGCGACCATCGGCGAACAGTTCGCGCGAGCGGATCAGGAAATTGCCGCCGAAGGCGAAGGTGAGCTTGCCGTTCAGCATGCGCGGATCGAGGAGGCCCTTGCCGCCCGGCATCAGGATGACGGCGTAGGCAGGCGCGCCCTCTTTCGTCGTCAGGATGTAGGGGATGGTCTCGCCGCCCGGCGTGACGGCCGTCGTGACCAGCTCGTCGCGCGCCCAGGCGGATTGCCCGAGGCACGACAGCGCCAGCAGCAGACACAGGCTGAGGATCTTCATGTAACCCTCGTTCACAGCAACATCGTGATGACGACGAGAATGAGCAGGCCGACGTAGGTGTAGGCATGGACCTTGTCGGGCATCTTCGGGAACGCGCGCTGCGCCAGTTCGACGCCGACGATCGAGAAGATCGAGAGAATGGCGAAGGCCGGGAGATGGACGAAACCGAGGTAGCCGGGCCCGAGATCGATGTTGTGATGGCGGGCGGCCAGCACATACGTGAGCGTGCCCACGATCGCGACCGGAAAGGAGAGCGGATTGGCGAGCGCCGTGGCACCTTCCATGCGGGCGCCGTGGCGCCGCATCAGCGGCACGGTCATGACGCTGCCGCCGACCCCCAGCAGACTGGCGATGGCGCCGATCACGATGCCCGTTCCCGCCTCGGTGGCACGGCCCATCCGGCGGAATTCGTGGCTGCCACTATCATCGATGAAGCCCTTGCGCAGGACGCAGTCGGCGATCACGCCCACGATGTAGACGATGAAAACGATGCGCAGCACGGAGCCCGGCATCAGCGCCGCGGCGTAGGCGCCGATGGCGGAGCCGACGGCGATGTAGGCCGCGAGCGGAAACACCGACGGCCAGTCGACATGCCCGGCGAGATGGTGCTTCAGCGTCGAATAGACGGTGCCGACGATCATGACCGCGGTCGAGGTCGCGACGCCGATCTGCATGGCATAGCGCGCGTCGGCGGCGCTGAGCAGGCCGTAGGCCGGGAAGAGATGATAGACCATCGGCACCACGGCGAAGCCGCCACCGAAGCCGAACAGGATCGCCGTAATGCCGAGCAACAGCCCGACCGCAACCAGGATGGCGTAGATCACCAACTGAGCTTGGGGAACGGCGAGGTCCGCTTGGGCGTCCAGCCGCGATTTTCCATGCAGCGGGCAACCAGTTGATCGACGTTGTTGACGTAACCCTGGTTGTCCATCGTCTTGTAGAGGTCCTCTTGGCCAAACCGCGTGCGCTCGCCCTCGAAGGTGGAGCGGCGCTGGTCCTCGACGTTGCGCTGGGTCTGCGCCTGCTGGCGCGTCTGGGCGCGGCACTGCGCCTCGTCGTTGGAATAGGCCGCGGCCTGGGCGTCGTTCTTGGGATAGTTCGGCTTGGCGCAGCCGCCCAGCAGCGCCGCTGACGCCACCAGGGACGCGAGCAGAAGAGCCGGCCGCGTCATTTCGAACCCGCGGCGCCCACCGCCGCCTCAATGGCGCGGAGCGCATCGGACGCCTTGGCGATATCCGGCCCACCGCCCTGCGCCATGTCGGGCCGGCCACCGCCGCCCTTGCCGCCAAGTGCCGCAACGCCCGCCTTCACCAGCTCGACGGCGCTGTATGTCTTGGCAAGGTCGTCGGTCACGCCGACCACGGCCGAGGCCTTGCCGTCCTCGATGCCGATCAGGGCCACGACGCCGGAGCCCAGCTTCTTCTTGAATTCGTCGGCCATGCTCTTGAGGTCCTTGCCCGGAACGCCGTTCAGCACGCGGCCGATCATACGCACACCGCCGACGTCGCGCATCTCGTCGGCGGCCGCATTGCCGGCACCGGTATCGGAGCCCGCCAGCGCCAGCGCCTTGCGCGCATCGGAGAGCTCGCGCTCGATGCGGCGCTGGCCCTCGACCAGGGCCGCCAGTCGGGTCGGCAGATCCTCGGGCCGCGTCTTCAGGGTGGCCGCCGCCTCGGCAAGAAGATCGGCCTGATGGCGGACATGGGCCTCGGCCGCGGCGCCGGCCAGCGCCTCGATGCGGCGAACGCCCGAGGAAACGGCGCCCTCGCCCACGATCTTGAACAGGCCGATGTCGCCGGTGCGCCGTGCATGCGTGCCGCCGCAGAGTTCGACCGAGTATTTCTCGCCGCCTTCCTTGCCGGCGTCACCGCCCATCGACAGAACGCGCACTTCCTCGCCGTACTTCTCGCCAAACAGCGCCATGGCGCCGGCGGCGATCGCCTCGTCGGGGGTCATGAGCCTGGTCTCGACGGCCGAGTTGTGGCGGATGCGGTCGTTGACCTCGTCCTCGATGGCGCGCAGCTCCTGGGCCGACACCGGCTTGCTGTGGCTGATGTCGAAGCGCAGCCGGTCGGGTGCCACCAGCGAGCCCTTCTGCGAGACATGGGTACCGAGATGGCGGCGCAGCGCCTCGTGCAGCAGATGCGTCGCCGAATGGTGGGCGCGGAGCTGGGCGCGGCGGATCGGGTCGATGGTCATGACCAGATCGTCGCCGACCTTCAGCTCGCCCTTCTCGACGGCCGCGTGATGGGCATGGAGATCGCCCACCATCTTCTGGACGTCGGTGATGGCGGCCTCGCCGGCGGCGCCCGCGAAGCGGCCGGTGTCGCCCTGCTGGCCGCCCGACTCGGCATAGAACGGCGTCTGGTTCGCCACGATCCAGCCGGTCTGGCCCGACTTCAATGATTGGACTTCCTTGCCGTCGAGCACGATCGCCTTGATCTGGCCTTCGGCGCGCTCGGTGTCGTAGCCCAGGAATTCGGTGGCGCCGGCCTTCTGGCGGACGTCGAACCAGATCGCCTGGTCGGCCGTCTCGCCCGAGCCCGCCCAGGCGGCGCGCGCCTTGGCGCGCTGCTCGTCCATCGCCTTGTCGAAGCCCTCGTTGTCGACCTTGATGTCGCGGGCACGCAGCACGTCCTGCGTGAGATCGAGGGGAAACCCGAACGTATCGTAGAGCTTGAAGGCGACGTCGCCCTTGAGCGTGCCGCCGGCGCTCAAGGCGCGCGTCTCGTCCTCCAGCAACTTGAGCCCGGTGCCGAGGGTGCGCTTGAAGCGGCCCTCCTCGAGCTTGAGCGTCTCGGTGATCAGCGGCTGGGCGCGCACGAGCTCGGGGAAGGCGTCGCCCATCTCGTGCACCAGCACCGGCACCAGCCGGTAGACCATCGGCTCCTGCGCTCCCAGGATGTGGGCATGGCGCATGGCGCGACGCATGATGCGGCGCAGCACATAACCGCGACCCTCGTTCGACGGCAGCACGCCGTCGGCGATCAGAAAGGCGGTCGTGCGCAGATGATCGGCGATGACCTTGTGCGAGGCGCCCTGCCTGCCGTCGGGATCGACCCCGGTCTCGTGCGCCACCGCCTCGATCAGGGCGCGGAACAGGTCGATGTCGTAGTTGTTGTGCTTGCCCTGCAGGACCGCGGCGAGGCGCTCCAGCCCCATGCCGGTGTCGATCGACGGCTTGGGCAGCGGCACCCGCTGCTCCCTGGTCTGCTGGTCGTACTGCATGAAGACCAGGTTCCAGATCTCGATGAAGCGGTCGCCGTCCTGGTCGGGACTGCCTGGCGGGCCACCGGGGATGGCCTCGCCGTGGTCGTAGAAGATCTCGGTGCAGGGCCCGCACGGGCCGGTCTCGCCCATCGCCCAGAAATTATCCGAGGTCGGGATGCGGATGATCTTGCTGTCGGGCAGGCCGGAGATCTTGCGCCAGAAGCCCGCCGCCTCGTCGTCGGTGTGATAGACCGTGACCAGCAACTTGTCCTTGGGCAGGCCGAAGTCCCTGGTCAGCAGGTTCCAGGCGAGCTCGATCGCGCGTTCCTTGAAATAATCGCCGAACGAGAAATTGCCCAGCATCTCGAAGAAGGTGTGGTGGCGGGCGGTGTAGCCCACGTTCTCGAGGTCATTGTGCTTGCCGCCGGCGCGCACGCACTTCTGCGACGTGGTGGCGCGCGCATAGGACCGCGTCTCCAGCCCGGTGAAGACGTTCTTGAACTGCACCATCCCGGCGTTGGTGAACATCAGGGTCGGGTCGTTGCGCGGCACCAACGGGCTCGATTCCACGATCGCGTGGCCGTTTTTGCCGAAATATTCTAGGAAGGTGCGGCGGATGTCGCTGACGCTTTGCATGCGGGCCTTGTAGCGTGCGCCAGCCGGCCAAGTCCAGAACGGGGAACCGAGCGAAAATGGCGGCCGAGGCCCATTCTACCGCAACTCTGAGGCTCACCGTGGGCGATCTCCGCATCGCCCATCCGCTCACCGTGCCGTCGGGCCGCGTGCCCGCGACCGATGTCGTGCCGGCGCTGCAGGGGCTGGTGAACGCCGTGGTCGCGGCCGCCGAGGCCGGCCTCGCGACGAACGGAGGGACGATCTCCTGCCGCAAGGGATGCGGGGCCTGTTGCCGCCAGCTCGTGCCGATCTCGCGCACCGAAGGCGAAAGCCTGTTGGCGCTGGTCAGGAGCCTGCCCAGCGACCGGCGCGAGCGCCTGCGCGAACGCTTCGCGGCCGCTGAGACAGCCATCGGCAACGCCGGGCTCGCGGATCGTGCCGGGCGCAGCGACCGCGAACTGTCGCTGGCCTACTTCGCGCTCGGCGTGCCCTGCCCCTTCCTCGAGGACGAAAGCTGCTCGATCCATCCGGACCGGCCGCTGGTGTGCCGTGAATATCTCGTGACGTCGCCGGCCGAACTCTGCGCCGGCCCGGCCCAGGAAGGCGTGACGCCGGTCGCCGTCCCCAAGGTCTCGATGGCCGCGCGCGGCCTGCAGGGCGAGAGCGACGACTGGTTTCCGCTGGCGCTGCTGATGAATTGGAGCAAGACCCGGCCGCGAAGTGACAGACGGCGGACGGGGCCGGAGTGGGTCCAGCGCTTTCTAAAAGGTCTCAGTCCCTGAGACCTTTTAGAAAGCGCTGGTGAGCGGCAGCGCTTGTAATCAAGCGCGGGAGCTCACGCAGCTCCGAAAAGATCAAGGTGGCGACGCCGGTGTTCTTTCTGCACCGGGCGGGCTCCCGCGCTTGATTACAAGCGCTGCCGCCCGCTCCCTCTTCTTAAGACGCGCCTTGCGGGCGCGTATTAAGAAGAGGGGCGGTGCTGCGCGTGGGGGACAGCACCGCCCGGGGACCGGAGACAGGGGATCCGGCCGCTAAGACTCTTGAATTTCTGAAGGGGTCGCGAAGACGGCGACTATTCGTCGTCGTCTTCCTTGTCGTCCTTGCCGCCGTCCATCAGGGCGTTGGCGAGAATGCCGGCGTTGGCCCGGACCTTCTGCTCGATGGAGACGGCCACCTCGGGATGGTCGCGCAGGTATTGCTTGGCGTTCTCGCGGCCCTGGCCGATGCGGGTGCCGTCGTAGGAGAACCACGAGCCCGACTTCTCGACGATGCCGGCCTTGTCGCCGAGATCGATCAACTCACCGACCTTGGAGATGCCTTCGCCGTACAGGATGTCGAACTCGACGACCTTGAACGGCGGCGCCACCTTGTTTTTCACGACCTTGACGCGGGTCTGGTTGCCGACGACCTCGTCCTTGTCCTTGAGCGCGCCGATGCGGCGGATGTCGAGACGGACCGAGGCGTAGAATTTCAGCGCATTGCCGCCGGTCGTGGTCTCCGGGCTGCCGAACATGACGCCGATCTTCATGCGGATCTGGTTGATGAAGATGACCAGCGTGTTCGACTTGGAGATCGAGCCGGTGAGCTTGCGCAGCGCCTGGCTCATCAGGCGGGCATGCAGGCCAGGCAGCGAATCGCCCATCTCGCCTTCGAGTTCGGCGCGCGGCACGAGGGCCGCCACCGAGTCGATGACCAGCACGTCGATGGCGCCCGAACGGACCAGCGTGTCGGCGATCTCGAGCGCCTGCTCGCCGGCGTCGGGCTGGGAGATCAGCAGGTTGCCGATGTCGACGCCCAGCTTCTTGGCGTAGCCGGGATCGAGCGCGTGCTCGGCGTCGATGAAGGCGCAGGAGCCGCCCTTCTTCTGGGATTCGGCCAGAACATGCAGCGCCAGCGTCGTCTTGCCCGAGCTTTCCGGACCGTAGATCTCGACGATGCGCCCCTTGGGCAGGCCGCCGATGCCGAGCGCGATGTCGAGGCCGAGCGAACCGGTCGAGATCGATTCGATCTCAACGGCCTCGCGCTGGCCGAGCTTCATGATCGAGCCCTTGCCGAAGGCGCGCTCGATCTGGGCGAGCGCTGCATCCAGCGCCTTGTTCTTGCTTTCCATGCCTTCTTTTTCGACCACTTTCAGCACTGCCGACATTGGCTGTCTCCTCGGTATCCCATGCCCCTGTCAGGAGCAGCAATGCGGATAAGTCCGCAGCGGGTAGAGCGCCAATGTACCTATTTTGTTCCACATCGCAACAGAACAATTAACCCACTGATTTAATTTAGATTATTGACACAAGTTCTAGCAATGTTCTCTCCGGCCGCATACGAGCCCTTGGCCCAGCCCTATCCCAGCC
>JAQSDW010000175.1:0-11496 GCA_029946105.1 Reyranella sp. | reverse complement strand
GCCCAGCCCTATCCCAGCCTAGCCCATCCCAGCCTAGCCGTGCGCCGACAGGGTCTTCCCGCCCGTTTCGACCGGATGGGCATCGATCAGGACGAAAGCGATCACGCACGGCGCCTGGGAACGATTGATCCAGTCGTGGATCGTGCCGCGCTGGACGAGCACGTCGCCGGCCCGCAGCGTCACGACCTGACCGTCCATCTCCATGTCGATCTCGCCGGACAGGACCACGGCGTAGTCGATCGAATTCGTACGGTGATTGCGCGGCGCGACACCTGGTGCGAATTCGATGACGCGGAAGACCGTGCCGCCGTCCCGCGTCGTGCCGGTGATGTCCTTGGCCCCATCCGCGACACTGGCATCCGCCGTCCCGGTGTTGTCGACCGGGAATCCCGCCGTCGACCAGACGTTCGTGACAGTCGCTCCCGGCCGAAAAGAGACGACATCGCGTGAAATCTCGTCGATCGCCACGACGGCCTTTCCGTTGCCGTCGTGTGTCGTGACAACGCGACGTATCGTCATTTCGTCCCTCAATCCTTGGGCGGCACGAACATGTAGCCGACGCCGCGCACGGTGCGGATCGCCTCGGGATGGGCCGCGTCCTTCTCGATCTTGCGCCTGAGCCGGGTGATCCTGAGATCGATGGCGCGGTCGAACACCTCCATCTCGCGGTGGCCGACCGTCTCCAGCAGCCAGTCGCGCGCCAGCGGCCGGTTGGGGTTCTCGGCGAAGAGTTTCAGCAGGTCGAACTCGCTGGCCGCCAGCGTCTCCTCGATGCCGTCGCCATCGACCAGGACGCGCTTGTCGAGGTCGAGGACGCGCCGGCCCATGCGCACGCGCGAGCCGGCACTCATCGTCACTGCTCCGCCGGCACGGCGCAGGACGCTCTTGATCCGGGCCAGCAGCTCGCGTGGGTCGAACGGCTTGGGGATGTAGTCGTCGGCGCCGGTTTCCAGGCCGACCACGCGGTCGATCGTGTCGCCCGCCGCCGTCACCATGATGATGCAGACCTTGCCGCTTTTCTCGCGCAGCCAGCGGGCAATGGCAAAGCCGTCCTCGCCGGGCAAGCCGACATCGAGCAGCACCAGCTCCGGCAGCTCGCGCTCGACCATCCGGCGCAGGCCCACACCCGATTCGAATCCGGTGGCGCGATAGCCCTGCTTGCTCAGATAGTCGAGCAGGAGCTGGCGCTGGGCTGGTTCATCCTCGACGACGACGATGTGCTGACGCTTGTCCATCTCTCCCCCGCCGCCAGCCTAGCACACGCCGCGACTTCAACGATACAAAGCGCCGGACCTGCGACATACGGTTGATACGTCGGAAATACAGCATGAGGGGATGAACCAGTTGGACACCGCGACGATCGACCCGAAGCGGATCGAACAGGTCGTCACCGGCCGGCTGGTGGCGGTGCCGACCCTGCCCAAGCTGATTGCGCTGCCCATCTTCATGGGCGCGGCCGCCGCCCTCTATGCCGGGATCGCGCCGCTTTGGATGTTCGCCCTGCCCGCGCTCGTCTATCTGGTCTCGGTCTGGGGCTCGTGGCGCGTCCAGGTCGTGCACAAGCGCAATCCCGGCGCCTTCAGCCTCAACGCCTGGCGCTGGCTCTATACCGTGACAGCAGTGCCGACCTCGTTCGCCAACGGATTGATGGGTGGTCTGTTCGCCACCCTGCCGGCCGACCAGGAACGCACGCTCTGGACCTTCGCGCTCTGCCTGATCGTCGGCTGGACACCGTCGCGTGGTCTCGACGGTCGCACCTTCCTGCTCTCGGCGGCGGCATTGCTGCTGCCCATCAGCGGCGTGCTGGTGTTGGGCGACGGCAGCCGCGACGCCATCGGCCTCGCCGCGATCGCCGGCGGTTTCTTCGTCATCATCAACATGTTCGCCCATGTCGAACGGCGCCGCGTGCGCGAGCAGATCGCGCGCGATCTCGCGGCCTCGGACCTGTCGCAAACGCTCGACCAGGCGCATCGCGATGTGGCCTTTGCCGAGGACACGATGCGCACCGTGCTCGACAACATGAGCGACGGTGCTCTGCTCTACGAGGCCGATGGGCGCTGGCTCTACCAGAACAACGCGATGGCGCACCTGCACGACATGCCGGACGAGCTGCTGAAGACCCTGCCCACCTTCGCCGACATCATCCGCTATCGCGCGCAACGCGGCGACTACGGCCCGCCGGAAACGCTGCCGGGTGGCCTCGAGGGCTGGATCGCCAGCCGCGTGGCGCGCTTCGACACCCCTGGCCAACCCGCGCAACGCCGGCGCACCGTGACCGGCCGCACCGTCGAGGTCACCTACCGGCCACTTCCTGGCGGGCGCGTGCTCACTGTCCATCGCGACCTCACCGAAATCGTCGAGCAGGAACTGCAGCTCACCGCGGCGCGCGATCAGGCGGACCGCATCATGCAGCGCCTGACCGACGCCATCGAATCGATGCCGCACGGCTTCGTGCTGTTCGATGCGGACGACCGGCTGGTGCTCTGCAACCACCGCTTCCTCGAGTACTACCCGGCGATCGCCGACATCACCAAGCCCGGGGTGCATGTCCGCGACATGCTGGAAGCCGCGGCGCGGCTGGGACAGGTGCCGCTCGGCGACCGCAGCCTCGAGGAGTGGCTCGAGGGACGATTGGCGGCGCGCCGCACGCCCGGCACGCCGATCGAGACCCTGCTCTCCACCGGCCGGTGGGTGCTGATCGGCGAGCGCCGGACGGCGGAAGGCGGCCTCGCCGGCGTGTACAGCGACATTACCGATCTGAAAATCCGCGAAGCCGACCTCGAGCGGGCGCGCCTGGAAGCGGAAGCCGCCAACCAGGCCAAATCGACGTTCCTCGCCACCATGAGCCACGAGATCCGGACGCCGATGAACGGCGTGCTCGGCATGATGGAAGTCCTGGAGGCGGAAGGCGTCGACGAGGGGCAGGCGCGCACCGTGGCCACGATGCGCGAGTCG
This sequence comes from Reyranella sp., assembly GCA_029946105.1. Taxonomy (GTDB): domain Bacteria; phylum Pseudomonadota; class Alphaproteobacteria; order Reyranellales; family Reyranellaceae; genus Reyranella. The sequence continues at coordinate 8,541 of JAQSDW010000175.1, read as the reverse complement.
GCACAGGCGCTGCTGCGCATCATCGACGACCTGCTCGATTTCTCCAAGATCGAGGCCGGTGCGCTCGAACTCGAAGACACTCCCTTCTCGCTGACCGGCCTGGTCGAAAGCGCAATCGCCACCTTCAGGCCGCAGGCCGAGCGCAAGGGCCTGTCGCTGGTGGCGGCCGTCGCCCCGGGATCGACCGACGCGCTGGTCGGCGATCCCACGCGGGTGCGCCAGATCCTGTTCAATCTTCTCGGCAATGCGCTGAAGTTCACCGATCGCGGCGGCGCCATGATCCGCGCCCGCACCGAACCGCTGGGCGAAGGCGGCACGCGCGTCGTGCTGTCGGTGAGCGACACCGGCATCGGCATGAACGAGGTGCAGCAGCACAGGCTGTTCCTCCCCTTCTCCCAGGCCGACAGCTCGACGACGCGCCGCTTCGGCGGCACCGGTCTTGGCCTCTCGATCGTGCGGCGCCTGGCCCAACTCATGGGTGGCGACGTGTCGGTCGAGAGTTCGCCCGGCGGCGGCTCGACCTTCACCGCGACGCTGCAGCTGATGGCAGCACCTGCCGGCTCGCCCCTGGTCGGCCTGCCCCCGATTGACCGGCCGTTCGAGACGGCGGCCACGGCTCCGCCACCGAACCTCGCCGGCAACCGCGTTCTCGTGGTCGACGACCATCCGATCAACCGCGATGTCCTGGTCCGCCAGCTCCGTGCGCTGGGCGTCGTCGCCGATTCGGCGGCCGATGGCCTGGCCGGGCTGCAGGCATGGAGCGGCGGCGCCTACGACATCGTCTTCGCCGACGTCCACATGCCGCAAATGGACGGCTTCGAGATGACCGCGGAGATCCGCCGGCTCGAGACTGCCATGGGCCGGCCGCACACGCCGATCGTTGCGGTCACGGCCAACGCACTCGCTGGTGAGGACGAGCGCTGTCGCGCCGCCGGCATGGACGGCTATCTTTCCAAGCCAGTCAGCCTCGCCCGCCTGCGCGCGACCCTGCAGCGCTGGCCGCGCAGCGCGGCGGCAGCGCAGCCGGCAATCGACCGCAGCGTGCTCGACCCGTGGATCGCCGACGACGAGGCGGCACGGCGCGATCTGCTGCGCAAGTTCGCCACGACCGCGATCGATTCACGCCGCGACATCGAGGCGGCGATGACGGCGGGCGACCTGCCGGCCCTCGCCGCGGCCGCGCACCGCCTCAAGGGCAGCGCGCTGGCAGTCGGTGCCCACGCGCTGGGCGCGGCCGCGGAAACCCTGGAGCGGACCGCCAAGGCCGGCGACCGCGCGGCTTGCCAGGACAGCCTGGGGCCGCTTGCCGTCGAGGTGGAGCGGGCGCGGGCCGAAATCGACGGTTAGAATTTCGGGTTAGCGATACTGGCCGAGGAAGACGACGACGCCACCCTGGGGAGCATCGTACTCGACGGCAGATACGCGGGCGGGCTTTGCCTTGACGACCCAGCAGAGCGTCGCGACGGCGAAGGCGAGGCCATAGACCGGCGCGGCGGCAAGGATGGCGAGGACCGTGGCCAAGGCCAGCAAAGAAGCGACGATCTGGAACATGACTAATCCCCGGAGGCTCAGTGCGGCGGGCGGGACTGCCCTCGCCAATGATCCTGATTTACCGGAGTCCCGTATCATCGACGTATTGCGAGCCCGTGAATTTGTGTCGTTTGTATCGTGGGCCCCGCATTGGCCCTATTTGGGTCCCAGCAGCCCCGCCGCCTTGAGCGTTGCGATCCCGGCCGTATCGTAGCCGATCTCCGCCAGCACTTCGTCGTTGTGCTGGCCGATCTCCGGGGCGTCGCGGAGCAGCGGCGGCCGCCAGCCGAACATCTTGAACGGCAGCAGCGGCAGGCGGGTTTTTATGCCGCCGGGCAGCGTCGTCGGCGCCAGCGAGCCGTTGGCCAGTAGATGCGGGTTGTCGAACAGGTCCTGCGGCCGCGCGACTGGTGCGTAGGAGATGTCGGCCTCCAGGCACAGGCGTTCGAGGTCGTCCTTGGCGTATTGCTTGAAGACCGCCGCCACCTTGGGCACCAGCCATGGCCGCGCCTCGATGCGCAGGTTGTTGGTGGCGAGCCTGGGATCGGCCGCGAACTCGGGCTGCTTGAAGAATTCGCAGAAGCGCTTCCACTGGCCGTCGCTGGTGATGCCGATGAAGACCTGCAGATCGTCGGCGGTGTTGAAGATCTCGTAGACCGCCCACGAGCTCACGCGCTCGGGCATCGGCGGCGGCGCAACACCGCCGTTCATCGCCGTGATGGCCAGATGCTGGCCCATCAGGAAGACCACCGATTCGAACAGCGCGCTCTCGACCAGTCCGCCCTTGCCCGTGCGCTCGCGCTGCTTCAGCGCCAGCACCGTGCCGAAGGCGCCGAACATGCCGCCAATGATGTCTACCACCGAGGTGCCGGCACGCAGCGGCCGGCCCGAAGGTCCGGTCATGTAGGCGAGCCCGCCCATCATCTGCACGACCTCGTCAAGCGCCGGACGCATTTCGTAAGGCCCGGGCAGAAACCCTTTCAGGGCGCAGTAGACGAGGCGCGGGTTGATCTTCTCGAGATCCTTTGGCCCGAGCTTGCGCTTGGCCATCGAGCCTGGTGCGAAATTCTCGATCAGCACATCGGCCTGCTCGAGCAGCTTCACCAGCACTGCCCTGCCTTCGGCCGAATCAGCGTCGAGCGCCAGGCTCTTCTTGTTGCGGTTGAAGTAGCCGAAGAAGCCGGCGCCGAAGCCGCGCAGCTTGCGGGTGCGGTCGCCATCCACCGGCTCGACCTTGATCACCTCGGCGCCGAGATCGGCCAGGATCATGCCGCAGGAGGGACCGAGGATGGTGTGGGTGAGTTCGACGACGCGGACGCCCCTCAGCGGAGGAATAACCGGAGGCGGTTCAAACGATGAGGTCATGCCTCATCAAATACCTCACCCCGACGGGATGAGCCACGTATCGATATCCTTGGTGAGCGGCAGGCCAGCGCTCTCGCCCAGCACGCGGTGGCCGATGCCGGAGCCGACCAGGAAGGCCTCCTGGTGCGGCAGCCCATTGGTCTTGAGCATGGCGCGGATGGCCGGGCCGTCATGGCCCCAGCCGACGGCCTCGACCTTGCCATCGAAGGCGCGGTTCAGCAGCGCCAGGAACTCGGCCCGTTCGGCGTCGTTCAGGCCGGGCACGGCGTCGATGTCGCCCAGGATGAACAGCCGGCCGCGGAATTTCGCGACAAGGTCGGCGATGCTGTTGCGCGGTTCGATCACGATTTCGCGCTGCCCATAGGAATTCAGGGCGCCGCGGCGCACGCGGGCCGCCAGCGACAGCGGCAGGATGGCGGCGCCGAGATGGGCGCCCGAATCCATCAGCGCCGAGGTCAGTTCCTTATAAGTGATGCCCAGCCGTTCAGCCCGCTTCAGCCGCAGCATCGCCACTTCGGGCTTGGGCGCCTTCCAGGCCTTGGCGCTGGCGCGACGCCACACCCAGGCCTCCCAGGACATGTCGAAGGTCGGGCCATTATTGTGCCCGATGCCTGGCCTGCGCAGCAGGGCCTCGACATTGGCATGCCGGACCCCTAGACGGTCGAAACGATCACCCATTGTGTTTATTCTAATGCAATTCAGGTGCCGAAATCGAGGAGCAACGAGTGGACGATTTTCAGGTCGATGTTCTGGTGGTGGGTGCGGGTAATGCCGCAGCCTGTGCGGCTCTGGCCGCCCGCGACAAAGGCGCCTCGGTCGCCATGCTGGAGGCCGCGCCCGAGGAAGAGCGCGGCGGCAACAGCACCTATACCGCCGGCGCCATGCGCGTGGTCTTCAACGGCGTAAAGGACCTGGTCGAGCTTTACGACCTCACCCCGGACGAGCAGCGCGACGTCGACTTCGGCAGCTACTCGGCCGATGAGTTCCTCGATGACATGGGCCGGGTGACCAACTACCGCTGCGACCCCGAGCTCACCGACATCCTGATTGGCAGGAGCTTCGAGACGCTGAAGTGGATGCGCTCCAAGGGCGTGCGCTTCCAGCCGAGCTACGGCCGGCAGGCCTTCAAGGTGAACGGCAAGTACAAGTTCTGGGGCGGCCTCGCGGTCGAGGCCTGGGGCGGCGGGCCGGGCCTGGTCGATCTCGAGCACAAGGCCGCGCTGAAGGCCGGTATCCCCATCCACTACCAGACGGCGGCGGTATCGCTGATCGAGGAGGACGGCGTCGTGCGCGGCGTCATCGCTCGCCACAAGGGCCGCAAGGTGCGGATCGGCGCCAAGGCCGTGGTGCTGGCGTGCGGCGGCTTCGAGAGCAACGCCGAGATGCGCACGCGCTATCTCGGGCCGACCTGGGATCTCGCCAAGGTGCGCGGCACGCGCTTCAACACCGGCGCCGGCATCAACATGGCGCTGGCGATCGGCGCCAAGCCGCACGGCAACTGGTCGGGCGGCCATGCCGTGGGCTGGGACATGAACGCGCCGGAGTTCGGCGACCTCGAGGTCGGCGACAATTTCCAGAAGCACTCCTACCCGCTCGGCATCATGGTGAACGCCAACGGCGTGCGCTTCGTCGACGAGGGTGCGGACTTCCGCAACTACACCTACGCCAAGTACGGCGCGGTAATCCTGTCGCAGCCGCAGCAGTTCGCCTGGCAGATCTTCGATTCGAAGGTGCTCGACAAGCTGCGCGACGAGTACCGCATCAAGCGCATGACCAAGGTGCGCGCCGACACGATCGAGGAGCTGGCGACCAAGCTCGAGGGCGTCGATCCGCAGGCCTTCCTCAAGACCATCAAGGAATGGAACGCGTCGGTCATGACCGAGGTGCCGTTCAATCCTGCGGTCAAGGACGGCCGCAGCACCCGCGGCCTCGCCGTGCCGAAGAGCAACTGGGCCAACACCATCGACCAAGCCCCGTTCGAGGCCTACGCCGTCACCTGCGGGCTCACCTTCACCTTCGGCGGGCTCAAGATCAGCAACGAAGGCGAGGTCGAAAACACCGACGGCGCCACTATTCCCGGTCTGTTTGCGGCCGGCGAGCTGGTGGGCGGGCTGTTTTATCACAACTATCCCGGCGGCACGGGCCTGGTCTCGGGCGCTGTGCTCGGCAAGCTGGCGGGCGACGGCGCCGGCCGCTACGTTTCGGGCAAGAACTAGGTCCAGGAGGAAATCATGAACGCTCTCAGCCGCCGACACGCGCTCGCCCTCGGCTCTGGCGCCCTCGGCTCTGGCGCCCTCGGCTCCGGCGCCCTCCTCCTGCCCTCGGGTCTGCGCGCGCAGGCGACGTGGCCTAACGGGCCGGTCACCTTCGTGGTGGGCTATGCCGCGGGCGGCAGCACCGACATCAACGCCCGCGAGCTGGCGAACGTCATGACGCCGGTCATCGGCCAGCAGATCATCATCGACAACAAGGGCGGCGCGGCTGGCTCGATCGGCCTGCGCACCGTCGCCAACGCCAAGCCGGACGGCCAGACGTTGTTCGTCGCCGTCGGCACAAACGTGATCATCAACCCGCACGTCCAGAAAGGCATGATCGACACCCTCGCCAGCCTGGCGCCGATCTGCCAGATAACGGACTACCAGTACGTGCTGGTGGTGGGTAATTCGGTGCCGGCCAAGAACGCGGCCGAGCTGGTGGCGCTGGCCAAGAAGGATCCCGAAAAGCTCACCTACTCGTCGTCGGGCGTGGGCGGCAACAATCACCTCGCCGGCGCGTTGTTCGCCGAAGCCGCCGGCATCAAGACAACCCACGTGCCCTACAAGGGCACCGGGCCGGCGGTGGCCGACGTGATCAGCGGCATCATCACCATGAACTTCTCCTCGCTGCCGCCGGCGGTGTCGCAGATCAAGGGCGGCAACCTCAAGGCGCTGGCAGTGACGGGCAACACGCGCGTCAAGTCGCTGCCCGACGTGCCGACGCTGAAGGAGCAGGGTATCGACGTCGTCGTGACCAGCTGGCAGGGACTGTTCGCCCCCGCCAAGACGCCGGCGGACGTTCTCGACAAGATCGAGAAGGCCACCAAGGAGGCGATGAAGAATCCGAAGTGGCAAGAGGCTCTGGCCCGGGACGGGCTGGAGATGCCGCCCAACCGCACCCGCGCGGAGTTCACCAAGTTCGTCGCCGACGAGCACGCCTTCTGGGGCAAGAAGCTCAAGGAGCTGAAGATCGAGATGGAGTGACGGCCCGAGGCCGTCATCCCGGGCCTTTGCGAGGGATTTTTTCGGATCAGCAAGGCCCTTCGACTTCGCTCCGCTTCGCTCAGGGCGAAACGCTAGGTAGCTTCGCCACCTAGCGTTTCGGAATCATGCAGATACCCTGGGCCTCGACGCCCAGCGGCGGATTGAACTTCGAGCGGAAGTTCTCCATCGCGATCGCGGCTGTCAGCTCGACGATCTGCGCATCGCTGAAGTGCTGCTTCAGTTGGTCGACCAGGGCATCGTCGACCTTCTGGTCGGTGTAGGTGATGCGCTCGGAATATTCGAGGGCCAGCCGCTCGGCTTCACTGAACAGCTTGCTGTCGCGCCAGGTCGTGACTTCCGCGAGCTTCTCCAGCCCGCCTTCGGTGGTTTCCAGCACACGGCTGGAATTGATGTCCATTCAAAATGGACAGCCGTTGATCGTGGCAACCCGCACGTAGAGCAGCGCCGGCAATCCCTTGGGTAGCAGGCCCGACTGCTCGATCGACTGGCCGAGCAGGCCGGCGGCGCGCAGGATCGGTGGGCAATGCGCCATCACCTTGGTCGGATTGAGCAGGCCGCCGAACATCTCGCGCTGGCGATCGAAGATCGCCTTCAAGGTCGGATCGCCACCGTCCTCCTCGATTTCACTGACACGGGGCATCGGCATACCTCTCCTCGGTTCGACGAATGACACGATAGCGCCACCACGCCACGCACGGCGAAGGAGCTTTTCTCATGGCGCTCCGAATTTATCGGAACGGCCCGCTCAGAACCCCAGCGCCTTGGCCTGCATCACGCCTTCGATCTTGCCGATGCTGGTCATCACTTCCTTCGACAGCGGCTGGTCGACCTGGACCAGGGCGATCGCCGAGCCGCCCGGCCTGTCGCGGCCGAGATGGAAGGTCGCGATATTGACCTTGCTCTCACCCAGGAGCGTTCCAAGCCGGCCGATGAAGCCCGGCTTGTCGTCGTTGGTGATGTAGAGCATGTGCGGCGCGAACTCGGCCTCGATCTCGATGCCCTTGATCTCGACGATGCGCGGGTGCTTGCCGCCGAACAGCGTCCCCGTCACCGACCGCGTCTGCTTCTCGGTCGTGACCGTCAGCCGGATCATCGAGTTGTAGTCGCTGTCGCGCTCGTGCTTGACCTCGGCAACCTCGATGCCGCGCTCGCGGGCGATCACCGGCGCGTTCACCATGTTCACCGAATCGAGCAGCGGACGCAGCACGCCCATCAGCGCGACCTGGGTGAGCGGCTTGACGTTGAGCGCCGCCACCTGTCCCTCGAATTCAATCGAGACGGCCTTGAGGCCCGTCTCGGTAAGCTGGCCGGCGAAGGAGCCGAGCTTCTGAGCAAGGTCGAGATAGGGCGCCAGCCGCGGCGCATCCTCGGCCGAGACGTTGGGCATGTTGAGCGAGTTCGTCACCGCGCCGGTCAGCAGGTAGTCTGCCATCTGCTCGGCGACCTGCAGCGCCACGTTTTCCTGAGCCTCCAGGGTCGAGGCGCCGAGATGCGGCGTGCAGACGAGATTGGGGGCGCCAAACAGCACGTTGTCCTTGGCAGGCTCCTCGACGAAGACGTCGAAGCCGGCGCCGGCGATGTGGCCGGACACCAGGAGGTCGCGGACCGCCAGTTCGTCGACCAGGCCGCCACGAGCACAGTTGACGATGCGTACGCCCGTCCTGGTCTTCATCAGGTTGGCGCGAGAAAGGATGTTCCGGGTCTGGTCGGTGAGCGGCGTGTGCACGGTGATGAAGTCGGCGCGCGCCAGCACCTGGTCGAGCGTGCCCTTCTCGACGCCAAGCTCGGTGGCGCGCTGGTCGCTTAGGAACGGATCGTAGGCCAGCACGCGCATCTTCAGGCCCAGGGCCCGCTCGGCCACGATCGAGCCGATGTTGCCGCAGCCGATCAGGCCCAGCGTCTTGAAGCTGAGTTCGACGCCCATGAAGCGGTTCTTCTCCCACTTGCCGGCCTGGGTCGAGGCATTGGCTTCGGGCACCTGGCGGGCGACGGCGAACATCAGGGCGATGGCATGCTCGGCGGTGGTGATGGCGTTGCCGAACGGCGTGTTCATCACGACGACGCCGTGCGCCGTGGCGGACTTGATGTCGACGTTGTCGACGCCGATGCCAGCGCGGCCCACGACCTTGAGCTTCTTGGCCTCGGCCAGCACCTCGGCCGTGACCTTGGTCGCCGACCGGATCGCCAGCCCCTCGTAGTTGCCGATGATGGCGCGCAGTTCGGCGGGCTTCAGGCCGGGTTTGAAATCGACGTCGCAGCCGCGCTCCGAGAAGATTTCGACGGCGCGCGGGGAGAGCTCATCGGAGATGAGCACCTTGGGTTTCGCCATTTTCTGTAACTCCTCACGTCAGGGGAGCGCGCCACTCCAGTGGCGCATCGTGAACCA
>JAQSDW010000174.1 GCA_029946105.1 Reyranella sp. | reverse complement strand
CGCAGCCGGAGCGCATTGGCGATGACGCTGACCGAGCTCAGCGCCATGGCGGCGGCGGCAATGATCGGCGACAGCAGGATGCCGAACGTCGGGTAGAGGATGCCGGCCGCGATCGGCACGCCGGCTGCGTTGTAGACGAAGGCAAAGAACAGGTTCTGCCGGATGTTGCTCATGGTCGCCTGGGAGAGCCGCCGGGCGCGCACGATGCCCATCAGGTCGCCCTTGAGGAGGGTGATGCCGGCACTCTCGATCGCGACATCGGTGCCGGTGCCCATGGCAATGCCGACTTCGGCTGCCGCGAGCGCAGGCGCATCGTTAACGCCGTCGCCCGCCATCGCCACGAACCGTCCCTCGCGCCGCAACTTCTCGACCACCGCGCTCTTCTGCTCGGGAAGTACGTCGGCTTCGACCTCGGTGATCCCCAGCCGGCGCGCCACCGCCATGGCCGTCGTGTGGTTGTCGCCGGTCAGCATCACCACCCGGATCTTTTCCTTGGCGAGCGCCTTCAGGGCCTCCGCCGTCGTGCCCTTCACCGGATCGGCAATGGCGAGCACCGCCGCGGCCTTGCCGTCGATGCCGAGGAAGATCGCCGTCGCGCCGTCCTGGCGCAGACGCTCGGCCGCTTCTTCGAGCATTGCCGTATCGACGCCGGTTTCGGTCAGGAATTTGCCGTTGCCCAGCACTGCCCGGCGGCCGTCGGCCGTCCCGACCACGCCCTTTCCAGTCGGTGAGTCGAAGCCCGAGACCTCGGCGAGAGCGAGCTTGCGTTCAGCGGCGGCGACGACGATCGCCAGGGCCAAGGGATGTTCGCTGGCTTTCTCGATGCTGGCGGCCAGCCGCAGCACGTCGTTCTCCTCGAAGCCTGCCGCCGGAACGATCGCCACGACCTTCGGCTTGCCCTCGGTGAGCGTGCCGGTCTTGTCGACGACCAGCGTGTCGATCCGTTCCATCCGCTCCAGGGCTTCGGCGTTCTTGATCAGCACGCCTGCCTGGGCGCCGCGGCCGACGCCCATCATGATCGACATCGGCGTCGCGAGGCCGAGCGCGCAGGGGCAGGCGATGATGAGGACGGTGACCGCCGCGACCAGCCCGAACGCAAGGCGCGGCTCGGGGCCGAACACGGCCCAGGCGGCGAAGGCCGCGATGGCGATGGCGATCACGACGGGAACGAACCAGCCCGCGACCTGGTCAGCCAGCCGCTGGATCGGCGCGCGGCTGCGCTGGGCCTCGGCCACCATCTGGACGATGCGGGCGAGCATAGTGTCGCGCCCGACCTTCTCGGCGCGCATGACGAAGCCGCCGGTCGTGTTCAGGGTGCCGGCGATCACCTTGGCGCCCTGTCCCTTGGTGACCGGCATGGATTCGCCAGTGACCATCGACTCGTCGAGCGACGACCGGCCGTCGACCAGTTCGCCGTCGACCGGGACCTTCTCGCCGGGCCGCACGCGCAGGCGGTCGCCGACTGCGATGGCGTCGAGGGAGACTTCTTCGTCGGTTCCGTCATCCTTCAGACGGCGCGCCGTCTTGGGTGCGAGGTCGAGCAGCGCCTTGATGGCGCCCGACGTCTGTTCACGCGCCCGCAGTTCGAGCACCTGTCCCAGCAGGACGAGGACCGTGATCACCGCCGCCGCCTCGAAATAGACCGCAACCGACCCGTCGGGGTTCCGGAACGCCTGGGGAAATATCCCGGGCAGCGCGACGGCGATGACGCTGTAGACCCAAGCGACGCCCGTGCCCATGGCGATCAGGGTGAACATGTTGAGATTGCGCGTCTTGAGCGACTGCCAGGCGCGCACGAAGAAGGGCCATCCGCACCACAGCACGACCGGCGTCGCGAGGATGAACTGGATCCAGTTCGACGTCGTCGCGCCCAGCAGCATGTGCAGGTTGGTGAGGTGGCCGCCCATTTCCAGCGCCACGACCGGCAGGCTGAGCACCAGCCCGATCCACATGCGCCGCGTCATGTCGATCAGCTCATGGTTCGGACCGTGGTCGAGCGAGGCCTCGGCCGGCTCCAGCGCCATGCCGCAGATCGGGCAGCTCCCCGGTCCGACCTGGCGGATCTCGGGATGCATCGGGCAGGTGAAGATCGTGCCCGCGGCAATGGGCGACGCGGGGGCCGCCTCGGCCGGCTTCAGGTAGCGGTCCGGCTCGGCCGTGAATTTCTGCAGGCATTTAGGGCTGCAGAAATAGTGGGTGTGCCCCTCGTGAACCTTCGTGTGCTTGGCCGTGGCGACCTTCACCTTCATGCCGCATACGGGGTCAGTCGCCGTTTCCTCGGCGCTGCGGGAAGGGGGGTGGGTGTGGCCGCAGCAATTGTTTTTCATGACTTGCCATATATACCCTACGGGGGTATAGTTCAAGCCATGGATGAGAAACTCAAGAAATCCCAGCTCGCCCGCCTTGGCCGAATCGAGGGTCAGGTGCGCGGCGTGGCGCGGATGATCGAGGAGGAGCGCTACTGTATCGACGTGCTCTCCCAGATCCGCGCCGTACGCGCCGCCCTGGCCA
>JAQSDW010000173.1 GCA_029946105.1 Reyranella sp. | reverse complement strand
ATGGTCCGGAGCGAGAAGCCCAGTTCCTGCGTCCGCCGGATGAAGGTCACCCGGGTGATATCGGCGACCCGATAGAGCTGTAGCCCGCCGATGGCCCGCCGCGATTTGGAGATCAAGCCCAGCCGTTCGTAGGCACGGACGGTGGCAACGTCGACCCCGGCCTGCTCGGCCAGGGCACCAAGTGCAATTGTAGCAAGCGCGGACATGGCGGCTTTGCCTCAAGGCTGTGGTTTCAAGCCTCCCGGACCGCCGGGACGGTTTTTAGACACTGGCAGGACAGAAGGCTGCAATCAAGATGCAATTAGGTGAAAGGTCTGCAGAACGAGAGCAAGCCGACCTGCCGTCAGCGCCCGCGCTGCTGCGCGGCGATCGCCTGTCGGTACTGCGCGGCGAACCCGGCAAGGCTCTGCTGGAAGGGGCCCGCCATGTTGTCGTCCTGCGTGCTGATCTGGACGACGATCTGTGAGCCCGTAAGCATCTGCTGCAGCAGCTCGGCGGACTTTTCCTGCACATACGAGCAGATGCCGCCGCCGGCGCAGATTTCGGTCGAGATGAACGGATTGCCGTCGACCTGGAGGCTGGCCCGCTTGCCCACGCCGTCGGCCACGACCGAGAGCGTGGTGTAGGCCGCCGAGTAGCTCACGATCAGAAACGTGCCGAGCAGGTTGTTGGAGCCGCCGTCGATCATGTTGGACACGCTGCAATCGAGACCGCGCTGGGTATTGCAGTTCATCACCCATTGGTCGGGCGGCTGGTTCTGGCCCATGCCCTGGGCTGCCACGGGAGATGCCATTGGAGACACAAGGGCCAGGACACCGGCCGCGACGAGAACGGATCGAAACACGGATCGAAACATGGACTGCACGCCCCCTACCTTCGTTTGCCAACACAATGCGTGGCCCCTATGTACCGCCCAGTTTCGCCGACGACAAAGCACCAGTTACCGAGGAGATACCGAAACATGTCCGAGACCATCAAACTCGTCGCTTTCTGCGGCAGCCTGCGCAAAGGCTCGTTCAACCGTATGGCGCTCGCCGCCTTCACCGAGCGGCTGCCGGCCGGCGTCACGCTGTCGACCATCGAGATCGGCGACTGGCCGCTCTATGACGCCGACGTGCAGGCCAAGGGCTTTCCCGCCAAGGTCGAAGCTGCGCAGAAGGCCATGCTCGAGGCCGACGGCATCGTGTTCGCGACTCCGGAATACAACTATTCGGTCTCGGGCGTGCTGAAGAACGCCATCGACTGGCTGTCGCGCACGACCCCGCAGCCCTTCGCCGCCAAACCGGTCGCCATGTTCGGCGCCGCCGGCGGCCCGCTCGGCACGGCGCGCGCGCAGTATCATCTGCGCCAGATGATGGTGTTCCTCGATGGCCGGCCGGTGAACAAGCCCGAGGTCATGATCGGCGTGGCGCATACCAAGTTCGTCGACGGCAAGTTCACCGACGAGGCGGGCGCCAAGCTGCTGGCCGATCTCGGCGCCTCTCTGGCGCTGGCGGTGCGCCAGGCCCGGGCGGCGGCGAGCGTCAAGTAATCTTCGCTGGACCGCGGGCCTCCAGGCCCGCGGTCCAATGAATGACTGCGCGCTCAAACCGCTTTCGTCTTCACATGCTCGGGCTGTACGCCCATCCCCAGCACGCGGGCCGGGAGGCGGCGCAGCAACGGAAAGCGATTGAGCACCCGCACCGGCCACGGCGGACGCAACGGGCGCGTGCCGGCAAGTGTCGGTGCGATCATCCGGTTCTGCAGGAAGAGCTGGATGGCCTGCGTGGCCTTCACTGGCCACATGCGATGCGCCTGCACGGCGGCGAGGTCTGAATCGGCCAGCCGGCCTTCGCGCAGCGGCGCCGCCAGGATGTTCGACGCAGCGACGGCGTCCTGGACGGCGATGTTCACGCCGACGCCGCCGATCGGCGACATGGTGTGGGCGGCGTCGCCGATGCACAGCACACCCGGCCGCCACCATTTCTCCAGCCGATCGACACCGACCGTCAGCAGTTTCAGGTCGTCGACCGAGGCCAGTTCGTGGACGCGGTCGGCGAGGAACGGCATGAGCCGGGCGAGGCGAGCGCGGAAGGGTCCTATGCCGGCGGCCTTCAGCGCGTCGGCCGACCCCTTGGCAATGACGAAGGCGCACTGCCAGTAATCGCCGCGGTCGAACATCACCAGTATGCTGCCGGTGTCGAAGCGGCCCATCGTCTCCGCCGTGTCGCTAGGCTTGTGCGTCAGGCGGAACCACAGCACGTCCATCGGCGCGCCCAGCACATTGACCTTGAAGCCGGCGCCCGCGCGCACGGTCGAATGCCGGCCGTCGGCGCCGACCACGAGGTCGGCGCGGATCTCCCGCGGCTGGCCCTCGACGGTGGCGCGCACGCCAACCACCTTGCCGCCCTCTTCGATCAGACCATCGGCCTCGGCATTCATCAGGAGCATGAAGGCGGGATATCGCTTGCCCGCCGCGGCGATGAAATCGAGGAAGTCCCATTGCGGCATCATGGCGATGTAGGGCGCGCGCACCGGCAGGTGCGAGAAGTCCGCGACCTGCATCCTCTCCTCGCCGAACTGGGCGCCGAAGCGCGACACCGCCTGGTGCGGCAACTTCAGGAATTCGTCGAGCAGGCCCAGTTCATCCATCACGTTGAGGGTCGAGGGATGGACGGTGTCGCCACGGAAATCGCGCAGGAAGTCGCCGTGCTTCTCGAGCACCACGGCCTCGACGCCGGTACGCGCCAGCAGAAAGCCCAGCATCATGCCGGCGGGACCGCCGCCGACGATGCAGCATCGGTTGTGGATCGTCGTCATGCCGGGTTCCCTCTATAGGTGCCTACGGTCGTTGGCCGGCGCGGGTAGTCAGAGTAGACTAATGCCATGTTCGATAGAATCACCTTCAATCCCCTGATGATGGGAGGCCGGGCCTGCATTCGCGGGATGCGCATTCCGGTTTCGGTGATCGTCTCGCAGATCGCTTATGGCTCGTCGCCTGAGGATGTCTTGCGCGAGTATCCAGACCTGGAACGAGAAGACATCGCTCAGGCACTGCAGTACGCCGCATGCCTAACACGCGAGCAAGTCATCGCTTCCTAAAGCAAGTCGAGGGACATGGAACCACTCGTCGTTCCAAGCCCGGCGCTTCGCTCGGGATGACACAGTTTCCTTGGCAAATTTCACACCGACGAGCGAACAGCTCATGCCTTGCTCCCAGCAGTGAATCCACTCCGATGCTTCGGTCCACGCCGAAGGACATGCCGAAACCGGCGTGCTAGGGGAGCCGCCTCATGGCTTCCAGAATGCCACTCCTGTTGCTGCTGATCGCGGTGACCTGCCTCAGCCAGTTCTATCGCGTCTCCAACAGCGTGATCGCGCCCGAGCTCACGCGCGACCTCGGCCTGTCGGCGCGCCAGCTCGGCTGGGCGGGCAGCGCCTTCTTCTTCGCGCTGTTCGCCGTGCAGATCCCGGTCGGCATGTGGTTTGACCGCTTCGGTGCGCGGTGCACGGTGGCGGCGCTTTCGTTGCTGGCCATGGCAGGTTCGCTGTGGATCGCGTGCGCCACGGATGCGGCCGATCTCATCGCCGGCCGTACCATCGTCGGCGTCGGCTGCGCCGCCTCGTTCATGTCGGTGGTCTTCCTGTGCTCGCGCTGGTTCGAACAGGCCAGGCTCGCGACGGCGCTGTCGTGGGTGTTCGCCGCCTCCAACATCGGCACGCTGGCGGCGGCCACGCCGCTGGCCTGGATCGCGGCCACGGTCGGCTGGCGCCACGGCTTCCTGGGACTCGCCGCCGTCACGCTGCTGGTGGCGGTGGGCTTCGTGGTCTTCGTGCGCGATCGCCCGCCGGAGCATCGCGGCGCCGAACCGCGCAAGGAAACGCCGGCCCAGATCCTGGGCGGCCTGTGGGAAGTGTGGCGCACACCCGGACTCGGCCCCGTGCTCTCCATGCATTTCTTCGCCTATGCCACGATGCTGACGGTGCTGGGCGTGTGGGGCGGGCCCTATCTCTACGACGTGCACAAGCTCGACGGCGTGCAGCGCGGCAACGTGCTGCTCGCCATGGGCGCGGCACAGATCCTGGGCATCCTGGCCTACGGGCCGATGGACCGCGTGCTGCGCTCGCGCAAGAAGGTGGTGTTCGGCGGGGCGGCGATCTCGATGGTGCTGCTGGCGATCATGGCGGCACTGGCCAATCCGCCGTTGTGGCTCGCGGTGGCACTGCTGATCGCCTTCTGCTTCTTCTGCGCCTACGGCACGGCGATCGTGGCCCAGGGAAGGGCGCTGTTTCCCGACCGGCTGGCCGGCCGCGGCGTCACCACGGTCAACATGGCGCAGTGCCTGGGCCTCGCCGTCCTGCCGGCCGGCATGGGCTACATCGTCGAGGCCTTCGGCGCCGGCGACACCGCCTATCGCTGGGTGTTCGGCACGCTGGCCGCCGGCCTTGCGCTGGGCTCCATCGCCTATGTGCGGGCGCGCGACAGTGCGACGACCTCCTGAAGGCTACGACGAGAAATTTACCGGGTCGCTTCCTTGAGATAGGCGACGAGGTCGGCCAGCTGGTCCGGGCGCTTGACGCCGGCAAAGACCATTTTCGTCCCGGGCATGTCGCCCTTGGGATCGCGCAGGTAGTTGGCCATCGTCTGGTCGTTCCATTCGATGGCGAACCGGCGCATCGCTTCGGAATAGCCGTAGCCCTGTCCGGTGCCGGACCTGCGCGCCATGATGCCGTAGAGATTGGGTCCGGCCACGGACGCGCCGCCGCGCTCGAGCGTGTGGCAGGCCTTGCACTGCGTGGCGAACACGCGCTCGCCTTTGGTGGCGTCGCCGGACTGGGCCTGCGCGGTTGCGGTCGACATCGCCAGCGCGGCGACAAGGACCGCGAGGCCAGTATTCAAACGCTTCATCCCGCAACTCCTGATGTTCGGACCGACGATAACCCCATAGATGGCCTATATTCGGGGCACGATGCAAAGCCTGTTCGACAGACGTGGCGAAACCGAGGCGTTGGGGCCCGGCGCGACCTTGTTGCGCGGCCGTGCCCTGCCGTTGGCGACGACGCTGCTTGCAGAGATCGAGAAGATTGCCGCGCGCGCGCCGTTCCGCCGCATGAAGACGCCGGGCGGCTTCGAGATGTCGGTGGCGATGACGAACTGCGGCACGGCCGGCTGGCTCACCGACCGCAAGGGCTACCGCTACGACACGACCGATCCCGAGACCGGACAACCGTGGCCGCCGATGCCTGAAGTATTCCTCGCGCTGGCGCGCGGGGCCGCGGCCGAGGCGGGCCACGCGGGGTTCGTGCCCGACGCCTGCCTGGTCAACCGCTACGAGCCCGGCACGCGGCTCTCATTGCACCAGGACCGGGACGAGGCCGACTACGGCCATCCCATCGTGTCGATATCGCTTGGGCTGCCGGCCACTTTCCAGTTCGGCGGGTCCAAGCGCTCCGATCCCGTGCGGCGCGTGGCCCTCGAGCACGGCGACGTCGTCGTCTGGGGCGGACCGTCGCGCCTCTTCCATCACGGCGTGCTGGTGCTGAAGGCCGGCGCGCATGCGCTCACCGGCCGCCACCGCTTCAACCTCACGCTGCGCAAGGCGCTCTGACGAAGCGCGCGCCGCTCCAGCGTCAATCCGGCTTGATATTCTGTTCCTTGATCAGCGTCGTCCAGATCTTCTCCTCCTTGAGGTAGAAGGCCTTGAACTCCTCCGGCGTGGAACTGCGGATCTCGACGCCCTGAAGCTTGAAGCGTTCGATCACATCAGGGTCGGCCGCGACCTTGGCGATGGCCTTCTGCAGTTTGTCGACGATCGCCTTGGGGGTGCCGGCCGGCACCACCATGCCCTGCCAGAAGATCGCCTGGAATTCCGGCAGGCCGGCGGCCTCCTCGACCGTCGGGATGTCGGGAAACGCCGGCGAGCGCTTTAGGCTCGAGATGGCCATGGCGCGGGTCTTCTTCGAATCGAGGAACGGCTTGGCCTCGAGCGAGGCCGAGAACATCATCTGGGCATTGCCCGCGGCGACGTCCTGGCCACCCTGCGCGCCGCCCTTGTAGGGCACGTGGGTGATGTTGAGGCCGGCCCGCGCCTTCAGCAGTTCCGCCGCCATGTGGTTGGTGGCGCCGACACCCGAGCTCGCGATGTTGAATTTGCCGGGATTGGCTTTCACGTAGGCGACCAGCTCGGCCATGTTCTTGACCGGGAAATCGGCGTTCACGTGCAGGATGAAGGGCGTGAACGACATCAGCGACACCAGCTCGAAGCTCTTGTGCGGGTCGTACTGGACGTTGCCGGTGAGCGTCGGATTGATGATCAGCGACGTGCCGCCTGCATAGATCGTGTAGCCGTCGGGTGCCGCCTTGGCGACGAAGTTGGACGCCACCGTGGTGGCCGCACCGGCACGGTTGTCGACGATGAACGTCTTGCCGAGTTCGGTCGAGAGCTTGTCGGCATAGACGCGGGCCACGGCATCGTTCACGCCGCCCGGCGGATAGGGCACGACCATCGACACCGGCTTGGTCGGCCAATCAGTCTGGGCCGAAGCAGCGAAGGGTAGCACGAGCGCGGCGAAGGCCGACGCCACGAAAGCAGAGCGTTTCATTTTCTTTCCTCCCAGAACTCTATTCGGCGACGAAGAACGGCAACGTCACCTCTTTGTTGACGGGCTCGAAGCCCATCTTCACGCGCTTGCCGATCGCGAGATCGGCTTCGGCGACACCCTTGAGCTGCGCATTCACGCGCACGCCGGCATCCATGTCGATCAGCGCCACGATGTAAGGTGCCGCCGCCTTGAAGAAGAAGTTGAAGGGATGATGGCACACGGTCCAGGTGTGGATCGCGCCGCCCTGCGGGGCTTCCTTGAAGCTGCTCTCCTGCGAGAAGCAGTGCGGGCAGACCGGCCGCGGATAGTGCCGGACCTTGCCGCAGCCGGCGCAGTGCTGGAGCATGAACCGGCCCTCGCGCATGCCGTCCCAGTAAGGCTGGCTCTCGCGCGTCGGTGTCGGCAGCGGCCGCTCGGGAACCGGAGCCGCAACAGGCGCGGTGCTCATGCCGCCCTCCGCAGGATGGCGATCGAGCCGTCGCCCATATCGCCATAGCCGGTGACGAGGCCGACCTCGGCGTCCTTGACCTGCGCGCGGCCGGCTTCGCCGCGCAGCTGGCGCGTCAGTTCGATCGCGTGGTTGAGGCCAACGACATGGCCCTGGCTCAAGAGCCCGCCATGCGTATTGATCGGCAGGTCGCCACCGAGGCCGATGCGGCCGTCCATGACGAACGACCCGCCCTCGCCGGTCTTGCAGAAGCCCAGGATCTCGAGCTGGCGGATCACCGTGAAGGTGAAGCAGTCGTAGATCTCGGCAACGTCGATGTCCTTGGGGCCGACACCCGCCATCTCGTAGGCGCGCGGCGCCGACTTCACCAGGCCGAACTCCAGCAGGTCGGGACGCTGGGCGATCGAAGCGGGCGATTCGGGATGGCCCTCGGCCACGCCCATGATCGTCACCAGCGGCTTCTTTAAGTCGCGCGCGCGATCGGCGCGGCTGATGATGATCGCGGCACCGCCGTCGCTCTCCAGGCTGCAGTCGAACAGGCGGAACGGATCGGAAATCATGCGCGAGGCGTGATGCTCCTCGACCGTGAGCGGCTTGTTCATCACCACGTTGCCGTTGAGGATCGCGTGCTGGCGGGTGACGACCGCCACTTCCGCAAGTTGGCGCGCCGTGGTGCCGTAGAGATCCATGTGGCGGCGCGCGCCCTGGGCATAGAGCTGGGCCGGCGCGAACATGCCGATCGGCGCCTCGAACTCGGCGGCGAGCGCAAACTGCGGGAACTGCTGCAGGCGCGTCGAGACGCGGGCGCCGGAATAACCGGTGCGGCCGACCGCGATCAGCACGTGGTTGCACACGCCGGTGGCCACCGCCATCGCCGCACTCTGGATCGCGGCCACGCAGGTGGCGCCGCCCATCGGCACGAACAGCGACAGCTTTAAGTCGGGCAGGCCGAGATTGGCGATGAAATCCTCGGCGATTCCGCCGCCCGGAAAATAGGGAACGATGCCGTCGATGTCGCGCGGCGACAGGCCGGCATCGGCGATGGCGGCCAGGCTCGCCTCGAGCTGCAGCGCCAGCGCGCTCTTGGGCGTGCCGCGCGTATAGGCGGTCTCGCCGATACCGCTCACGGCCGCCGTCTCGTGAAGCGGATGTGCCATGTTTGATTTCCTCCGGCGCCCATTGTGCCGGAAGACGCGCAGCAGGCAATCAGTCTGCCCGGATATTTCCCGCGACGATCACCTCGCGCCAACGCGCGAGTTCGCTCCGGATGAGCGCGGTGTAGCCCTCGGGCCCGAGCGTGCCCGGCCGGATGCCGATGCGGTCGAAATGCCCTTTGATCTCGGTGCTTTGCAGGGCCGCGGTGATTTCGACGTCCCAGCGCTTGGCGATCTCGGGCGGAATGCCCGCCGGCGCCGAGAAGCCGAACCAGTTGGTCGCGACCACGCCGGGGAATCCCGCCTCGCGGAAGGTCGGCGTCTCCGGCAGCGTCGGCGCTCTCTCGGCCTCGCTCACCGCGAGCGGCCGCATGCGCTTGGAAGTGAAGTAGCCGATCGCCGTCGGCAGGCTTTCCATCAGCGCCGTGATCTGCCCGCCCAAAAGATCGTTCATCGCCGGCGCCGAGCCGCGATATGGAATGTGCTCGAACTTCACGCCCGTCTCGCGCACCAGGAGCTGGCCGACGAGATGGTTCATGGTGCCGTTGCCGCCCGAGCCGTAGGTCACCTCGCCGGGCTTGGCGCGAGCCATGTCGACCAGCTCCTTCACGCTGGTTATGGGCGAGGCAGCGTTCACTGCCAGCACGCTCGGAAACGTGCCGACGAGATGGATGTGGGTGAAATCGGCCAGCGGATCGTAGGGCACGTCCTTGTAGAGGACGGGCCCGATGCCGTGCGACGCGGCGCTCGACATCATCACGATGTGCGTGTCGCCCCGCACCTTGGCGACGATATCGGCGCCCAGCATGCCGCCGGCGCCCGGCTTGTTCTCGACGATGATCGGCTGGCCCAGCCTGGTGCCGAACCACTCGGCCAGAGCGCGCGACATGATGTCGGCCGCACCCGCCGGCGGAAAGTTGACGATCCAGCGGATCGGTTTGGTCGGCCAGGCGGCGGTCTGTGCCCTGCCGATGCTTGGTGCCGCCAAGGCGGCGCCGATCAGAAGGCACCTCCGAGAAATCTTGGGGCGAGAGATCATTGGGCGAAAGAGCATGGTTCTTGCTGAGCCTCCGGGGCCGTCGCACTGTTAAAGCCGGACGGCATGGTGCAACATGCGTGCCGTCCGCCGGTGCGACTGGAGTGATGATGGATTTCGATCTTGTCGTGCGCGACGTGCGGCTCCCCGACAGCAAGCCGGATCAACCGACGACCGACATCGGCGTCACGAAAGGGCGCATTGCGGCCCTCGCGCCCGGGCTGGGCGGCAATGCCAAGGAAGAACTGCAGGGTCATGGGCGGCTGGTCTGCTCCGGCTTTGTCGACACCCACATCCATCTCGACAAGGCCTGCATACTCGGCCGCTGCGAGCACACGAGCAAGCGCAACCCACACCTCGCCATGGAGCGCGTGTCAGCGGTCAAGCACACCTTCATTGTCGAGGATGTGATTGAACGCGCCTCCGCGACCATCGAGAAATGTATCAGCCACGGCGCCACGCGCATGCGCACCCATTCCGAGGTCGACCCCAAGGTCGGGCTACGCGGGGTCGAAGGCGTGAAGGCACTTATCGATAAGTACAAGTGGGCGATCGACCTCGAGATCTGCGTCATGCCGCAGGAGGGCCTGACCAACAATCCCGGCACCGACGAGCTGATGGTCGCCGCCCTGAAGAACGGCGCGACCGTCGTCGGCGCCGCCCCCAACTACGATAGCGATCGCGCTGCCCAGATCCGCCGCGTCTTCGAGATGGCGCGCGAGTTCGACGTCGACATCGACATGCATCTCGACAGCGGCGCATCGGCCGAGGAACTCGACACGCTGCTGGTTTGCGATCTCGCGGAAAAATACAAGTGGGGCGGCCGGGTCGCGGTGGGTCATGTCGGCAAGCTCGCGACGATGCCGTTCAAGGATCTCGACAAGGTTGCCAGGCGCATGGCCGATACCGGTGTCGCCGCCACGGTGCTGACGGCAACAGATCTCTATCTCGGCGGCCGTCACACCGACCACAACGTGCCGCGCAACGTGGTCGACCTGAATTTCCTGACCGAGCGAGGCGTCACCTGTTCGATCGGCTCGAACAACATCCTCAATCCGTTCACGCCGTTCGGCGACGGCCAGCTGCTGCGCCAGGTCAACATGCACGCCATCGTGACCCAGCGCGGCAACGACGACGAAGTGAAGGCGCTCTGGGATATGGGAACCTCGTCAGCGGCCAAGCTGATGCGCAAGGATGACTACGGCATCGCCGTCGGCGGTCCCGCCGACTTGGTCGTCCTCGACGCCACGGACGCCGTCACCGCGTTGCGCACGGTGGCGCCGGTGCTGGCCGCCTACAAGCGCGGTCGCCGCACCGTGACGCGCGAACCTGTCAGGCTGCACCGGCCATAACGATTCGAAGATCACGACAATCAAAGACAAGAGGGAAGAATGTCCAAGCAAGAGCTGGTTTCGCTGTCGTCGGTCGAGATGCGTCGCCGCATCGGCACCAAGGAGATTTCACCGGTCGAACTGCTCGAGGCCTGCCTCGAACGCATCGAGGAAGTGAACCCCGCGGTCAATGCCGTCACCGCCATGTGCGTAGCCCGCGCCCGCAAGGAGGCCAAGGCCGCCGAAACGGCGGTGCGGCGCGGCGAGGAGCTGCCGCTGCTGCACGGCCTGCCGGCCGGCATCAAGGACCTCGAAGAAACCAAGGACCTTCTCACCACCTACGGCTCGCCGCTCTATCGCGACTTCGTGCCGGCCTACGACAACGTGATGGTGAGCCGTGTCCGCGCCGCGGGCGCGATCGTGGTCGGCAAGACCAACGTACCGGAGTTCGGCGCGGGCTCGAACAGCCGCAATCCGGTATGGGGCGCTACGGGCAATCCGTTCAACACCACGCTGACGGCCGGCGGCTCGTCGGGCGGGTCGGCCGCAGCCCTCGCCACCGATCTCCTGCCGGTCTGCACCGGCTCCGACACCGGCGGCTCGCTGCGCAATCCCGCGTCCTTCTGCGGCGTCGTGGGCTTCCGCCCCTCGCCCGGCATGGTGGCCGTCGAGCGCCGCGCCATGGGCTGGACGCCTATTTCGGTGCTGGGGCCGATGGGCCGCTCGGTGGCCGACCTCTCCCTGCTCTTTGCGACGCAGATCGGACAGCACGACACCGATCCGCTGAGCTTCCCGATCGATGGCAACGTCTTCGCCGAGCCGTGGCCGGTCGATCTCGGCAGTCTTCGTGTGGCCTGGACCGAGGATTTCAGCGGAGCGCCGGTCGACAAGGGCATCCGCGCCACGATGCGCGAGAAGATCAAGGCGATGAAGCCCTTGTTCCGCAGCCTCGACAAGGTCGAGATCGACTATGGCGGCGCCGACCGCTGCTTCGACGTGATCCGCGCCGTGAGCTTCCTGTCGCGCTACCAGGACCTCTATATCAACAACCGCAAGATGCTCGGGCCCAACATCGTGGCCAACTACGAGATCGGCGCCAAGCTCAGCCTGGCCGATTTCGCCTGGGCGCATGCCGAGCAGACCCGCATCTTCCGCAAGTTCCAGGAACTCTACCGCGACTACGACCTGGTGCTGGGCCCGACCGTGGGCTTCTCGCCGTTCCCGTGGAAGCAGCTCTACATCGACGAGATGGGCGGCAAGAAGCTGCGCAACTACTACCACTGGATGGCGTCGGTCTATTTCGTGACCCTGGCCAGCAACCCCGCCGTGTCGCTGCCCTGCGGCCTCGACCACAAGAAGATGCCGTTTGGCCTGCAAGTGATCGGCCGCTTCCGCGGCGACGGCGAGGTGCTGGGCGCCGCCCATGCGATGGAAACGGCGTTCAAGTCGATCCCCGGCCTCGCCCGCCCGCTGCCCAACATCGCCAAGCTGCGCAAGCCCACGGCGGCACTGAAATCGATCGTGACGCATCCCCCCAAGCTGAACGCCAAGGTGGCGCGCGGACCAGCGCCAGGCGCTCTGTAGGGAAACGCAGCGCTCCCCCCCTGCAGGTTGCGCGCCGCCGACTTTACATAAATTCATTTTCCCGCCGCGGTGACGCCACCTGCGGTGCCGTACCTCGTTACATGGAAGTCCCGTTCTTCTGACGGACATCCAATGGAGGTAAGCATGCGCAACGTGAAATGGCTGGTGGCGGCGGGCCTCGTGGCCGTAACCGCGGGCTGCGTGGAGACGACGTCGTCAGGTTATCCCAACTCGTCGTACAACAATCGCGGCTACAACAACAATGCCTACGCCAGCAACAGCGGCGGCTACTACGCCAGCGACGGACGGTACTACAGCAACAGCACTGCGAGTTCGAGCAGCTCCAACCCGTTCTACTCGCCGTCCGCGACTCGTGCCGCTCAGCAGCCGAACCGCGACAGCGACCGCGACGGCGTACCGAACCGCTACGATGTCGACGCCAACGGTGACGGTATCCCCGATCGCTACCAGCGTTAGTCTGGCCGTCCTGGATGCCCGGAAAGCTTCCCTCTCCCACGCGCGGGAGAGGGAGGCGACCGGGCAATTTTTTTGCCTTCAACAAATCTCAATTACGCCGCCGCGCCAACACGGTCCACTACGTACTGCCTATACGGGAAGGACCCCGACATAAGGGCCCTCCTTTGGAGGCAACGATGCGCAACCTTGGGATTTTCGTCTCGGCGGCCGCAATGCTCGCAACGGCCGGATGCGTGGAAACGATGGATTCGGGCTATCCCGCGACCTCGTACGGCAGCGGCTACAGCAACGGCTATTACAGCCAGCCCAGCTATTATAACCAACCCACCTACTCCAGTCGGCCAAGCTACTATTCGGCGCCGCAGGTGGTAACCCAGACCCGCTACGTGCCGGTAGCCGTGCCGACCCCGGCACCGCGGACCAGTCGCATGCGCGACAGCGACCGCGACGGCATCCCCGATCGCTACGACCGCGACAAGAACGGCGACGGCGTCCCCGACAAGTACCAGCGCCGCTAGTAGGTTTTCGGTTTCCTCCGTCGGATCTCGCCGTCGTGCTGACCCAGGGTGGGGGCGGCACGACGGATGCTGCCGGGCGTGGCCGAGAGTTTCAGCGGCACGCCCAGCGTCTTCTGGCGGCCGGCCTTGGCATGCTCGACTTCGGCCACCATGCCGCGCGCCAGGATCTGCGGATCGGCGAAAACCTCGTCGTGATGCAGCACCGGCCCGGCCGGGATGCCCTCGGCTTCGAGGGACACCATCCACTCCTCGGTCGAACGCTTGACGATCTCCGCCTGCAGCAGGGCCACGATCTGGTCGTTGTTCTTCACGCGATCGGCGTTGGCCTTGAAGCGCGGATCGTCCGGCAGCTCTGATTTGCCGATCAGGGCGCAGAGCTTGCGGAAGAAATTCTGCTGCGCGCCGCCGATCGTGAGCCAGCCATCGGAGGTCTGGAACACCTGGTAGGGCGAGGAGCCACGATGGGCCTGGCCGAGCTTCTCTGGCCGGATGCCGTTGGCGAAGTAGTTCGCCGCCTCATAGACGCCGAGCGAAACCGTGGCCTCGAGCAGCGAGGTCTCGACCCACTGGCCCATCCCGGTCTTCTGCCGCGCCTGCAGGGCCGCCAGGATGCCGATGGTGAGGTAGAGACCGGCGCCGACATCGGAGATGGCGAGCGGGATGCGATACGGCGGGCCGTCCTTGGGCCCGGTCACCGACATCAGGCCCGACATCGCCTGGATCATGAGATCGAAGCCGCCGCGTCCGGCGTAGGGCCCGGTCTGGCCGAAACCGGAGATCGAGCCCAGCACGAGCCGCGGGTTGCGGGCGCTGAGGGCGTCCCAGCCGAGGCCAAGCCGCTTCATGACTCCGGGCCGGAAGTTCTCCAGCACGACGTCGGCGCCGTCGACCAGCTCCCAGAAGGTCGCGAGGTCGTCGGCGTTCTTGAGGTCGAGCCGCACCCCGCGCTTGTTTCGGTTCCACAGCATGAAGGGCGCCGACTCGCCCTCGACGAAGGGCGGCGCGCCGCGCATGGCATCGCCCTGGGGGCTTTCGATCTTGAGGACGTCGGCGCCGAGATCGGCGAGCTGCATGCCGCAGAACGGGCCGGACAAATGGGTGGTGAGGTCGAGGACGACCAGGCCGTCGAGAGCGCCCGCCATGTTCCTAGGCCAGCAAAATCTTGAGGTCGGTCATCGTGGCTTCCCACCTGGTGCTGCCGAACTGATTCGAGACGATCCGTCCGCCATCGACGATCAGGAAGCGCGGCGCCCCGGTCGCGCGCGGGATCTGGTCGAGGATCGGCTTGAGATCGCCCGGCCAGTAGCGCGCCTGATAAGCCTCGCGGAACCTGGGCGAATCGATCTCGATCCACGCCACCTGCCTGAATTCCGGCGAGGCGAGCCACTTGGCCTTGTAGGTATTGGCCCAGCGATGGCAGGGCGGGCAATCCTCGCCGCCGATGTAGATCACCTTCAAATCGGACGCCGCGCGGGCCGACCCGACAAAGATCGAGACGGCCAGGGGCGCGAAAACAAAGGCGCGGCGATTCATGTGAGGTAGTCTAGGCCCGCATGCCCCGCCCCACCACACCCTCTCTCGTCACCCTGGGAGACTTCTTCCGGTTCGCCGTCCGCCGCTTCCGGACCGCCCGCCTTGCCTACGGCCACGGCACCACCAATGCCGTCGACGAGGCGGCGTTCCTGGTGCTGGAGGCGTTGCGCCTTCCGATCCACACCCTCGAC
Organism: Reyranella sp.; assembly: GCA_029946105.1. Lineage (GTDB taxonomy): Bacteria > Pseudomonadota > Alphaproteobacteria > Reyranellales > Reyranellaceae > Reyranella. The sequence continues at coordinate 8,261 of JAQSDW010000173.1, read as the reverse complement.
CCCTGGCTCGACCTCAAGCCCACCGCCGCCGAGCGCGCGCGTCTCGTCACCCTGATCGACGCCCGCGTGGCGCTGCGCCTGCCGGCGCCCTACCTTGTCGGCGCGGCCTATATGCATGGCATACGTTTCCACGCCGACCGCCGCGCGCTGATCCCGCGCTCCTTCATCGGCGATCTCCTTGTGGGCGGTGCGCTGCCGATCGCCGATCCCTCGCGCGTGCGTCGCGTCCTCGATCTTTGCACCGGCTCGGGCTGCCTCGCCATCCTGACAGCGCTGGTCTTCCCGCGCGCCCGGATCGATGCGGTCGATCTCTCGGCCGGTGCGCTGGCACTGGCGCGCCGCAACGTGGCGAGCCATCGCCTGGGCGATCGCATCGCGCTCCATCGCGGCGATCTCTTCAAGCCGCTGGGCACCAGCCGCTACGACCTGATCATCAGCAATCCGCCCTATGTCGATGCCCGCGGCATGGCCAGGCTGCCGCCCGAGTTCCGGCACGAGCCGCGGATGGCGCTGGCCGCCGGCGATGACGGCCTCGATCTGGTGCACCGCATCCTGGCCGAGGCGCCGCGGCATCTCACGCCGAACGGCGGCCTGTTGTGCGAGATCGGCCGCGGCCGCAAGCCGCTCGAGACCGCCTATCCACGCCTGCCCTTCCTCTGGCTCGACACCGAGCAGAGCCAGGGCGAGGTATTCTGGATCTTGCGCACCCAGCTAGGCTGAATCGCCCAGGCAAATCCCCAGCGCCCGGGCGGTGCGGACCAGGGACCCGCCGGGATCGACGGTGCGCGAGCGGCCGACGACCTTGTCGAGCGGCACGTCGATCACCTGCCGGTTCCACCACGCCACCATGCGATCGCCCTTGCCGTCGGCCAGCACGTCGACCGCGCGCACGCCCAGCGCCGAAGCGAGCAACCGGTCCTCGGCCGTCGGCATGGCGCCGCGTTGGACGTGACCCAGCACCGTGGCGCGCGCCTCCGCGCCGGTCGCCTTGGCCAACCGCTTGGCCAACCATTCGCCGACGCCATGGTCAGGCGCATCGGCGGCGGCATCGCTCGCTTCGTCGGACTGCCCCGCCGCCTCGGCCACGACGACCAGCGCCGAGGTTCGGCCCTCGGCGCGCAATCGGGCGATGTGACCCGCGACGCGATCGAGGCTCCAGCGCACTTCGGGAATCAGCACGACATCGGCGGCGCCGGCGATGCCGGCGGCGATGGCGATGTGGCCGGCGTCGCGGCCCATCACCTCCAGCACCATGACGCGCTCGTGGCTGGCGCCGGTCGGCTGCAGGCGATCGAGCGCTTCTGTGGCGATGGCGACCGCGGTCGAGTAGCCCACGGCGCGCTCGGTCTGGCCCACGTCGTTGTCGATGGTCTTGGGAACGCCGACGAAAGGTATGCCCGATGGCGCCAACAGGCGGCGCAGGATGTCGAGGCTGCCATCGCCGCCGACACCGATCAGCCCGTCGAGGCGGAGCTGCTTCAGGCCATCGACCATCTCGCCGGAACGGTCTTTCAGCCTGCCGTCGGGCATAGGGTAGGCGAACGGATCGCCGCGATTGGTGCTGCCGAGGAACGTGCCGCCCTGCCGCGCCAGGGCCGAATCGAGACGTGCCGGATCGAGCACAACTGCTTCCACCGGGCGTTCCAGCAGGCCGAGCGTGCCGCGACCGATGCCGATCGTCGTCCAGCCGTAGCCATGATGCGCCCGCAAGGCCACGGCGCGGATCGTGGCGTTCAATCCCGCACAGTCGCCGCCGCTCGTCAGGATTCCGATTCGCTTGGTCATGAGCCGCCTCCGTGCCTAGTCTAGGAGATGGCCGCGCGTCCAAAAAAGCAACCGATCTTCGCAACAGAGCGACTACGTCTGCGCCCTTTTCGTGGCGGCGACCTCAAGGTACTCCACGCGCTCTATGGCGACGCCACCAACCTGCGCTACTGGGGCGGACCTCCCAGCCCCGACCTCGATCGCACCCGCAAGATGCTGCGATGGCACCTGCCCTATCGGCCGACCAACTACGTGCTGTGGGCTATCGAGGAAAAGAAGGGGGCGCCGCACCATCGGCATGATCAACTACCATCGCCGCGAGCTGCGCGAGCGCCGGGTCGATGTCGGCTGGCTGCTGCTGCCGGCCCATCAGGGCAAGGGCTACATGGCCGAGGCCGCCTGTGCCCTGTTGCGTCATCTGTTCGACGATCTCGGCGTCCACAAGGTCGAAGCCCTGATCCGGCAAGAAAACAAACCATCGGCCGCGCTGGCCAAGCGCCTGGGCTTTCGTCTCGAAGGCGGGCCCATCCGCGACCGCTGGCTGGTTTCGGGCCACTGGCATAGTGTCATGCTGTACGGTTTGATTGCGGGCGAGGAACGCTCGCCTGGTTAGCAAGGAGTCCGACATGCGTCGTCTCGCAAGCCTTTTCGTCGCGGCCGTCGCGCTGCCGCTGTCCGCCTTTGCGCAGCACAACCATGGACAGCCCACCACCAGCCCCTATGCCGGCCTCGACTCCCGTCCGATCAAGGCGCTGTCGCCCGAGCAGCTCGCCGACCTGCGCGCCGGTCGCGGCATGGGCCTCGCCCTGCCGGCGGAACTCAACGGCTATCCGGGGCCGACCCATGTGCTGGAGCTCGCCGGACCGCTCGGCCTCACGCCCGAGCAGCGCCTGCGGACCGAAGCCCTCGTCGCGTCCATGAAGGCCGAGGCGATCCCGCTCGGCGAACGGCTGATCGCCGACGAAGCCGCCCTCGACCGCCTGTTCGCCGACAAGCAGGCGACGGCCGGGACGCTCGACACGGCGAGCGCCCGCATCGGCGCCGCCCAGGCAGCTCTCAGGGCGGCGCACCTGCGCTACCATCTCGACATGGTCGCCGTGCTGACACCCGCGCAGGTCGAGCGCTACGCCACGTTGCGGGGCTACAGCGGCACGCGACACCCCTGAGGACGTCCCTGAGTGGAGTGGGTTTCAGCACCTGTGCAGGCGCGACGGTCGTTCCCTTATTGTTGCCCGGATACTGCAATATAATCGTATCGTTTTCAGTTCGGCCATCCTAGGATGGCGCGTCCGGGGGGACATGGTCGTTTGAGGATATTGTGACGCCGATCAAATTTGGCGCCGTGTCGCGCTTCGTTCTGTTCCTGCTAACCATTCTCACCGTTTTTTCATTGGGCGCCCCACGACCGGCACTGGCCGATTGCGTGTTGAACGGTGTCACCGTCACCTGCTCCGGCAGTTCGCCCGGCGGCTTTACCGCGGGGCCGGGCGTCACCGGCCTTGCCGTCAATGTGGTGCAAGGCGCGGCCGTCGGCACCGGCATCGCGCTGAACGACGGCAACACCGTGAACAATCTCGGCACCGTCTCGGTGGGCGATGCCGCTGCGGCCGTGACCGCCGCCAACAACAACACCATCGTCAACAATTCACTCCTGTTCGCCGGCGCCGGCGGAACCGGCATCCAGCTCGACAACGGCGGCAGCATCTCCAACATCGGCGGGATCACGGTCGGCGACGGCGGCATCGGCATCCTGGTCGGCGACAATGTCAGGATTTCCAACAGCGGCACGATCAGGTTCAGCGAATGCGGCAGCATCGGCATCTTCGCTTCAGGCTCAGGCTCCTCCGTCACGAATAGCGGCAGCCTGTTCGGCACCGGCTGCGGTACCACCGGTATTGCCGTGGGCATCAACGGATCGATCACCAACAACAGTCTCGTCCAGCTCGGAGATGACGGCTTCGGCCTCGTCGGCGACACCGGCTCGAACATTGTCAACACGGGCCGCATCGTCGTCGGCAACGACGGCATCGGCATCCAGAGCCGCGGCAACGTCACCAATTCGGGCACCATCATCGTGGGCGACGGGTCGGGCCTGGCTGCCGGCGTGCTGGCGCTGGGCGACAATCTCAGCGTCACGAACAGCGGCACGATCATGGGCGGGACCGGGGTCGCGGGCGTCGCAGTCGCGGGCGACAACGGCTTCCTGAACAACAGCGGCACGATCACGGTCGGCGACTTCGGTGTCGGCCTCACGGCGCTGGGCAACGGCAACAGCTTCACCAACAGCGGCACGATCAATGTCGGCGCCGACGGCAGCGGCATCCTCGCCGCCGGGAACAATTCGATCGTCAACAACAGCGGCACGATCAACGTCGGCGCCTGCGGCACCGGCATCGACACCTCGGGCGGATCCGGCTCCAGGATTTCGAACTCCGGCCGCGTCATCGGCGGCGGTTGCGGCGCCACTGGCGTCGCCATGGGCTCAGGCGACACGCTCACCAACTCCGGCTACATCCAGAGTTCGGAGCTGGGCTTCGCGATCTTCTCGACAGGTCCCAACAACACGGTGTCCAACAGCGGCACGCTCGACGGTCCGGTGAACCTGGTGAGTACCGGCAACAATACCCTGACCAATTCCGGCCTGATCACCGTCAGCGCGCCGCTGACGGCCGGCGGCGGTGTTGCGCACAGCATCGACGGCTTCTTCACCCAGACCGCGTCAGGCACGCTGGGCTTGCGTGTCGGCCCGAGCGCGACAGCCACGAACTACGACACCCTGAGCGTGACCGGCAGCGTGCCCGGGACCGGTGTCGCCAACCTGGGCGGCACGCTGCGCGCGCAGGTTCAGCCCGGGCTTTACGGATCGTCGACGACCTACCTCGGCGCCCTCTCCTTCGTCGGTTCGACGGGCCGCTTTGCCACCGTCGAATCGGGCCTCACCTTCCTCACCGCCTCGGCCGTCTACAATCCGACCAGCGTCGACTTGGTGCTGAGCCGGATTCCGTTCAACCAGTTTCCCGGCGGCGGCTCGAACAGCCGCGCTATCGGCAATGTGCTGGAGCAGAACTACTCGACCAGCCTGACCGGCACCCAGGCCAATTTCTATTCGCAACTGCTGCAGTCGAGCGCGCCCAACACGCTGTCGCAACTCACCGGCGAAGTGGCGACGGCGGCGCAGAATGCCTCCTTCTCGGTGTTCGGCCAGTTCTTCAGCACCATCCTCGACCAGACCAGCACCGCACGGTCGACCACGGGCACGGCGCAGGCTCCCGGTGGCGGGCAGCAGGCCGGCGGGCAGCAGACTGCCTCGCTGCGCTCGACGACACCGGGCGGCGGCACCCGCATGGCGATGATTTCGGCCGAGCCCTGCCCTGCCGACGTCTGTGACGCCCGGACGCCCGCGGCGGCGCCCAGGGTCAGCGCCTGGATGCAGGGCTTCGGCGGCGCCGGCAGCGTCGACCGCAGCGCCAGCGTCGGCAGTTCGCGGGTCGACATGACCGCGGGCGGCGGCGCCACGGGCGTCGACGTCCGACTCGACCCCAAGACCCTGATCGGTTTCACCATGGGCACGACCACTGCCGGCTACAGCCTGACCGATCTGCAAAGCTACGGCACCGCGCAGTCCATCGTGCTCGGCCTCTACGGCGGCTACACGACGGGGCCGGCCTACCTCGACGGCGTCCTGGGCTACGGTTTCGGCAGCTTCACGACCAACCGCTCCGTCAGCACCGGCTCGATCAGCGAGCAGATCAATGCTGCCTTCAACGGCAGCCAGTATGGCGGCAGCGTCGAGGGCGGCTGGCGCTTCACCTTCGGCGAGAACATGATCGCGCCCTACGGCGGCCTCACCGTGCAGGCGCTGCAGCAGAGCGGCTACACCGAGACGTCGCGCAACGTCTCGACCGGCGGACCCGGCATGCTGGGCCTCACCGTCCAGCCCCAGACCACGACCTCGGTGCGCTCGACGCTGGGAATGCAGTTCGTGACCGCAATCCACGCCAACGACGACAACGCGATCCGGCCGTGGCTCAAGCTGGGCTGGGCACACGAGTTCAACACCAACCGCTCGGCCACCGCGACGCTCAGCACGGTGCTGCCCGGCGCGCCCTTCACCGTGACCGGCGCCCAGCCGCTCGCCGACGCGCTGATCGTGCGCGCCGGCTTCGACCTCGATCTCGGCAACATGATCCGCCTCTACGGCCAGTTCGACGGCGATTTCTCCGGCAATGCCCGCTCCTATGCCGGCACCGGCGGCGTCAGGCTGATCTGGTAGACTGGCCCGAGGGCCAGCAATGACAGGCAAGGATTTCCGACCGTGCGCTGGCGGCGTCCTTTGCCTCGCCCTGCTGCTCCCCCTCACCCTCGCCGCCACCTATCTTTTCAGCGTCTACAGCTACGCCCGCGAGTTGTGGCCGATCGAAACCCTACGGGAGCTGAAAAGGTGGGCCGATCCGCCGAGGCCGAACATCGGCCAGTACGACCGGCTCGAGCGGCTCATCGCCTATCCGAACAAGACCGAGGTCCCCTGTTCTGCGCCGACCGCGACGACGGCGTTGATCCTGGCGATCGGTCAGTCGAATGCCGCCAACGACGCTGAGAAAAAGGTCAGCGTCGCCAAGAAGTGGCAGAGGCCCGCCGGACCGAGATTGAGGATGGCGTCTGGACGATTCCAGTCGAACGATACAAGACTAAACGGCCGAACGTGGTCCCCCTGCCCCAGGCCGCCTTTGCTCTCGTCGCGGACCTCCCTCGGCTCGGGGATCTTCTGTTCACGACCTCTGGCAAGACCTCGTTCTCCGGCTTCTCGAAGGCGAAGAAGCAACTGGATGAAGCATCTGGGGTATTGAATTGGCGTCTGCACGACATTCGGCGCACGTCACGAACGCTGATGGTTCGTGCTGGGGTGCGGCCGGACATCGCCGAGCGTCTCCTAGGCCACGCTATTGGAGGCGTCGCCGGCGTCTATAACCGATACGACTATCTGACTGAGAAGCGTGACGCGCTGGAAGCCTTGGCGAGTGAACTGGCCCAGATCGTCAGGGGCGAAGCAGGAGCCAAAGTTGTTCCCTTATTCGTAGCCGGGAGCGTCTGACAGCTCGAACATCTGTGTGTTTTGGAGGAGAGTGACGACGGAAAGCATCTGTGCAATCGATTGCACAACATAATTCCTCACTCTTAGTAGAGACAGGGATAATCATCGTCCGCCTCGTCCCACCAACAACTTGCCGGGTGTTCCGGCGCGCCCAGGGTCCAATGCGATATTTCTGTGCAATCAATTGCACGGATTTCTTCTACCCATCGCCCCTGATCCGGGCTCGGCACTCCCAGGCGGGCTCACATCCGTGGACATGCACCAACTCCGCCGCCTTAGCATCTGTCTTCTGGCAGCGTAGTCGCAGGGACTACCTCGGAGGGCCAGCACTGCTAGCACATTGCAACGCCGACGAAGTGACTCGGCATCTCCATCCCGAAGGGATAGCTTCTCGGCGACAGGTGGCTGGGCTTGGCTGTGGGGCCAAGTTCGACAGGAGTTCGAGTGTGCCCCGAGTCGCGTCTTTCCCCCATGCCCGTCAGCCCGATGCCACCGCAATCCTGGTCGTTGAAGCCACGACGCGAGCCCGTGTCCCGCTGATGACCGCGACGGCCGAATGCGGCTTTCCCTCGCCTGCGGACGACTACCTGGACCGCCCCCTCGACTTCAACGAACTGCTGATCGACAACGCACCGGCCACATTCGCCGTCCGGGTGTCAGGGGACAGCATGACGGGCATCGGCATCTTTCCGGGCGACATCGCAGTCATCAACCGCGCCAAGCGGGCCGCGAACCGCAGCATCGTCATTGCCCTGGTCGACGGGGAGTTCACCCTCAAGCGCTACCGCAGGCGCCGCACCCGGATATGGCTCCAGGCCGAAAATCCCGCCTACAAGGATTTGGAAATCCTGGAGGGAATGGCTTTCGAGGTGTGGGGCGTCGTGACCCGCTCCATCCGCATGGACCTGTGAGATCGGCATGACTGGCCTGGTCGCCCTCGTTGATTGCAACAACTTCTACGCTTCCTGCGAGCGGGTCTTCCAGCCGGCCTTGCGCGGCAAGCCAGTGGTCGTGCTGTCGAACAACGACGGGTGCGTCATCGCCCGCTCGAACGAAGCCAAGGCGCTGGGCGTGGAGACGGGCGCGCCCTGGCATCTCTACCGCAAGCGGTTCGAGGAGCTGGGTGTCGTGGTGCGGTCGAGCAACTACACGCTTTACGGCGACATGAGCGCCCGCGTTATGACCATCCTGGCCGACTTCACGCCCAGCCGGGAGGTCTACTCCATCGACGAGGCCTTCCTCGACGTTGCCGGAAGCCCCGACGTCCTCGCCGAACATGCGAGCCGCCTGAGGCAGACCGTGTTGCAGTGGACGGGTATCCCTGTCTCGGTCGGCATCGCGCCGACCAAAGTCCTAGAGTCTTTCCGAGGCTAATTGAATCGGAAGGGATTCCCAAGCCGGGCCC
>JAQSDW010000172.1 GCA_029946105.1 Reyranella sp. | reverse complement strand
AGGGGGCCGACGATCTGGCCAGGCGGCTGGAACGCGAGGAAACTGAACGGCGCACTCTTCAGGACCAGATCGACGCAGTGCGGGCCGAGCTATCCGCCGCTGAGGCCAACGCTGCCGAACTACAGGCCAAGTTCGACTCATTGGAGATGAAGCACCAGGCCGCCCTTGACGCTGCGCGTGCCGAGATAGCCCTAGTCCAGATCGACACCGCCAAGGCCGACACGCTGCGCCTTGCTGCCGAGAAGGGTGCCGACGATCTGGCTAGGCGGCTGGAACGCGAGGAAACCGAACGGCGCACCCTTCAGGACCAGACCGACGCAGTGCGGGTCGAGCTGTCCGCCGCTGAGGCCAACGCTGCCGAACTACAGGCCAAGTTCGACGCGCTCGAGATGAAGCATCAGGCCGCCCCACCGGACGGCAGGGAGCACTTTCTTTGGCAAGAGCATGCGGCCCAGAGGATCAGGGAATTGGAGCGCGAGCTTGAGGTGGTAAAGGTCGCTGGTGGTGGTCGAGATAAATTTGGGGCGCCTGGCCCCCGCAAACGCAGCTGGTGGTGGCCGTTCCAGCCAATTCGCCGTCCGTGAATAGAGCCCGCCAGGGAGAGGTGGCTCGGCAAATCTGCACAGAGGGCTAAGCCTCCAACCGTCCGCAGAATGAACGTTGCCCGGGCGCAGCGCACAGCGTTCGAGGTCGCCGAACTGTTTGAACACGAACAGCGGATGATAACAGGTACATTCGAAGTGGCCGTTCCAGACGCTCTTCTCCTGCTCGCCATGGGTCGGGCTGACGCTCGAATCCATATCGAGCACAACGCCTCTGGGCATTCGGTGGCCGTGGACTTGATCGACCCACTGCCCGGACAGATCGGTGAGCGCCGAAAGGTTCCTTGCCGATGTCAGCCAGCACGTCTCGAAGCGTCCCATCTGGCTGGCCGATGCAGCGTTACCCTGAACCGCCTTGCCGCCGACGATCCAGCGCATCGCCGGATCATGGCGTAGACGCTCGGCGTCGTTGACGTCCTCGTATCCTGCCAGTCGTCCGAACACCGACTGGCGCAGTAATCCGACCATTGCGTGACGGCCGTTCCTGCCGCTGCGGGAATCGGCGAGCACGTCCTCCGCCATCGCGCTGAGGCCGAGCGCATCGTCGAGTTCGCGATAGGCCAGCAGGCCGGCGTCGGAGGTGATGCGCGAACCATGGAACTCGAGCTTCAGGCGGCGGTCGAAATCGAGCCGGAGAGCATTGGAATCCGATTCACCCGCTGGATGCACCATCATCGCCTCGAACCAATGAGATATGATGCCGAATCTTATAGCTCAATTGCAATCGGCGCGATCAAGTTCAGCGGTTCATCCGGGCAATGCGGGCTAAGTGGAGTTTCTGCCTGACGACGGCCAGGATGGCCGAGGATCAGGAGCTATCATGGGCAGACGGACACGGCGGAACCACACATCGGCCTTCAAGGCGAGAGTAGCGTTGACGGCGTTGAAGGGCGAGATGACGCTGTCGGACCTTGCGCAACGGTTCGACGTTCATCCGAATCAGATCACGCAATGGAAGAGCCCGCTTTTGGACGGTGCCGCCGGGGTGTTCGATGGTGGAGTCCGACGTGCTGAGCCGGCGGTCGATCTGAAGGCTCTGCATGCCAAGATCGGAGAACTGACGCTGGAGAACGATTTTTTGGAAGGTGCGCTCGGCAAAGCGGGAGTGCTGAGCGTAAAGCGATGATCGACTGTTCGCACGATCTTCCGATCGCCCGGCAGGCGGCTGCACTGGGTATCAGCCGGGGGTGCGTCTACTACCTGCGGCGGGCGATCCCGGCGTCCGATCTCGCGCTGATGCGCCGGATCGACGAGCTGCATCTGGAGTTGCCGTTCGCCGGCAGCCGGATGCTGCGCGATCTGCTTGCCGGCGATGGCGTTGCGGTTGGGCGTTTGCACGTCGCGACGCTGATGAAGCGCATGGGGATCGAGGCGCTTTATCGCCGGCCAAGCACCTCCAGGCCGGCGCCCGGGCACAAGATCTATCCGTATCTGCTACGCAATGTGACGGTGACGCGGCCCGACCAGGCGTGGGCGATGGACATTACGTATATCCCGATGGCGCGAGGCTTCGTCTATCTGGCGGCCGTGGTCGACTGGTTCAGCCGGCGGATTCTGGCATGGCGACTGTCGATCACGCTGGAGGCGGCGTTCTGCGTCGAGGCGCTGGAAGAGGCTCTGGCGCGTCACGGCACGCCGGAGATCTTCAATACCGATCAGGGCAGCCAGTTCACCAGCGCCGATTTTACCGGCGTACTGCTCGGCAAGGGCATCGCGATCAGCATGGATGGCAAGGGTGCCTGGCGCGACAACGTGTTCGTCGAGCGGCTGTGGCGGACGATCAAATACGAGGAGGTTTACCTGCACGCCTACGACACGGTCAGCGACGCGCGTCGTTCGCTCGGCAGGTACATCGCCTTCTACAACTCACGCCGCCCGCACTCGAGCCTTGACCGGCAACCGCCGGATCGGGCGT
>JAQSDW010000171.1 GCA_029946105.1 Reyranella sp. | reverse complement strand
TTTGGGACTTCCACGGCGTATCGTGAGGACCCGTGGCGGCTGCACCCTACACGCCCAATGGCGTCATGCACCCGCGGCGTGCGCGGGCGGGTCTTGCCCAATCGTCAGGCCTGCGCAGTCCAAGCGCCAACCTACCAAAATCCATAGCACTTTTCGGCTGAACCTGCAACTTTATATTCCCGGGAACGGATGCTGGCAGTGACTGCACCGCTCCGGAAGCCGTCATCGCGCCGGGGCTTTCGATTGATCGCAGGGCCGGGCTGGGCCATCCTGCCACCCTTGTTGCCGCTACATCCGGCAAGGCTGTCCTGGGGAATTATCCGTGTCGCGTGCCGACCGCGCCGAAGGCGCCTCCGCTTTTCGTCCACCGTCCGTCGATCGCATGGCCAACTGGCCGGCGCTGGCACCGCTGATCGAACGTGCCGGCCGTCCGCTGGTCGTCGAGGCCCTGCGCGCCTGGGCCGAGGCCCGGCGCGGCGAGCCGGATGTCGCCGACGAGGCAGCCTGTGCGCGCTGGTGCACGGCGCGGCTGAGCGGTCTGGTGACGCCGTCGCAGAGGCGCGTCTTCAATCTTACCGGCACGGTGCTGCACACCAATCTCGGCCGGGCCTTGCTGGCCGAGGAAGCGATCGAGGCGGCGGTTGCCGCCATGCGCGCGCCGACGACCCTCGAATACGACCTCTCGGGTGGCGCGCGCGGCGAGCGCGACGACCATATTTCGCCCTGGCTTCGCCGGCTGACCGGGGCGGAGGCGGCGACCGCCGTCAACAACAACGCCGCCGCCGTGCTGCTCGTCCTCAATGCCCTTGCCGTCGGCCGCGAGGTGATCGTCTCTCGCGGCGAGCTGATCGAGATCGGCGGTGCCTTCCGCATTCCCGACATCATGGCGCGCGCCGGTTGTCGCCTCGTCGAGGTCGGTACCACCAACCGCACGCACCTGAAGGACTATGCGGCGGCCATCGGTCCCGACACTGCCGCGATCATGAAGGTCCATCCGTCGAACTATGCCATCGAGGGCTTTACCAAGTCGGTGGCGGCGGCCGAACTGGTGGCGCTCGCGCGCGAGAAAGGCCTGCCGCTGATCGAGGATCTCGGCAGCGGCACGCTGGTGGACCTCGAAACCTGGGGCCTGCCGCACGAGCCGACGGCGCGCGAGGCGATCGCGGCGGGAATCGATGTCGTCACTTTTTCGGGCGACAAGCTTCTGGGCGGCCCGCAGGCCGGTCTCGTGGTCGGCCGGAAGGACCTGATCGAACGCATCGCGCGCAACCCGATGAAGCGCGCCCTTCGCCTCGACAAGGTCCGGCTGGCGGCCCTCGAGGCGACGCTGCGGCTTTACGCCGATCCGGGACGCCTGGCCGAACGTCTGCCCACCATCCGGTCGTTGGCGCGGCCTGCAGCCGACATTCGCGCCCAGGCCGAGCGTTTGCTGCCGGGCTTGCGCAAGGCGCTGCGAAGCGCGGCCGAAGCCGGTATCGAGCCGGTGCGCGGCCAGATCGGCTCGGGCGCCCTGCCGGTCGATCTGCTGGCTTCGTTCGCGCTGGCGATACGCGGCCCAGGAAGAAAGGGCGGTGGACTGGATGGGCTGGCCGACGCCTTTCGTCGTCTGCCGATTCCCGTCATCGGCCGCATCGCCGACAACACCCTCTACTTCGATCTGCGCACGCTCGACGACGAGGCGGCTTTCGTCGCTCAATTGGACCAGCTCGATGTCGTGGCTGGCTAGGCTCTTCGACCGCATGCCGCCCACAGAGGAGCGCCTGGCCGATGCGCTCGTGGCATGGAATGCCGGCGAATACGGCGTGGCGCTCGACCTCTGGGCGCCACTCGCCCACGACGGCGTGGCGCGCGCCCAGAGCAACATGGGCGCGGCCTTCCTCGAGGGCCGCGGCGTCGAGCGCGACCCGGAAAAGGCGGCGGTCTGGCTGCGGCAAGCCGCCGAGCAGGGCGACGCCGGCGGGCAACGCAACCTGGCCCTTTGCTACTACGAAGGTTGGGGCGTCCCGCAGGACCAGACCGAAGCAGCGAAGTGGTACGAAAGGGCAGCGCAACAGGGCGATGCCGACGCCCAGGACATGCTGTCGTGGATGAAGCTGATGGGCGGTGGCTGCCCGCAGGACTATGAAGGTGCCCGCCTGTGGGCGGAAAAGGCCGCGGCACAGGGCCGGGCGAACGCCATGGCGCGGCTGGGGGACATCTATCACAACGCGCTGGGCATCGAACGCGACCCGGTCCAGTCCGCCGAATGGTGGAGCAGGGCGGCACGATTGGGCATGGCGGAGGCCCAGGCGATGCTGGGCGCCGCTTATCTCGCCGGCAAGGGCGTGGCGCGCGACCCGCTCGAGGCGCTGCACTGGCTGCTCCGTGCCGAAGCCGGCGGCGCCGGCGAACTCGCGGTCGGATTCCTGCGCGAGGCCGAGGCCCATACCAAGCCGTCGCAGCGTGCCGAGGCGGCGCGCCGGGCCGCAGAGCCGCTGTCATGATCAGGGCCGGCATGATCATGGCCGGGAGCGCGCCACTCCAGTGGCGCATC
>JAQSDW010000170.1 GCA_029946105.1 Reyranella sp. | reverse complement strand
TCGGCATCATCGGCTCGAGCTTCGGCGACGATCTTCGGCTTGGCAACAGCGCCGGTTCGGTTTGGGCCAACGACGGCAACGACCTGCTGATGGGCGGTAGCGGCAGCGATGACCTGCACGGCGGCAACGGCAACGACTCACTGTTTGGCAATGGCGGTGCCGACGTTCTTGACGGCGGTGCTGGCAACGACACCTTCGTGTTTGGTCGGGGCGATGCTGCCGGCGATACGGTCACCGACTTCGCGGGAAACGGCGCGGCGGCGGGCGACAGCCTGATCTTCGCTGGCTATGGCACGGCCGGCCAGGGAGCCACCTTCACCCAGACTGACGCCACGCACTGGAGCATAAATTCGGCGGACGGGGTGGTCCACGACGTCGTGACTTTCAGCAACGGTGCCTCGATTGATCCGAGCGATTACCTGTTCGTCTGACCAGTCGCTGGAGCTTGACAGGCGAGAGTACCGTCAATCCAAGGAGGAGTTGGAAGCGTGCCGGGAGGGGGTATCTTTGGGGGTATCTTTCCCTTCTCAATTTATAATTGTGATTCTTATCAATTGCTTAGGCGAACTTTGTGCTTCCCACTCTCTCCGCCAATTTCCTCGCCCGCGAGATTTGCGGTTATCTTGCCATAATCTCGTTCAGGTTGGCGGGGTATCAACACTGCGATTGGGCCGGAACTAGTGAACTGCTGGACCGTTTCAATCACTTCGGCGGGATTGCAGATAGCGTTTCCGCCAAATTCCCGGCACGGGCCGGGTACAACCGAGAGGAAAGACAATGTTGCGATCAGTTCTGGCGACGGCAAGTGCCGCACTGTTGCTCGTGGGCGCCGCCACCGCGGCCCACGCTCAGTCTCCCGCCGCGCCGGGCACACCGGCGGCTGTCGGCAAGTCCGGCGCCAATGTCGGCTCGCTTTCCTGCAGCGTCGCGGGCGGGGTCGGCTTCATTTTCGGCTCGTCCAAGGAAATGAACTGCCTGTTCACGCGCACCGACGGCATTGCCGAGCGCTACACCGGCAGCATCAAGAAGTATGGCGTCGACATCGGCTTTACCAAGGAAGCCCAGATGATCTGGCTGGTGTTCGCGCCGGGCAGCATCGCGCCGGGCGCCCTGACGGGCAGCTATGCCGGAGCCACGGCCTCGGCCACGGTCGGCGTCGGCGTCGGTGCCAACGTCCTGCTCGGCGGCGGCAGCGGCCAGGTCACCCTGCAGCCAGTCAGCGTTGAGGGCAGTGTCGGCCTGAACGTTGCCGCCGGCGTGGGCGCGGTCGACCTCACCTACGTCAAGTAGCGATCTCCGGCAGGCGCCTCGCCCGAGGCGCTTGCCGGCAGCCCGCCGGTCGGGTCAACTCGGCCTCATCATGCCGACAGCTGCCGAGACCCTGATCGCCCGTCTGCAGGCTGACTGCACCGCCACCGAGGCGGCAGAGCGATCGGTGCGCGCCAGTGTCGAGGCGCAAATCAAGGCGGCCGAGCAAGCCCGCGCCTTCGCCTGGCGGCGGTTGAGCGCTCTGTCCGACATGGCCCGTGTCGCCGCGCTCGAGCCCGACCGCGAGCTCGCCGTCGAGCGCCAGCTCGAGGCATTGTTTCGCGAGATCGGCTGGATCGAGGGCGGTCTGGCCGAATTGGGCGAAGGGGCCCGCCCGCTGGTCGACTGGCTGCGGCCGATCGCGGAAGCATTGCACGCGGAAGCCCATCCCCGTCCGGCAGGCTCTGACAGCGACGGCGCGCCGGCCGCCGGCGGGACGGTTGCCGATGGGCCGCCGCTCGCCGATCCCATCGCGGCGTTTCGGGCTTTCGAGGCCTGGTACGAGGCCGAGCGGGGCGAGCCGTTTCTGCAGGTCTATGAGCGCTTCATGCCGGCGACGCCGGTCGTCGAATTCTAGAGTGGCCATGAAGACCGACTTCGAACACTGGCTGGCCGCCCAGTTCGCGGACACCGGGGCTTTTACGGCCTTCATCGTGCTGGTCCGTATCGGCGATGACGCGGTCGTTCCGGTGAAATCGAGCTACGCGCACCTGATCGGCGACGACATGCCGTGGCCCGGCATGCGGGCGCTGCTCGACGGTGCGCGCACGTCCTGGGATGGCGTCGCCTTCTTCGTCGGCCTGGCACATGACGGCGGGCCGCTGCCCGATGCCGTTGCCGCGGCCAAGCTGAAGCACGTCGAATCCGACCTGAAATCCGATCCGCTCGCCTTCAATCGCGGCATGTTTTTCGATCGCGAGGGCCGTCACCTGCGCGTCGACGAGACCGCGCGATGACCGAGCCGGGATCCGTTCATCGTGCCGCAACTCGGCTGACGGCCCACGGCAGCGAGAGCGTCGACGAGATCGTCGCCGAAGAGCGGGCGGTGGCGCTGGTCTACAACGGCATCAGCTATGCCGTGATGATGGCGACGCCGTGCGACCTCGAGGATTTCGCCCGTGGATTTTCGCTCACCGAGCGGATCGTGGAGAAGGCGGCGGAGATCTACGACATCGATGTCGAGGAGGTCGAGATCGGGTCGGGCGGCCGCGGCATCGAGGTCCGGCTCCGGATTGCCGCCCAGCGGATGGCCGGGCTGCAGGAGCGGCGGCGCAGCCTCGCCGGCCGGACCGGGTGCGGCCTGTGTGGCGTCGACAGTCTCGACGCCGCCTTGCGGCCGGTGCCGGCCTCGCGGGCGGCGGGTGCCGTCTCGCGGGCCGCGATCGAGCGCGCGATGGCCTCGCTGCCGGGCCTGCAGCGCATCAACAAGCTGAACGGCGCCACCCATGCCGCCGGCTGGGCGGCGGCGGATGGCACGCTTGTCGCGGTGCGCGAAGACGTCGGCCGGCACAATGCGCTCGACAAGCTGGGCGGCGCGCTGGCGATGTCGGGTGTGGCCGGCGCCGGCGGCTTCGTCGTGGTGACCAGCCGCTGCTCCTACGAAATGGTGCAAAAGGCCGCCGCCCTCGGCGCGGTGGCGATCGCGGCCGTATCGGCGCCGACGTCGCTTGCCATCGAGACCGCCGAGCAGGCCGGCATCGCGCTCGTTGCCTTCGTGCGCGAAGGCCGGCTCACGGTCTATGCCAACGCCGAGCGGATTTCTTCGTGAGCCGCGGCACATGAGCGGGCCGCGCGTGTTCGGCGTTACCGGCTGGAAGAATGCCGGCAAGACCACGCTGGTCGAGCGGCTGGTGGCGGAGTTCGTGCGCCGCGGCTGGCGCGTCTCGACCGTCAAGCACGCCCACCACGATGTCGACATCGACCAGCCGGGCCGCGATTCCTTCCGCCATCGCGTGGCCGGCGCCACCGAAGTGGCGGTGGTCGGTGGCCGGCGCTATGCCATCATGCGCGAAGAGGCCGAGCCCGCGCTCGCCGACGTGCTGGCCCGGCTCGCGCCGGCCGATCTGGTGCTGATCGAGGGCTACAAGCGCGAAGCCCATCCCAAGATCGAGGTACGGGCCAAGATCGAGGTACGGGCGGGGCAGACGCCGTCCCTGGCCGCCGAGGATCCGGGCGTTGTCGCGATCGCCTCCGATGAACGGCCGCCGGAGAGGCATCTGCCGTGGTTCCGGCGCGACGACATCGCCGGCATCGCCGACTTCATCGGCACCCTGCGGCACTAGGGCTTTTGTGCCCCGAAAGTGCCACCCGCCGTGTAACTGGGCCCGGTAACGGCAAAGCTGCCGATCTGCCCCTTGGCCGGCACGCCTGGTGCATTCACGAACGCACCGCTCAGCGACATGTTGCGGCCGGCCGGGCCGGTCGTCGACGGCAGCGGCGTGGGCGTCGAGAACTTTGGACCGCCGCCATTGAGTGCGGTGTTGGCCGTGATGTTGCTGCCGTAGGTCGCGCCATCGAAGTTGACGAAGGCCTTGCCGGTCTGCGAGCCGAAGCTCCAGTTGTTGGTATAGCTGCCGGCTGCCGCATAGGTGCTGGCACCGTTCTGCACAGTGCCGATCAGGTTGCCCGTATAGGTCGCATTGGCGTTCATCATGTTGAGCGCGCTGAGGTCGACCGCGCTGGTGAACTTTCCGGCGACGTAGGTGGCGAGGATGGAATCCGTGCCGTTCGGATTGTACGGGCTGTTGGGACCGTAGCTCACCTGGCCAAGCCAAGGGCCATAGGTCATGAAATCACAGGTGCAGGGCGTAAAGCCTTGGCTGACGACGAAGTCGGCGAGTGAGAACCCGCCCGATGCCAACACGCCGTTGCTGACCAGGACCGTGGTCGGCACGACGTCGGAACCCGTGGACGATGTGCCATATACCTTGACCCTTGCCGCACCGTTGCCGGGTCG
This sequence comes from Reyranella sp., assembly GCA_029946105.1. Taxonomy (GTDB): domain Bacteria; phylum Pseudomonadota; class Alphaproteobacteria; order Reyranellales; family Reyranellaceae; genus Reyranella. The sequence continues at coordinate 19,134 of JAQSDW010000170.1, read as the reverse complement.
ATCGGTCATCGCATACGTGTTGTCGTCAATGAATACGCTGGTGTTCGGGGTGCCTCCCAGGCGGAACCGCGCAGAGGTCGAGTAGCCGTCCCATTGCGCCACCTTGATGGTCGCCGAGGCCTTGTCGGACGAGGCATTGGTCCGGATGAGAATGGTCGCGGGAACGGAAGCCGAGCCAAGCGTGCGGGTGGTCTCACCGGCCTGTCCATACTCCTGCTGGACTTGAGACTCCTGCTGGACGATGCCGCCGACAAAACCCCTCAGGGTCTGCGTCGTGCGCGACCCAGGCGGAGGAGGCGGAGGCGGCTGATTATTGCTCGACGTGTTCGTGGTACCCGACGCGTTTCGCGCATCGGCTATCCCCTGCTGGTTCTGCTGTTCCGTCTGGACGTTGCTCAGCGCGTTGTTGACGAGGTTGGAGTTATTGATCCTCTGGGCGGCGGACTGAGGCGCGGGATTGTTGGTCCCCGGCTGAAGAGCACCCGGGGACTGGCCGGAATTGGTGCTGGAGAATCCCGAGCTCTGCACCTTCTGATCGGCATTTCCGCCGCTGCCACCGGCACCGCTGCCGCCGCCGGTGCTTTGTCCGCCACTTTGCCCGCTGCTCTGGCTCGTGCCCTCCAGTTGGCTCAGCGCGGCCGTGAGGCCACCCGGGGCGACCAATGTCGGCGGCCCCGCCGCCTGGCCGCCGCTCGCGGTCACCTGTGAACCCGGCCGAGTCAGTAACTGGCTCAGCCCGCCGGCGGTAAAGGTCATGCCGTTGCCGAAGATGAAGGTCGACGTCGTGCTGGCAGGTTGAACGGTGAAGATGGTGATGCCGCCACGGATACCGATCGTGGCCGACGGCGTGGCAATGGTGATCGGCTTCGTCTTGCTGATCTTGCCGCCGACCAGGCGAAACACGCCCTTGCTGGCGGTGATCGCGAGATCGCCGGTCTTGGTCGCTGGATCGAAGACGAACCTGTCGATCGTAAGCTGCGCATTGGGCCCGACGGTGAGGGAGGTGCCGTCGAGGAATACGAGATGGGCGCGGTCCCGGGCGTTGGTCGTGATCACTTCGTTGGCCTGCACGTCGATGCCGATGCGCAGCACGCGCTCGGCCTCGGTGGGCGGCTTGCCAAGCGGGTCCCCATCGGTCGCCGACGTGACGCCGACCCGGGCAGTGGCCTCCGGAATGCCGAACAGGGGGATGCCGAATGGGGCGACAAACAGGGTGAGCGCCGTCGTGCCCGTCAATACGGCCCGTGCCAGGAAGCCCGCAGCGTTGACGTTGACCATTTTGATTTCCCCAGAGCGGTAGAGGCCCAGTCTACACCCTAAAGGGGGGCAAAATCGAGGCGGCCGATGGGCCAAAACGGGCCTCCGGGCGAAGCGCCCGCCCGGAGCCTCCCTAGAAGCGCCAGCCCAAGCCGAACATGAGGTTATTGTTGACGAAAGCGTAGTTGGGCAGGTTGGAGGCGCGGTTGAACCGGCCGCCCGAAATGCTGAAGGTCGTCCGGTCGTCGAACGGCACCGAAAGCGTGAGGTTGAGGATCGTATCGCTCTGCTGACGCACGACACCGGGATCGATGATCGGATCGGGAGCGTCATACTGCCACCATTGCTGGTTGATCGTCAGGTTGATGCTCCAGGGCAGGTCGCTCTTGAAAAGCGGGTCGGCGAACCGGAAAGCCATGCCGCCGCCGATGCCGGCGACCACGTAATTCTGGGAAATGGTCTGCTGGGTCTGGTAGCGCTGGCCGTTACCGAAACCATAAAAGGCAACGGCGGGATACAACTGGTACTGGAAGGTCGTGGTGGCCGAGTACTGGGTGCCGGTGAATTGGCTGTTGGTCGGCAGGTAGCTGGTGTCGGGATAGTTCTGCTGGCGCCAGCTGAAGATCGAAATGTTGCGCAGGCTGTCGGTCAGCAGCACGGCGGTCTCAAGGCCGGCGCCGTAGCTGCCGTAGTAGGGCTGATCGTTGACCCAGATGTAGCCGCCGCTCAGGAAGGGCTTGATGATCACCTCTTCGAAGATGCCCTGGAAAGCCTGGAAGCGCGGCCCGGTCGTGAAATCGATCAGCGAGACGTTGGCCGCGGAAAGCGTCAACTGCCGATTGGCGTAGGTCGTGAGAGTGCTCTCGATCGCGGATTTGTCCTGAAGGCCGAGATCGTAGGTATGGCGAAACTGCGCCGAGCCGACGAAGCCCCAGTCCGCTGCGCCAAGCGCCTGCTGGTTGAGATTGGCGGTCTGGCCGAACAGCCGGACCGCCGAGGTTGCGGGGCCGAGATTGGCGTTCGACTGGTAGCGCAGGCCGGCGAAGACTTCGCCTGAAAACTGCGAGGGGTTCTGTCGGCTCTGGACCTCGGCCATGAACTTTTCTGCCCGGCTGCGCACATCTGGCGGCAGTCCCTGGGATTTCAGGGCGTCTTCGAGGTAGGTACGCGCAATCTCGTACGATCCCAGCCGATAATACAGGACGCCGAGTTCCAGGCGCACGCGCGGCAGGCTGGGATTGATGAGGAGCATCCGCTCCAGGGCGGAAATCGCACCTTCGATATCGCCGGTCTGGCTGGCGATCGTGGCGAACTTGAACAGGACATCGAGATCGGCAGGCTTCCGCAGCATCTCCTGAAAAGCGTCGTCGTACTGCTGCTCCGGATCGGCACCCGGCGTCACCGCTGCCGTCTGCGCCCGGGCGCTCTCCGGCTGAAGGACCGCCACCGCGGCCATGAGCCCGCAACTCGCAATCGCGCACACACAACGCCTCAGGTGTCTCATTCCGTCTCCCCACGGCTCGCCCAAGGCGAGATCACACCCATTCCCCCATCAGAATGAGGGAGAAAAGTCGCTAGATCAACCAACTCCGGACAATCAGAACCCATCCCAGCAAGGGACCCGCGCGGGCCGCCCGCAGGCGCAGCATCATGCGGCGATATTGACGTTCTCCCACGGCGACTACGAATCGTTCGCGATCGCGGCGCAGGGCGGAGAGCATGAAGTCGAGCATGCGGCCATGCGTATCGCCCCAGTTGCGGCTGGAAAGATGGAGGCGGCCGCCCAGCACGGGATTGTCGGCGGCGCCGTTGCGGCCGTGCAGCCGGTATGAATAGAGCGCCTCGTCGATCAGCAGCGAGCCCGCCACCATCTGGGCCATGACGACGATGTAGAAATCCATGTGCAGGCGGAAGGCCTCGTCGTCGTCGGGAAAAACCAGGTCGATCAGCGACCGGCGGAACATCATCGACGAGGTGCTGACCCAGACCCAATGCACAACCCGCCTGGTGTAGAGGCGGTAGGGTGTCTGGCTCTGCCAGCGCGCCGTGCCGCCGGCGGCATCGAGCTTGGGTACGCGTGCCGGATCGAGCGGCGCGAAGGCCTGGTCGCGATCGGCGCGGGCGCGATCCTTGCCGAACCAGTAGACGCAGCCGGCGATCAGGGCACCCTGGCCGTCGATCAGGCGGGCGTTGCAGGCGGTGAAGCCCACGGCATAGGTCTCGTTCAGGTGGGCGGCAAGATGGCGCTCGAGGAAGTCGTCGTTCCAGAGGTCGTCGGAATCGAGGAAGCAGACGAACGTCGCTTTGGTGGCCGCGAGGCCGCGACGCGTGGCCCCGGTCTGGCCGACGTTCTTGTCCAGCTGGATCAGCGAAAAGCGCGGATCGGCAAGTTCGTCGAGCAGTTGGCGAACGACCGCGGCGGAATCGTCGGTCGAGGCATCGTCGACGATCACGCACTCGAAGTCGCCGAGGGTCTGGCGCGCCACCGAGCGGATCGCATCGCCGATATAGTCGCGGCAGTTGTAGCACGTGACGACGACGGAGATCCTCGGGAGCCTGGTGTCGGCCATTCGCTAGCGCTTCGCGCCCGCCGATCCCAGGAAATCGAAGTCCACGCCTTCGTCGGCTTCGAGGACCGTGTCGAAGTAGAGGCTGGCATAGCCGCGATGGCTTCCGGGATGCGGCGGTGGCGCCTTCCAGGCCTTGCGCCGCCTGGCGAGCTCCGCGGCCGATACGAGCAGTTCGAGTTTGCGCCCGGGCACATCGAGCGTGATGCGGTCGCCGTTCTTCACCAGGGCGAGCGGTCCGCCGTTGGCGGCCTCGGGCGAGACGTGCAGCACGATGGTGCCGAAGGCCGTACCGCTCATGCGTGCGTCGGAGATGCGGATCATGTCCTTCACGCCGGTGCGCGCAAGTTTCATCGGGATCGGGAAGGACCCGGCCTCCGGCATGCCGGGTGCGCCCTTCGCCCCGGCATTGCGCAGCACGAGGATGTCGTCGGCCGTCACGTCGAGGTTCGGATCGTCGCCGCGCAGCGCGAGGTCTTCCAGCGAATCGAAGACCACGGCGCGGCCGGTGTGGGTCAGCAGTGCCGGCGAGGCCGCCGAGTGCTTGATGACCGCGCCACGAGGCGCGAGGTTGCCGCGCAGCACGGCCATGCCGCCGGTCGGCTTGATCGGATTCCTGGGCGTCCGGATGACGGTCTGGTTGGGAACCATCTCGGCCTTGTCGATCACCTGCTTCAGCGTGCGGCCGCTCACGGTCGTCGCCGTCTCGTCGAGCTTGCCCCGGATCTCCTTCATCAGGCGCGAGTTGCCGCCGGCCCAGTGGAAATGCTCCATGTAATGATCGCCCGACGGCTTGAGGTCGACCAGCACCGGCACGTTCCGGCCGATGGCGTCGAACTCCTCGAGGTCGATGCGGATGCCGAGGCGGCGCGCGACGGCGGTGAGATGGACGAGCGCATTGGTCGAGCCGCCGATCGCCTGCATGACGGTAAGGGCATTGCGGAAGGCGGCCTTCGTCATGATCTCGCTGGGCTTCGGCCCGCCGGTCCTGGCCATCTCGGCCGCGCGCTTGCCGGTCGCTTCGGCGACGCGCAGGCGGTCGGAATGTGTGGCCGGGATCGAGCCGCTGCCGGGCAGGCCCATGCCCAGCGTCTCGACCATGCAGCCCATGGTGCTGGCGGTGCCCATCACCATGCAGGTGCCCTTGGTCGGCGCCAGCCGCTCGCTCACCTGCTGGATGTCGGACTCCGAGAAGGTGCCGGCGCGATACTGGCCCCACAGGCGGCGGCAGTCGGTGCAGGCGCCCAGGACCTCGCCCTTGAAGTGACCCACGAGCATCGGGCCGACGGGCAGCACGATGGTGGGACGGTCGGCGCTGGCGGCAGCCATGAGCTGGGCCGGCAGCGTCTTGTCGCAGCCGCCGATCATGACGACGGAGTCCATCGGCTGCGCACGCACCATCTCCTCGGTGTCCATTGCCATCAGGTTGCGCAGGTACATGCTGGTCGGATGCGAGAAGCTCTCGTGGATCGAGATGGTGGGAAACACCATCGGCAGCGCGCCCTGCAGGAGGATGCCGCGCTTCACCGACTCGATCAGGTCGGGGACGTTGCCGTGGCAGGGGTTGAAGTCGCTGAAGGTGTTGGTGATGCCGACGATGGGCCGGTCGAGTGCATCGTCGGTGTACCCGGCCGCCTTGATGAAGGCCTTGCGCAGGAACAGCGAGAACCCGGCATCGCCATAGGTGGCGAGTCCCTGGCGCAGTCCGGTCGCTTTCTTCGCAGCCGGCGCGCGGCGCTTGGCGGTTGCCATGTCGATCTCACTTTCCTGAATTCAGGGCATTTTGTCAGGTCGGCGCGGTCGCTTCCAGACCGGCCGCCCATCTTGCATGGGCCGCGGCATCGCGCTCCGCGGCCAGTGTGCGGGCAAGCTCGAGGCCCATCAGGGCGCCGAACTTGAAGCCGTGGCCGGAGCAGGGCGACATCACCCAGCCGCGCGCACCCGGTTTCTCGACGACGAAGCGCTCGTCTTCCGTCACGGTGTAGAAGCAGACTTTCAGCCGGTCGGTGCGCCACCGGTCGAAGCCGCGCAACAGGCTGCGGCAGCGTTCCAGGAGCGGCCGGATGTCATCTTCGCTTGCCGTGCGCTCGGCCATGGGATCGCCCGACCGGCTGAATTCATGGTCGCCGACCTTCATCCCGCGACCTTCCATCGGAGGCACCAGGTAGAGGCCGACGTCGCCGGTCTTCTCAATGATCATCGGACCCTTGGCCCAGGCAGCACGGGCGTCGGCCGGCAGATCGAAATAGATGACGACCTGGTGCGATGGAATCAGGCGCTGCCCGAAGTCGGGCAACAGCCTGTTGACCCAGGCGCCCGCCGCGACAACGACGACATCGGCCGCGTGCGCTGCGCCGGTCTCGGTGACGATGCGACCCTGCTCGAGGTCGACCGACCGGACTGGCGTATTGGGATGAAGACGAACGCGTGGCTGGCCGGCGAGGTATCGGGCAAGGGCCACCACGATGTCCTGGGCGAACAGGACGCCGCCCGACTCCATCCAGAAGGCACGCTCGACGCCCCTGGCTTCGATCTGCGGAAAGCGATGCCGCAAGTCGGCCACCGCCAGTTCCGTCATGGGCTTGCCGATGGTTGCCAGCACCGCGGCGGAACGCGCCGCCCAGTCGGCGCCGTTGCCGGTCAGCGCCAGCGTGCCGGTGGCGGCGTAGAGACGCTGGCCGAGATCGCCCCACAGCAGGTCCCAGGCGGCATAGGCATCGTCGATCAGGCGGGCATAGCCGACATGCTCGCCGTAGGGGTGACGGATGAGACGATGCTCGTCCATCGATGAGGCGAGCGGATTGGGCAGCGGGCCCTGCTCGAACAGTTCGACGTCGTGGCCGTCGCGCGCCAGCCCCCACGCGGTGCTGAGGCCCATGATGCCGCCGCCGACAACGATCGCCTTCATGATCGTGTCCTTTGAGGAACCTGTCGGGCCGATCCGCGCTCAAGTACTGCCTGATGCCGGCGCCACTGCGAACGCACCGCAAGTTCGGCGTGCACCCCGGCCGCAACATCGGCCAAGGGGAGGGCGGAGATCAGCCGGCCTGAGTCGTCGAACGACAGTTCGAGGGCACCGACCCAACGTCCGGGAAATTCCCCGGCCTCGTAGTCGGCGGCGTCGGCAACCAGCCGGTCGGCGGAGGCATATTCATTGAGCGTTCGCAGGCGCTGATCCCCGACCCGTCGCTCGACAATGAGATAATAGGTGCTTTCCATCTACCCTCCGTTCGGAGACGATAGGGTAGATAGGATATAATCCTATGAAAGTCAACAGATAGGCTAGCGTGCGTACTTGCCGACGATCAGTTGGACCTTCTGCCACTGGCTGCGGTCGAGGTCGAAATCCTTTGCCGGATTGAACTGGCGCACCCGCCACTTCTCGGGAGTGATCCGCAGCAGGCGCTTGACCAACGCCTGTTGGGTGCCGTCGCCCTGGTCGCGGACAAAGACGCAGTCGTCGCCGGGCCGCACGGGCCGTCCGGGATGGACCAGCAGCAGGTCGCCCTGCTCATAGGCCGGGCTCATGCTGTCGCCGATTACATAGCAGCCATAGCCGTCGCGTACCGAAAGCAGCGGTTCGGGCCGGCGCACATAGTCGATGGGTTCGCTGGTGATGACGATAACACCGCCACCGCCCTCGGCCGACGCAAAGACCGGCAGGTCGGCGCGATCCGCGGCCCGCAGCTGTCCCGCCATGCGGACGTCACCCTCGAGGCGACCGCTGGCTCCAGGCGGAGGAGCGGTCGACCTCAGGTCGTCCGGCGAAATTCCCATCAGGGGAGCGAGACCATGACGTGCGGCCTCGGGCAATTCGCGCGGCGAGCCGCGCATCAGGTACTGCTGGAGGTACGCATGATTGCGACCGATCGCCAGCGAGAGGTTCTTGAGATCGAGATCCGGCCGGCGCGCCAGAGTGTCGACCAACAGTTTGCGGGGTGCATCCATAGTGCTTGCATTTTGCCAGCTGACGACGATTCCGTCTACTAGGAATTGTACGATTGACAAGAACTAAAAATCCTATACTCCTCTCAATAGGAGGTACGGATGTCCTATCCAGGATTGTACGACCAGCTACCGACCCAGCGCTTCGCTACCGCCTTCTGCGGTCGCGCCGCCGCCTGCAACTATCATGGTGTTCGGATCGCCCGGCTCCTGCCGTCAAGATGGGCCTGCGCCCGGTCGACGTCCTGCCATTCATGGCACGGCCGCTGGCGCGCGAAGCCGCCCGCGCCCTCGGCCGGTCTGCCGGCCGGACTTTTGCCGATCTTCTGGCCGAGATCGACGAGAACGGAGGTCGCCATGGCCGCTGAGCTCACCTTTGCCGAGGCCCGGCGCGCGGTGGTTGCCGCCCTGGAGCGGGCGGCCGATACCCTGAAGCGCTTGCCGATGCCGCGGAACGGCATGCCGGCGCGGGAACGCTCGTCGTGGCCGGCGATACCGGACGATCCGGACGAGGACTGCGATCGGGCGCCGTCGAGGCCGCACATGACTCCCCCAGGGCGAGGACAATTTCCGAACTCGATCGGGTGCTGCCGTGGCTGGGAGCGCTCGACGGCGAAGAACGTCGGGTTGCCTGGGCCCGCGCGGCGGGGCTGTCATGGCCTCGCCTCGCACGTGAGTTTGGCGTCACCGTCGGGCAGGTGCGCTACCTATGGACCGGCGCGATCGATCGCGTCGTCGCAGCCGCCGTGCATGATGCGGCGACGGGCGATCCCGCTACGGTGCCACACCGTGGGCCTTGCCAAATGCATCGCCTTGCGCGTTGATGTACCCGGATCTTATACAACCTTAGCGTAAGAAATTCTTGGTTAGTTGGGAGAAGACGATGGCAATGACAATGCTGCAGATGGCGGGTGCGACACCCACGCCGGCGACGATGGCCGATGGCGTCCTGCTGATCATCGATGCACAGCGGGAATACACGGACGGCCTGCTGCCGCTGCCCGGAGTCGGGACGGCGGTCGAGGCGCTGGCCACGTTGCTGGAGAAGGCCCGCACGGCCGGGGCGCCTGTCGTGCATGTGCGCCATCAGTCCAAGGGCAAAGCCTTCAATCCCACCTCGACCGGCTACGAAATCGTGTCCCAGCTCACGCCGCGCACTGGAGAGACGATTGTCGACAAGGGGTTACCCAACGCCTTCGCCGGCACCGAACTCGGCAAACTCCTCGCGGCCAGCGCGCGCAAGAACCTGATTGTCGGCGGGTTCATGACCCACATGTGTGTCTCGGCGACGGTGCGGGCGGCAACCGATCTTGGGTTCATGAGCACGATTGCCGCCGACACGGTAGCCACACGGGACCTGCCGGATGCCACCGGGGGAGCCACCATCGGCGCTGAGGAGATCAACAGGGTCACGCTTGCCGCACTCTCCGATCGGTTCGCCTGGGTCGTCGGCAAGGCAGCTCACATAAATTAGTTGCAGGTTAAGCAGGTTTATGGTGGTTTTACGTCAGGTTGGGATCCGTATGGGCGGTCGCGACCGGAGCGGAAGAGCTAATCTTCGGGCTGAACGGCATACTCAATTTTTCAAAAGAGTGAATCTCATCGGCCGGCGTGTGCGATCGCCGTGCCGCTGAGATTCGTGCGATGGGCAGCCTCATCCGCACAGTTCCTGGACTCGGCGCCTTGCGATCTCCAGTAATGATTGAAGTGCGTTAGTCAAACTGCTCAATATAACGGCATGTTGATCGCGGATCCGTCTTGCTTTCTGCCGTCGGCCCGGGTGGGGGGCCGATGTCAAAGTTTGGCAGTGGTTCTTCCCGGGCTCATGCTATCGTTCACTGACAGGGAGGGCGTGTCATGAAGTCAATTCTGACAATGGCCTGGACGGCAGAAGATCCGTCCGCATTTGATCTGGCGGCGAAGATTGCGCGAAAATTCGGCGCTCGACTGGTCGGGCTGGAACCGCCGTCCTATGGCGTGATGAGCATGGCGTGGGCGGATGCCGGCATGGGCGCGCCGATCGGCGGAGGCTTGGCGGAGGACGCCGAGGAACGACAGCGGGTCGCCGCGGTGAAGCAGGCGTTCGATCAAAGGGCCGCGGGTCTCCAGTTCGAGTGGCGCTCGGCCGACGACAGCGGTCCGACGGCGATCGGCACCATCGGGCGCGCCTACGACATGATCGTTCTGCCCCAGCCTGGCGCACTCCCGAAAATGCCGGAAAGCGTCTTTGAAACGGCGTTGTTCGATTCGGGCCGGCCGGTTCTGGTCGTGCCGACGGGGGCCGACGGGCTGGTGGGCAAGCGGATCCTGTTTGCCTGGAATGGCTCTACCGAGAGCGCACGCGCCATTTCCCTCGCCATGCCGGTATTGAGCGGCGCCGAGGAAATCGTGGTGTTGAGCGTCGATGGCGCGATGGTACCCGGACCGACTTCGGCGGAGATCGCCGATTCGTTGAAGAGCCATGGGCTGAATGTCACGAGCCGGCACGTCAAACCGGGGTCCCGCTCGGCGGGGCAGACGATCGTCGACACGGCGGTCGAGGTCGGCGCCGACCTGATCGTGAAGGGGGCCTACACCCAGAGCCGCCTGCGCCAGATGATCTTCGGTGGCATGACCCGGCATCTCATCCTCAGTTCGCCGCTGCCGGTGCTCTTCTCGTACTGACAATCTGTCGTCGGTGTTTCCGACGGCGGCTGTGGTAGAACCCGCCGCATGACGGCTGGCCCGAAACAAACCAGGAGCGGCAATCGCCTGCGCGCGATCGGCGCGGTGGTGGCCGTTCTGGCCGTGTCCGCAGCGTTGTTCATGGTGTTCGGTCGCTCCGAGACGCCGGGCAATAGTGCGACGATCGGCGAGAAGCTCGCGGTGCTTAGGGCCGAACGTGCGAGCCTGCAGGCGCGCTCCGATGGCGAAGCGAGGGTCGGTCTGCTCCAGGCCTTTCGTGTCGCCGGCCTGCTGACCGATGCTCTTGCCGCGCGCTACGCTCCCGAGGCCGAGCGTGGCTTCGACAGGCTGCCGGCGGCCCGTCACCAGCCTTTTGCCGAACTCGATCGGCTGAATGCCGCCATCAGGGATGCCCTCGACCGGCCGGGAGACGGTGCGAGGCATGCTGCCGGCAAGGCGGCCGCGCAGGCGACCGTTCGGCTGGAGCAGATAGCCGGCCTGGACGATGCGCCGCTGGTGCTCTCCTACACGCCACGCTTCGTGCCGCCGCGCCGGGCGACAGGCGAGCTCACGTTGACGCCCGGAGCGTCCGGGTCGCCGCCTCCGGAAGGCATGCTGCGGCTCCAGGTGCCGCCGGCGAGGGGGGCGACGGCTCCGTCGACGGTGCCGACCGTGCCTCGCTACGCACCGGATTTCGCGGGGTCGCGAGAGGACGATCCAGTGGTGGAAGTCGAGATCGTCGGCGTTCTGCTCACTTCAGGCCCGCCGCCGGTCCTGGCCATCGGCAACTGGCGCGGCGAGGCCACCATGGCGCCGGAGCGGCTACGCTTCTCGGTACCGCGCAGCGCATTTGCCAACGATGCGGCCCGCACCACTTTTGCTGCCGGGTCGTTGCTCGTCCGGCGCGGCTCGCGGACGGCGGCGTTCCAGCTTCTGTTCACGGTGCTGCCTGATCGTCCAGGCTCCTTCGCGCTGGACCAGAGAGTAAGCACCGTCGAACTCGAAGCCAACACGCTGGTGTCGCCGGAGATCCTGGCGCGTGCGCCGGCTGGTGAGACACGTACCACTCGACGCTGCTTCGATCCGCCAACAGGCTGGCGCTTCGACAAGGAACGCCGGCGGGTCGTCATCGTCGAGCGGCTGGGTTGGATCGACGATATGGCGGACCCGACACTGAACAATGGTTCGGTTGAGTTCGTGTCCGCGAAAGACCCCAAGCAGATTTGCGTCACTGTGATCGCGCGGCCGGTCACGAAGGCGGCGCGGACTGCCACCATTGGGCGATTCGAGACGACGCTGGTTCGCGACGTGCCTGTCGAGCAGGTCTTGAAGAGCGGCATCCGGGCCCTCGATTGGCGCGAGCCCGCCCGGGTGCCGATCGAGCCGGGCATGGTCGAATGGAAGCTCTATGTCAGGCTGTTCGATGAAGTCGACCGCCAATTCGATCGGCCGGTGCCTTCGGGCATGGCGTTCCTGCGCGTCACTCTCGACGATGATGGCAAGACGCTCGTCCTTCAGGCCGATCCGACGGCCGAGCCCTAGGGCCCGCGAGCGTTCCTTCAGCGACCACGGGCCTCCAGCCGTAACCGGAGCTTGCCGCTGGCATCCTTGAGATCGAGCGTGGTCGCGGCTATCTGGGCGCTCTTCACCGTGCCGAGGGCGTCGATGAAGCGCCGCTCGACGGCATCCGACGGCGCCGGACAGGCTACCAGGGTCATCGGCCCGGTGATGAAGCGCAGGCCGTTGGGGTCGAGGGTGTAATCGCCTCCAAGGGTGTTGCAGCCAGTCGACGCCGTGAACTTTCCATCGTCGTCGAGTTTCAGCGTCGGCCGTCGCTGCCCGTCGCCGAACGTCAATCGCTCTCCGTCGATTTCAAGGGCGCGCCATTCGGTACCACGCAATGCGGCGCTGCGCGGCGCTGCCGGTGGGCAAGTCGCGTTGGGCTTGAGGTTGACGACGCGCTCGACCTCGATATGGCCGTCGTCGATGAAACGGCCGATGATCTGGAAAAAGAGCTGAGCGTCCCGCGATGGGGCGGCCTCGACCCAGGCACGCTCGAGGTCCGGTCCGGCGCCGCCTGGCGCCACCGGATAGGTGCGTCCGGTCGAACACTCGGCAAACAGCCCGCCATCCTGGGCATCGCGGTAGAGTCCTTCGAGCTGGTAGCGCCCGTCGATTTTCTCCGGGGCGGCGACCTGCGTCAGCTCCGTGCCATTGTCGGCGATCAGGCGGTCGCCGTCGGCCTGTCGGAAAGCGCGCCGGCCCACGGCGCTGCCGCGCAGGATCAGGCGAACGCCGCCGTCCACTTCCTGCGCCCACTGGCCGAGATCGAAGATGGGCGGCTTGCCGTCATCGCCCTGCTGGCGCAGGCGAAATGTTCCATCTGGCAACAAGGTGACGGTGAGGCCGGGTCCCGCGAAGGTGCGCGACGGCTCGCCGGGCCGGCCGGCGGCGTGGCAACGCATCGCGCGTCCGGCTGCTGTCAGCGTGGCCTCGCGACCGCGACCGCGCAGCTCGTAGTAGGAGTCGCCATAGGCGAAGCCGGAGCCCGATCGCTGACGCGGCAATTCGATCTCCGGCTGGCCCGGCACCGTCAGCGTCGCGAGGTCGCCGTCCTTGGAGAAGAGAGCGCTGAAATCGGTGCCGCCCGGGCAGACATATCTGACGTCGAGACCCGGCGGCTGGCCTTCTTCCGTCGGCGTGCGCGGCGCTGGTGGCGTGGCCGGCGGCGCGGCTGGCGTTTGGGCCATCGCGGTGCTGCCGGCGATCACCACCAGCATCACGACGGAGGTGACGCCGATCTTCATGGTGCTTGCTCCGGAATTTCGCCATCGGCCGACAGCAGCACCGCGACGGGTCGGGTTGTTTCGAATTGTGCCAGAACGATCAGGGCGACCACCATGATCGGTACGCACAGGAACATGCCGACGACCCCCCAGATCGTGCCCCACACGATCAGGGAGACGATGACGACCAAAGGCGAGAGGTTGAGCGAGCGGCCCATCAGGGCGGGCTCGAGCACGTTCGCCGTCACGATCTGGACGGTACCGATCACCAACAGCACGATGAGGAACGGGGTCAGGTTGTCGAACTGTACGAGGGTGAGGACGGCCGGTGCAAGGATGGCCAGGATCGAGCCCACGGTGGGGATGTAGTAGAGGAAGAACAGCATCACGGCCCAGAAGCCGGCGAAGTCGACGCCGACCCAGGCCATCACGAAATAGCCCAGGATCGAGGTGGCGGTTGCCAGAGCGGTCTTGATGCGGATGTAGATCCGGATGTCGCGGTCGATTCGTCCCAGCACCGCGCGCACACGCGCCTGGTGGCTGTCCTGGCCGAAGACGATCGCGAGCTTGCGGCCGAAGTGGGCCTGTTCGACGAACAGGAAGCCGGCATAGATGACGACGATGCCGGCGATGCTCACGACCGAGGCGGCGGCGGTGGCGAAGCCGCCCAGCGTGTCGGCGAGGCTGATGCGGTCGAACAGTTCGCCCAGTGTCGGCGCCTGTTCGATGCCGATCATCTTGGCGCCAGCGGTGACCAGGTGCTGCAGGCGGGTCTCGTAGTTGGGCGCGGCGGCGACGACGGCGGTCAGGTTGGCGCCGATCGTCCGGCCCAGCACCCAGAACAGGCCGCCGATGACGCAGACCGCGGCGAGCAGTGCGACCGGCCGCGGCAGGCGGAGATTCGCCACGCGCGGCTGCTCGAAGGCATCCGCCAGGGCGTCGACCATGTACCAGAGCACCAGCCCCAGCACGATCGGCATCAACAGGCCGCGGCCCGCCACCAGCAGGTAAATCGTGGCCGCGATCACGATCGCCCACAGGGCGGCGCGTTGGAGAGTCATGCCGGCACTATAGTCTGGCGCGCGGCGACTGGGGAGTAGCGTACGTCGCGTCCTGGCCGGTAATGCCGCCGTAAGAATGCGCAGCATCGTCTGGCCCGGTTCGGGCGGGGGAGACGCGGCCTATGGAAGCGTTGTTGTTTGGCTTCCAGGGCCGGTTCACGCGCGCCAGCTTCTGGTTCGTTCTCGTCGGCGTTAGTGCCGTGATGACTGTTCTTCTTTCTGTCGCCTTCGTCACCCACGTCCTGTCGTCTGGCGTCGACGGCCCCGCCACTGTTCTGGGAATGACCGGTATCGTCATGGCGCTGCTCTTCATTCCGCTCGTCTGGATCGGTCTGGCCGCCTCGGTGAAGCGTTGGCACGACTGAAGCAAGTCGGGCGGGCGGATGCTGGTGACCCTCGTGCCGGTGATCGGCAGCCTGTGGTTCCTGATCGAGTGCGGCTTCCTGGCCGGTACGCCGGGTCCCAACGCCTACGGTCCCGATCCGCTGGCGGATGGCTGACCTCCCTCGTTGGCATTGGCGTTGGCGTCGGCGCTGGCGAGACTTGTTGATAGTATGAATAGGGTGCTGGGCGACAGGGGCGTATAATTGTCGAGCCCGTTTCGGGTGGGGGAGAAACCACAATGCAAGCGCTTCTGTTCAGCTTCCAGGGTCGGATCAACCGCGCCAAGTTCTGGCTCATTCATATCGGCATCGACGTCGCTTTCATCGTCATCACCGGCCTCACCGTCGGCGGCGCCGCCCTCTCGGGCGATGTCGAGGCGGCCCGCGCGGCGATGGGGACGTCAGGTGCCGTCGCCACCTTGCTCTTCATTCCACTCATCTGGATCGGCCTTGCCGCGTCGGTGAAGCGTTGGCACGACCGCGGCAAGTCGGGCTGGTGGATTCTGATCGGCCTGGTGCCGGTGATCGGCGGCCTGTGGTTCCTGATCGAGTGCGGATTCCTGGCCGGCACGGCGGGCCCCAACGCCTACGGCCCCGATCCGCTGGCCGCGGTCTAGACACCTTGATGATCTGATTCTCGCCCGGCCGAGACGGACAAGAAATTGGGGACAAAATAGATTTGCAGGTTCCGCAGATTTATGCTATGAAATTCGTTATGTTGCCAAAGGCGCGCTCACAAGGGTGAGGCGTGTCGCGGGGACGGAGGCAGGCGGAAAAACGCCGCCGGCTAGGCTTCCGGTTCGACCAATTCGTGATGTGGCACGTGAGGGATGCGGAACCACGCGGTACCGGCCCGGCCGATGAGGAAGGCCGCCGCCGCGGTCATGCCGATTTCAATCAGGATCCGGATGCCTGGGCTCTCTGGGTCCCGGGTGGTCCCGACCAGATAGGCCTCCACGGCCCCGACAAGAGCGAGCAGCA
Organism: Reyranella sp.; assembly: GCA_029946105.1. GTDB lineage: Bacteria > Pseudomonadota > Alphaproteobacteria > Reyranellales > Reyranellaceae > Reyranella. The sequence goes on along the minus strand of JAQSDW010000170.1, from coordinate 3,490 downwards.
CCAGGGCGATGGTCGCCCACAGCGCGTCCGGCAGGCTGCGCAGGCGGAGCACGTTCCAGATCTGGTCGACCTCCATCGCCATGAACTGTCCGCGGACCAGGCCGACGACGCCGGCGATCACCGCGAATTGCCACATTGCCGGCTGGTCGAGTTCGCGCAGCGAAGGGTAGATGACCTCGACGAAGGCGGCCACCGCCGCCAGGCCGGGAGGAACGAGGAGGCGCCACGTGCGAATCACCTGCTGGCGCCCTTCCGGGACGGCCACGAACATCGCCCCCAGTGCCGCAAGGATGATCACGCCATGCGCGACTAAGAGGTTGATCAGCATTCCTTACCAATCTCACGGTTTCCGCCCGAGGCCCACCGGTTCTGCGCCGGCGTGGTGCAATTTGTTCTACCCTTGTCCGCCAGTGCAGGTCTACCGGCGCAGGTCCACGTGGGGCGCCCGCATCAGCCGCACCGTCAGCACCAGCGCACGGCCCACGAGCAGCCCCGTGCACAGCATGGCGACGTGCGCGCCCGCCAGGCGCAACGGTGAGCCGGACGGCCCGGCCAGTGTACCCGCGATCTCGAGGCCGATCGCGATCGGCAGCGCCAGGCTCACCCAGAACAGGACGCGCCGGCCGGTCGGCCGCACCAGGCGCCAGTTCTGGTCGACCTCCAGCTTCATGGTCAGGCCCCGCGCGGCGCCGCCCGCCAGACCCAGCCCGAAGGTGGCCGCGAACGTCCAGACCGGCTGATGGGCGGCGAGCTGGAACAGCAAGAGGATCAGCGCCACCACCATCGCCACCAGCGGCAGGTTGTAGAGCCGCGTCTGCCGCATGAGTCGGCCACGCGCCTCTCGCACCGCAAAATACACCGCGGCGATGGCGCTGAGGACGAGAATCACATGCAGGAGGTTGAGATGGAGGATCACGGACCGAGCCTATAATGCCCTGGATGGGAACTACGTGACGTTTCCGCTGCGAGGCAAGCCTGCTGACCAGGCCGGCGTCTGAGTCGCTGAACTGACCGCGCGGACCCTACCACACCTTTTCCGCACTGCCTGTGAACATCGCGTCGCAGGGATCAACGGGTGTCCCGTGAGGACCCGCCAGACGCCCCCATCTTCTTGCCCGTGTCCCTCTCGCCCGTGTCCCTTTTGTCCGCGGCGATGCCGAGGCGGACCTCGAACGTGTGCAGCAGCCCCATCACCACCAGGATCAGGAAGGTACCGAGCCCCGCGATCTGCCACAGGCCGAAGCCGCAGGACAGACCGACCGCGCCCGCCAGCCACATGCCGGCGCCGGTGGTCAGGCCGTGGACCTTGCCGCGCGTGAACAGGATCGAGCCCGCCGCCAGGATGGCCACGCCCGCCGTCACCGCCTCGACGGCGCGCACCGGGTCGATCGCAATCTCCTTCGTGCCGAAGGCCGTCGAATGCGCGATCTCGATGGTGAGGATGCCGAACGTCGCCGCCGCGACGCAGATCAGGATATGCGTGCGCAAGCCGGCGGGCCGCGCCCGCCATTCGCGCTCGAAGCCGATCGCCGCCCCCAGCAGCGCGGCAAACAGCAGCCGCGCCGCGATCACGGGAAAGGAAATGTAGGTCGGGTGACCGAACTCCTCGACGAGTGCTCCCATCAACGGGCGCCCATCGGTCCGCCCCCGATCAGGAGGCGTACTTGAACTCGGGCAGCGCCTTCAGCGACTCCTTGGTGGCGCCCGGCAGCACGATCTTCTTGCCGTCGGTCTTCATCTGCTCGTAGGGCAGCGCGACCAGTTTGTCGCCCATGCCGAGGAAGCCGCCGACCGAGAGCACCACGAACGGCGCCTTGCCGTCGGGGCCGACGATGATCTCGTCGACCTTGCCCACGGTGTCGCCGGCCTCGTTCACGACCGAGCTGCCGATCACCTTGCTGGCGCGGTAGCCGGTCGAGATCTTGAGCACGTCGACCTTCATGAGCTGGACGGTCTGCGGCGCGCCCTGCGCCATCACACTGGGGGCGAGCACGAGGGGCGCGAGCACGAGCGCCGGGGCGGCGACGACGGTGGCGGCGGCGAAAGCCGCGGTGACGAGAAGGGTACGCATCGGGAAGTCCTCCGGTTGGATTGGACCCCCTTAACGCGACATCCGGCGCCCCGTTGCGCCGCGCCGCCAGATTCCAGCGCCGGGATCAGGCGCCCGGCTCAGGCCCCGGCGCGCGCCAGGGTCGAATGCGGCGCGTGGGCGGTGCGCAGGAACAGGGTGAGCGCGCGGCCGCCGAGATAGCCCGCCGCGCCCGTGGCCGCGGCCGCCGACAGCACCTCCCAGACGCCGGTGACGGCGCCCGTGGCAGCACCTGCCTCGTCGCCGGTCAGGCTGAGCACGATCGCGAGCACCGACAGCACGGCCAGCGCCGCCGCCGTCCACAGCCCGTCGCGGCCGCGCGGCAGGCGCAGCAGGGCCCAGGTGTGGTCGACCTCCAGCGGCATCACCAGGCCGCGCACCGCGCCCGGCAGCGCGCCCAGCGCCAGCGCCACCGCCCACAGCTTCGGCGCGCGGTCTTCAGGCGCCACCAGCGCCAGCAGGAACAGCGCCGCCACGGCGGCCAGCAAGGGCGCCACGGCCAGCCGCGATGGCCGCAGCAGGCGGCCGTGCGCCTCGTGCACGAGCACGCCCGCGCAGCCGGCCGCGCCCAGCGCGATGAGGAGATGGAGGATGTTGAGCTTGAAAACCATGGCCGAAGTGTCGCCGCCGACGCAGGCCGCGGGCTGACGGCCGCAAGGTATTACAGCGGCATTCCGGCCCGGCCGGCGCCGCAATTCCTGAATGACTGTTCACATTGGAGGAGAGACATGACCGAGAATTCACGGGCGGCGAAACCGCGCCGCCGTTCTTCGGGCGAATCCAGCCGGGTATGTCGCGAGAAGAAGTAGAGGCGATCTACGGCGAGGCCACTCGCTGGAGCCTGACCTGCAAGGATGGATCAGTTTACTTCGAAGAAGGCAGAGTCAAATCGGTTCAACCATCAGCTTCGGGTTGGCCTGTCGAAATCGGAATGTCTCGGTCCGCGGTTGAACGCTTACTTGGCCGGTCTACGACCGAATGCGACTGGTATTCCGGTGACGGCTACGAACACTTGTTCTGCTACCAGGCTGGTAAACTGACCGGAAAGAGCCGAAAGCTCTTTCCGTTGATCACGAGCTTGATTGCTGTTGACGTGCCGGCAGCCCAGACCATTTAACATTACGCGACCGGGAACAGGGAAGGCAGAAAGCAGCCTGATGACTGTACAACGGTGAGCATATGTGCGGCAAATTCACAGCCATCGCCTCCTGGCGCAACGTCGTCGAGTTCTCGCAACCTCTCATGGAGCGTAGTGGAGGCGAAAATGGCGAGGGTGGAAGCAACGACTCAATCGTCAGCTTTCGCGTTGGCGGCCCGCAGAGCAAGCATTTGGCCGTGCGCATCTACTAGGTGTTTGATCCCAGGCTTTGATGGTGCACTGTTTTCTCCCGCATGGAGGGA
>JAQSDW010000169.1 GCA_029946105.1 Reyranella sp. | reverse complement strand
GCCGGCATCTCCGGCGTGGGTGGCGCCTACCACCTCACCAAGCAATGCCCCGGCACGAGTTTCGTCGTCCTCGAATCGCAGGAAAGCTTTGGTGGTACCTGGCTCACCCACCGCTATCCAGGCATCCGGTCCGACAGCGACCTCTACACCTTCGGCTACCGCTTCAAGCCCTGGACCAGCGCGCCGATCGCGACGGCTGCCGAGATCCTTTCGTACATGGGCGAAGTCATCGAGGAGAACGATCTCGGCGGCCACATCCGCTATGGCCACAGGATTTCGTCGGCCCGCTGGTCGAGCCGGGACAATCGATGGACGATAGAGGCCACGCGCACCGACACCGGCGAGGCCGTTCGCTTCACGGCGGGTTTCCTCTGGATGTGCCAGGGCTACTACCGGCACTCGGAAGGCTACACGCCGGAATGGGAAGGGATGAAGGCCTTCAAGGGCCGGATCGTCCATCCGCAGACCTGGCCGGAGGATCTCGACTACGCCGGCAAGAAGGTCGTCGTCATCGGCTCGGGCGCCACGGCCGCGACCCTCGTGCCGGCCATCGCGGACAAGTGCGGCCACGTCACCCTGTTGCAGCGTTCGCCGACCTATTTCAGGGCCGCCCGCAATGTCGACGATCTCGCCGACACGCTGCGCCAACTGCAGATCGACGAAAACTGGATCCACGAGATTGTGCGCCGCAAGATCCTGCACGATCAGGCGTTGTTCACGCGCCGGGCCTTCGAGGAGCCGGAAGTCGTGAAGAAGGAGCTGCTGGGTGGCGTGCGCGCTCACCTCGGTCCCGACTGCGACATGGATGCGCATTTCACGCCGAGCTATCGGCCGTGGCGGCAGCGCATCGCCTTCGTGCCCGATGGCGACCTGTTCAAGGGCATCCGTGCCGGTCACGCCTCGGTGGTCACCGACGAGATCGAGCGGTTCACCGAGACCGGCATTCGCTTGAAGTCCGGCAAGGATCTCGAGGCCGACATCGTCGTCACGGCCACCGGCTTCAATCTCAACGTGCTGGGTGACATCGACTTCGCCATCGACGGCAAGCCGCTCGACTTCGCCGACACGGTCACCTACCGCGGCATGATGTTCACCGGCGTGCCCAACATGGTGTGGGTGTTCGGATACTTCCGGGCAAGCTGGACCCTGCGCGCCGACCTGGTCGCCGACTTCGTCTGCCGCCTGCTGGGACACATGAAGGACAAGCAGGCGAAGAAGGTCGCCGTGGCGCTGCGGCCCGAAGACAAGGATATGCCGCTGCTGCCCTGGATCGATCCGGCCAATTTCAATCCGGGCTATCTCATGCGCGGCATGCACCTGCTGCCCAAGCGGGGCGACAAACCCGAATGGCAGCATACCCAGGACTACTGGACCGAGAAGGACCTGTGGCCGGCGATCGACCTCGACGACCGGACGTTCGTCTACGGGTAGACCGCGGCCGTTCCGATCCTAGGGACGGGCAAGGCGAACGACGTGGAGTTCGCCTGTCTCCGGCGCGGCCCAGGGGCGCCTGAACACGGTCTGCCGGGCCTTTGAATTGGCATAGATCTCCGGGCCTAGCGTGTAGGGCGCCGGATAATCGGATGCGTTCGGCAGACCCACGCTGAAGACATAGACCTCGCGCCCCGGCGGTACGTCGGCCAGATCGAATACCATCGGCCGCGATGCGTAGACCGCGGGTGGCCGGCTGTCCGTCGCCAGCAGGACGGCGTTTGCCGGCAGCAGGCGGTCGAGGGAGATGAAGTCATCGAAGAAGGCAACGTAGCGGCGGGCGAAGGCGCTCCGATTCTCGAGGCCCAGGGCCATCGCGGCGAACTGTTGGGTATAGGCGGCCTGTCCGGCCATCCAGGGCAAGACTCCGATGGCGATCGCAATCGCCGTCGCCCGCTTCCAGGGGATGAGCTGCGGCGGCAGGTAGAGCGCAAAGCAGATCGCGAGGCCATACTGCAGCCCCCCCAGGAACCGCGCGTGATACGGCAGCAGCCAGGCGATGATCAGGCATTGCCCGAGCAGGAGGGCCGTGCCCCACCGGCGGACGGCCAGCGGCGTCGGGCCGGATATCAAGGCGCCGATCGCGGCCACCCAGACGAGGGGCGAGTAGCCGGCGAGATTGTCGAACAACACCGCCCCCAGCGGCGACCGATTGGCGATCCGCGTTGATGCGGCGAAGTCGGCGAAGATCTCGGGACGGAAGAGGCTCTCGCCGAACAGTCCGGCCAGCAGCGGGCCGAAGGGCGAGCCTGTCCGGGCGTAGGTCCAGATCATCAAGGGGGCGCCGAGGATCAGCCAAGGCGCGCCAGCTGCGGCAAGGATGCGAATCCGCGCGCCAAATGCGCTCGACGCACGGGTGGCGAAGAAGATCGCGAGCAGCGCCACCGCGCCGGCGAGCGGCATCAGCGAGACCTTTGCGGAAGCAGCACTCCACGCCAGCAGCGACACCATGAAGGCGAAGCGCACGGAGCCGCAGGCAGCCAGTAGCCTGTCGGCCAGCGCCAGGGCAACCACGGCGGCCGCCAGCGACAGATCGCCGAACGCGTGGCTGCCGCCGGTCACGTGGAAGACCATGGGATAGGCGCCGACAAGTAGTGCGGCCACCAGGCAATAGGCGACGGGGTTGGCGATGCCGCGTTGGCGCAGGATGGTCCAGCCGAACCAGACCAGGGTCAGGCTCAGCATCCAGCTCACGACGTTCGGCGCATCGGGATAGCCCAGCACATGCAAGGGGGCTGCGAAGAAGGCGTAGGCCATCTGCGGCAGCACCGCCGACTCGATCGGTGTGCGATAGATCGTGAGTCCGTGGTCGGCCACGACGCGGGCCGGCAACAGCATGTGATAGTAGAGTTCGTCGATCTTGCTGGAAGGAACGATGGCCGCCAGCAGATTCAGGCCGGCGGCGACCACCGCGATGACGATGGCGATCCTCGGGATGGCGATCCTCGGGATCGCGGGAAGAGCGCTTGCATCCCGGATCGGCCGACAAAAGATCCAGCCCACGGCGCCGCCCGCGAGCGAGACACCCCAGAGAACGATTAGGACGGTCGGCGTCGCCGCCTGGGCCATCGCGACGATCTGGACGGCGAGGCCGGTCACCTGAATGCCCAGCAGCACGGCGACGACCTGGCCAAACGGTGCGGGCAGCTCAGTGCGCAGCAGCCGCAGAAGCAGCAGGCCGAGACCCATGCAGCCCGCGAATGTCGACAGGCCGAGCAGCAGGACGACGGGCGCAGAATAGGCGCTGAGGGAAAGGAATGAGGTCAAGGACGGAACGACGTGGGCAGATCCTTTGCGAACCATCCGGTTCGGCGGGCCACCAGGTTGAAGTAGAGAACGTGCCAGATCGCTGCCACGCCGTCGCGCCAGCCGATCTTCTTGCCGTCTCCGCGACTGCGCGGCGCATAGGAGGTCGGGAGTTCGACGAGGCGCACGCGGAGGCGAGCGATCTTGGCGGTCACTTCCGGCTCGAAGCCATAGCGCTCCGATTCCAGGCGGACGTTCTTGATGATGTCGGCCCTGAAGAACTTGTAGCAGGTCTCCATGTCCGTCAGGCGAAGACCGCTGCAAAGGTTGCTCAAGCAGGTCAGCGTCCGGTTCGCCAGATAATGAATGCCGCGGGAGGGCGGCGGCACGCCCGGCGCGAAACGCGAGCCATACACGACATCGGCCTGGCCTGTGACGATGGGCTCGACGAGCCGCGCGATCTCGTTGAAGTCATATTCGAAGTCGGCGTCCTGGATGCCGATGATGGTCCCGGTGGCGCGGGCGATACCGGCTGCCACTGCAGCGCCTTTGCCGCGATTGGCTGGCAGGTCGATGATCAGAACTTCGTTCGTGAAGGCGAACCGCCGGATGATCTGGCTGGATTGGTCGGCGGAACCATCGTTCACGATCACCAGTTCGCACGGCCGGGGAAGCCGGACACGATCGAGCGCCGCGAGAAGCTTCGCAAGGTGCGGCGCTTCATTGAACACCGGAACGATCAGGCTGATCTTGTCGGCCCTGGCTTTTGGCACGGAGAGTAAGTACCAGAAGGGGCGGGATTCGACACCAATTTGACAATCCCGCTGGCCCCTGCCGCCCTGGCGCATGCTAGCGTCGCCTGAGGAGGACACCATGACCACAGGCACCGCAAAACCCCGCCGGCTCGGCAGCAGCGATCTCTCGGTCTTTCCGATCGGGCTCGGCCTGATGTCGCTCTCGGGCGCCTACGGCAAGAGCGACGATGCAGAAGCGATCCGGGTCATTCACCACGCGCTCGACCTCGGTGTCACCCTGCTCGACAGCTCGGACATGTATGGCTGGGGTCACAATGAGACCCTGCTCGGCAAGGCGCTGGCGGGCAGCCGTCGCCGTCAGGCGATCCTCGCCACCAAGTTCGGTCAGGTTCAACAGCCTGGCGGCGCCAACGGCGTCGACGGCCGGCCGGCTCATGTGAAGGCCGCCTGCGAGGCAAGCCTCAAGCGACTGGGTGTCGAGGTGATCGATCTCTACTACCAGCATCGCGTCGATCCGTCGGTGGCGATCGAGGAGACGGTGGGCGCCATGGCCGATCTCGTGAAGGCGGGCAAGGTGAGGGCCCTGGGCCTCAGCGAGGCGCGCCCCGAGACCATCCGCCGGGCGCATGCGGTCCATCCGATCGCCGCGGTGCAGAGCGAGTATTCGCTGCTCTTCCGTGTCGATGCCGAGAAGACGCTCGAGACGACGCGCGCGCTCGGCATCTCCTTCGTCGCCTACTCGCCGCTCGGCCGTAGCCTGCTGACGGGCGCGGTGCGCCAGGCCGCCGACATTCCCGAAGGCGACGGTCGCGGTCGCCATCCCCGCTTCGCGGCGGAAAATCTCGCGCTCAACCTCGCGAAGGTCGCCGCGATCGAAGCCGTGGCGGTGGCCAAGGGTTGCAAGCCGGGGCAGGTGGCGCTCGCCTGGCTGCTGGCGCAGGGCAACGACATCGTGCCCATCCCGGGCACCAAGCGCTCTGAGCGCGTCGACGAGAACCTGGCGGCGCTCGACGTTGTCTTGTCGGCCGACGAAGTGGCGCGTCTCTCGGCGGCCCTGCCGCCTGGCGCCGCGGCAGGCACGCGTTACCCCGAAGCGGGGATGAAGGGCGTCTATCTGTAGGTGCGGGATGATATTTGACGCATGGCAGGGTCGGGCGTAGTCGGTGGGCCGCCAGCGATGCCAAGAATTTGAGGGAAGCCAGATGTTCAAGCACATTCTCATTCCAATGGATGGCACTGCGTTGTCGGAGGCGGCGGTGGACAAGGGCCTGGCGTTTGCCCGCGAGATCGGCGCCAAGGTCACCGTGATGATGACCATCGAACCCGTTCCCATGATGGTTATGGCGATGGTCCAGCTCGCCGAGCAGCAAAACCGGTATCATCAGCATGCTTCGGACCAGGCGGCCCGGCATCTCGGCGAGGCCCTCGCCAAGGCCAAGGCGGCCGGGGTTGCCTGCGAGACCCTCCAGGTCGATCACGACCATCCTTACCAGGCGATCATCGATACCGCGGCGAAGCAGGGATGCGACCTGATCGCCATGGCCTCGCACGGCCGGCGCGGGATCTCCGCCCTCGTGCTCGGCAGCGAGACCACGAAGGTGCTGACCCACAGCACGACGCCGGTTCTCGTCTTCCGCTGAGACACGCGGCACGGCCGCACGATGTCCAACATCGGTACCAACCGTCGTCTCGCGACCATCCTGTTCGCCGACATCGACGGCTACAGCCGCTTGATGCGGGTCGACGAGGAACAGACCCTTGTCGACCTGCACGCGCACCTGGCTGAGCTGGTGGCGCCGGTCGTCGAACGCTTCCATGGACGTATCGTCAAGACGGTCGGAGATGGCGTTCTCGTCGAGTTCAGCAGCGCGGTCGAGGCGATCCGATCCGCCGTCGAACTTCAGCGCGGCATGATCGAGCGCAATATCGAAACCGCTCCGGAGCGGCGCCAGGCTTTCCGCATCGGCCTGCACCTGGGCGATATCATCGCGCACGACGACGATGTGTTCGGCGACACCGTCAACATCGCCGCCCGCCTGGAGGCCCAGGCTGAGGCGGGTTCGATCGTGCTGTCGGACAGCGTCTACGAGCAGGTGCGCGACAAGCTCGCACTGCCGTTCCGCGATCTCGGCCGGCGGACGGTCAAGAACATCGACCGGCCGATCCGGATGTATGCGCTCGACGGGGCGGCCCTTGCCGAGACCGATATGCCGCCGCGCCCCGCGGGACCTTATTCCGGCAAGCGGCTGTCGGTCGTCGCGGCCGGTATTGCCGTCGTCCTGATCGCGCTCGGCGTCACCCTTGCCTATCGGTCGGGCGGGCCGCCGCCGCCCCAGGATGCGATCGGCTCCCTCGGCCGTCCGCCGGCCGAGACCGGCCTGTCGGTCGCCATTCTCGTCCTCATCAATCAGAGCGGCGATCCCGCCCAGGACTACTTTTCCGATGGGCTCACCGAAGACATCACGCGCGCCCTTGGGCGCTTCAAGCAGATCACCGTTCTTTCCTACGGCGCCGTGCTGCCGTTTCGCGGCAAGGAGATGCCGCTGTCGGAAATCGGCCGCTTGCTGCATGCGCGGTATCTCGTCGGCGGTAGTGTCCGTCGCATGGGGACGCGGGTCAGGGTCACCGTCCAGTTGAGCGATGCGGCCAACGGCACCCAGCTCTGGGCCGAGCAGTACGACGACGAGATGACGGACATCTTCGCGGTCCAGGAACGGATTGCCCGCCGCATCGCCGGAACCCTGGCCTCCAGCCTGCAGCAAATCGCCCTGCAGCAGAGCCTGCGCAAGCCGACCGACAATCTCGATGCCTATGATCTGTTGCTGCGCAGCCGCGCGCTCGCCGCCGATTCGACGCGGGCCGGCAACCGCTCGGCGCGCGATCTCCTGGATCGGGTAACGCTGCTGTCGCCGACCTATGCCGACGCTTACGCCGAGATGGCCGACCTCTATTTCCAGCGCGCCACGTTCGGCTGGTCGGAGTTTCCCGATCAGGACATCGACACGGCCATCCGGCTCGCCCAGAAGGCGATCGAGCTCGACGAGGAATGCGTCCTCGCCCACAGCGTTCTTGCCCGGGCCTATACGGCCTTGCAGAAGTACGATCTGGGGCTGGCCCAGTCCGAGCGCGCGCTGCAGATCAACCCCAGCGACGCCGAGGCAGCACTCGCCCGGGCCGCGGCGCTGCTGTGGACCGGCCGGATCGACGAATCGATCGCGGCCGCGGAATTCGCCGTCCATCTCAACCCCAACATCGGCCCAGAGGCGGCGCTCAATCTCGGCCTCGCCTACGTGCTGAGCCGGCGCTACGCCGATGCGGTCAAGCTGCTGGAGGCGGCGCGGATAAGGTATCCAGCCTATCCGCTGCTCGATTTCCCGCTGGCCGCTGCCTATGCGGAACTGGGCCGCACCGCCGATGCGATGGATGCCGTCGAGCAGGGCCGGCGCAAGAACCCGCATTTCGACCTCGCGAGCTTCGGCTCGCGCTTCCAGGATCCGGCGTTGCAGGGTCGGATCGAGGCCAGCCTGCGCAAGGCCGGCCTGAACTGAGCTTGCGCCGGCCTTGGCCGAGCCCGCCTACTGGCTCGGCGTATCCTTGAGGGTTTTCCAGTTAGCTGCCGCCTTGGTGGCATTGACCTCGACCTCCTGGCGGAATCGCTCTGCGCCGCCGATGCCGGCGAAGACGTAGAGGTTGCCGTTCGAGATCACCCAGATTGTGGGATCGGACGCGCGCTTCGTGCCGTTGGCCATGTTCATGGCGCACGAGCCGCCGAACTGCGGCGCATACTTGTCGGGGTTGGCCTTGAACATGTCGCGATGCCGGGCGTTGGCGAAGCGGTAGCGGACGCCATCGAGGACGTACTCGTACTCCACGACGCCCGGCGTGGGTGTGGACAGCGTGAAATAGGCCACCGGATCGTAGCCCTTCAATCCCAGGCGCTCCTGCGCGAAGGCACGAATCGGCCCGGCCGCGCTGCCGACAACGGCAGCACATGCCATCACCATCAGAAATCTGCGACGCGTCGACATTGCTTGGGCCCCACTGTGGTGCCGGCAATAGAACCTTCTCTCCGTGCCGGCAAACCGCCCCTGAGCCGCAATTGGGGCGAGATTGGGGGCAAGATATAAATGACTGTTCAAAGCGTGGCAGGCGGTGCCCGGTTCGCTATTCTGCGCCTCGCACAGGGAGGAATGAATGATCGAGATCGCGCGGCGTCGCCTGATCGGGGCGGGCATCATGGCGGGCATCGGGGCGGGTGTGGCGGCGGCAGCCGGCAGGCCGGCCTTCGCCCAGGCCTTTCCCACCAAGCAGATCCGCTGGGTCATCCCCTTCGCGCCCGGCGGCAACTACGACGTCACCTCGCGCATCGTGGCCGATCCGATGGGCCGCCAGCTCGGCCAGAGCATCCTGGTCGACAACAAGCCCGGCGCCGGCGGCGTGGTCGGCCTCGAGCTCGCCCACAACGCGCCGGCCGACGGCTACACCATCGTGATGGCGAGTTTCACCGTGGGCTACGTGGCGCCGATCTTCGCCGGCAAGAAGGAGATGCTGTCCTCGTTCGCGCCGGTCAGCATCCTCACCACCGTGCCGACGATGGTGGTGACACGCGCCGACAGCCGCTTCCCCGACATGAAGAGCGTGCTGGCGGAAGCCAAGGCCAAGCCCGGCACCGTCACCATCGGCCATTCCGGCAACGGCACCACCAACCATGTCGCCATCCTGCGCCTGCAGCTCAACGAGAACATCAAGTTCAACATCATCCCCTATCGCGGTTCGGGTCCCGGCATCGCCGATCTTCTCGCAGGCAACCTCGACCTGTTCGCCGACCAGCTCACCAGCTCGATGCCGCACATCCAGTCCGGCAAGCTGCGGCCGCTGGCGAATTTTGGCCTGGAACGCATTCCCGAGCTTCCCAACGTGCCGACCTTGGGCGACCTCGGCAGCAAGCCGTTCGACGGCGCCACGACCGCCGGCGTGTTCGCCCACATCGACACGCCCAAGCCTGTGATCGCTCGCCTGAACGAAGGCGTCGTGGCCGGCCTCAAGGACGAGGCGGCGAACAAGCGGCTGCGCGAACTGGGCGCCATCGTCCGGCCCTCGACACCCGAGCAGTTCACCGCGGCGCTGAAGTCCGACGAGGCGAATGTGTCGGAATTGCTGAAGCTCGGCCTGTTGAAGCCCGAGTAGGCGGGTCCCATATCGGGTCGATGATGACACGTCGATCCAAAGCCCTCGCCATGATCGTAGCCTTCCTTGCCGTCGCTTCCCTCTCGGGATGTGCTTCTTCAGGCACCCCGCAGGATGGCCGGTACCAGACCCACGGCGGCGGCTGGGACAACTTCCGCGGCTGAGATCAGGTATCGCCTCAGGCGGTCTTCATGACTGCCCAGAGGTCGGCCTTGCGCTCGAAGCCGATGCCCGGTGCATCGGGCAGCGCCACGCGTCCGTCGACGACGGGGCAGTCGTCGGCGAAGCCGCCAAACGGCGCGAACACCTGCGGATAGGACTCGTTGCCGCCGCACTGCAGGCCGACGGCGATGTTGAGCGCGAACTGGTGGCCGCCATGCGGCACGCAGCGCCTGGGCGACCAGCCGTGCGCCTTCAGCATCTCGACCGTGCGTAGGTATTCGACCAGCCCGTAACTTAGTGCCGGATCGTACTGCAGGATGTCGCGGTCGGGCCTGAGCCCGCCGTGACGCACCAGGTTGCGGGCGTCCTGCATCGAGAACAGGTTCTCGCCTGTTGCGAGCGGCGGGGCGTACTGGGTCGCGAGTGCGGCGTGCGCCAGATAGTCGAGGGGATCGAGCGGCTCCTCGTACCAGCGCAGCCCGTAGGGTTCGATGGCGCGGCCGAAGGCGATGGCCGTCGGCAGATCGAACTTGCCGTTGACGTCGACCGCCAGCCGCTCGCCCTTGCCCACGATCTTCAGCACCGCTTCGATGCGCTTGAGGTCTTCGGCCAGCGGCACGCCGCCCACCTTCATCTTCACGCAGGAGTAACCGAGGCCGAGATAGTGCTTCATCTCGTCCTGCAGCGCGTCGAGCCCCTTGCCGGGGTAGTAGTAGCCGCCGGCGGCATAGACCCAGGCCTTGTCGTCGTGCGCGCCGCCGTTGTAGCGGTCGGCCAGCAACTTCCACAGCGGCACGCGCTTGGCCTTGGCCAGCGCATCCCATAGCGCCATGTCGAGCACGCCCACGGCCACCGAACGCTCGCCATGGCCGCCCGGCTTTTCGTTGGCCATCATCGCCGCCCAGCAGCGCGCCGGATCGAGGAAGCCCTCGTCGTCGAGCAGCGTATCGGGCTTGGCGGCCTTGAGACGCGGGATGAAGCGCTCGCCCAGGAGGCCGTGCTGCGCATAGCGGCCGTTGGAATTGAAACCGTAGCCCACCACCGGCTTGCCATCGACCCTGAGGTCGGTCTCCACCGCCACCACGCTCGCCGTCATCTGGCTGAAGTCGATGTAGGCGTTGGCGATGTCGGAGCGGATCGGCGAGACGATGTCGCGGATAGCCGTGATGCGCATGGTCGGGACCTCAGGCGTAGACGTTGCGACGGTTTTGCCGCGTCAGCAGCCAGAATGCCACCGCGCCGTTCATCACGTTCCAGGCGATGCCGTTGATGAAGGCGGCCCGGTAGGCGCCGGTCATGTCGAACAGCACGCCGCCCATCCAGCCGCCCAGCGCCATGCCGATCAGGGTCGACGATATGGCGAGGCTGACGCGGAAGCCTGCCTCCTTGGGCGGGAAATACTCGCGCACGATGATGGCATAGGACGGCACGATGCCGCCCTGGAACAGCCCGAACAGCGCCGACGCCAAGTAGAGCGAATTTAGCGAGTCGTCGATCATGTAGACGACGAGGGCGATGCACTGAAGGGTCGAGCCCAGCAGAAGGGTTTTTATGCCGCCGACCTTGTCGGCAATCCAGCCCGAGGCGATGCGGCTCACGATGCCGAAGCCCAGCATCAGCGACAGCATGGTGGCGCCGCGCGCCGTGCCGTAACCGAGATCGGCGCAGTAGGCCACGATATGGACCTGGGGCATCGACATGGCGACGCAGCAGCCGATGCCGGCCACGACCAGGACTGCCTGCAGGGCGTTTGGCGAAAGCCCTAGCGACCGTGGCGAGTAGGGCGCGACACTTGCCGTGCTCTCACCGCTCGCCGTGTGATGCTGTGGCGGTTTGCGGCGAAGCGTCAGGGCCAACGGGACCATGGTCACCAGACAGAGAGCGGCGGCGACCCAATAGGTGACGCGCCAGCCATGGTCGCGAATGAGCAGTTCGATGATCGGCGGCCACACGGCGCCGGCGAGGTAGTTGCCAGACGCCGCGATGGCGACGGCCATGCCGCGACGCTTCTCGAACCAGTGCGAGATATCGGCGACCAGCGGGGCAAAGGTTGCCGCTGCGCCAAAGCCGATCAGGGCCTGCGCCGCAGCGACCAGCGTGAGCGAGGGCGCGGTTGACGCGAGCGCGAAGCCCGCCGCGAGGCCTATCGCGCTCAGGATCGCCGTGACGACGATGCCGCGCCTGTCGACCACGTATCCCCAGGTCACGCCGCCTGCGAAGAAGCCCAGCGTGTTCATGGTGTAGGCGAAGGAGATGTCCGCCCGGCTGATGCCGAGATCGTGCTGGAGCGCAGGCAGGGCCACCACCAGGCACCACATGCCGATGCCGCCCACGGTACTCAGCGTCACGCTGGCGACCAGACGCCACCAGGCATAATTCGAATCTACGCCGGACACGTTTACGCTAGGCATGGGATCGATCAGCCGCCGGCCGCGCCCTGGGTGTTGACGTAGAGGGCATAGAGCGAATGGCTTGCGGCCATGAACAGGCGGTTGCGATGGCGGCCGCCGAAGCAGAGGTTGGCGCAACGTTCCGGCAGGTCGATGTGGCCGATCGGCTTGCCGCTCTTGTCGAACACGCGCACGCCGTCGAGCTCGGGCGAGCCCATGCCCCAGCCGCACCACAGGTTGCCGTCGATGTCGACGCGGAAGCCGTCGGGCGAGCCGCCCGGCCCGGCGTCGATCAGCACCTTGCCGCCGCTCAGCTTCATGCCGTCGGCCGAGACGTCGTAACTCACGATCGTGCGGTACGGTTCGGCGCGCGAGGCCACGACGTAAAGCTTCTTCTCGTCGGGCGAGAAGGCGAGGCCATTGGGGCCGGGGATCTCGTCGGCCATCGCCGTGAGCTTGCCGGTGGCGGGATCGAGGCGATAGACGGCGGGCTTGTTCTCGCTCGGCGCCTTGTGGCCCTCGTAGTAACCCAGGATGCCGAACGTCGGATCGCTGAACCACACCGAGCCGTCGGACTTCACCACGACGTCGTTGGGCGAGTTCAGCGGCTTGCCGTCGTACGAATCGGCCAGCACCGTGATGGCGCCGTCATACTCGAAGCGCACGATGCGCCGTGCATCGTGTTCGCAGGCGATCAGCCGGCCGCGGCGGTCGCGGGTGTGGCCGTTGGCGTTGTTGGAAGGCTTGCGGAACACCGAGACGGCGCCGCTCTCCTCGTCCCAGCGCAGTACGCGGTTGTTGGGGATGTCGCTCCACAGCAGATAGCGCCCGTCGCCGAAATAGACCGGCCCCTCGGCCCAGCGGCAGCCGGTGTAGAGCCGTTCGACCGAGGCCAGCGCCAGCCGGTACTGGTTGAAGGACGGATCGAGCACGCGCACGGCCGGATCGGGGTAGCGCTCATTCGGTTGCCACATCGTCGTTTCCTCGGGGTCGTTTTATCGGGTTTCGTTCTTGGCGGCGAGAATACAGGTGCCTCACCCCGTGGGACACCCCTTCACGTCGCACACCTGATGTGTCTTAGCGCTCAACTCATTGATACAAAGGGAAAATCCATGACGACGCCAGGGAGACCGTGGGACACCGGATGATGTTTTTAACGTCGTCTGCCTCTCGACGGTTCGGTGGATGCGGGCTGGAGCGAAGACATGGAAGGGGCGCCAGGTTCTTCAAAACGGCTATTTCCTACTATATAGGAATTAGCCTGTCAAGCCGCTCAATCGCTCTTCATGACGTACGCCGCTCATTTCATTATCGGCGCTGATGCCGCACGAGGATGCCCGTCCAGCGTCACGCGGTCGAGGCCCAACCGCCCATCAAGCCGGGGTTCCGGGGAGCGGCTTGGCGCTTGTCATGCGGCTGAAGAAATCGGGGGAACGGCCAACCGGGCCTGTGATATACCGCCGAACCTGTTCGCCACTGTAGGCGGGCCAACATTTGCAAGTTCTATGGGGTGGGTGTGATGAAGCCGCGCATTGTGACCATTGACCGACATCCTGGCCGCTCCACCCAGTCCATAGGGGTGGCGCGCGCGCTCGGCACCGATCCGGACCTGATCCACGAGCCGTCGGTGGGCGTGGTCGGCACCAAGGGTGACAGCCAGTGCTATCTGGGCGTCGCGTCCAAGGTCGAGGCGATCCATACCCAGCTCAAGAACCGCATCGGCACGGGGCCGGGCCAGCTCAAGATGCGCCTGGTTCAGCCCGAGTTCACGATCGCGACGTCGGACGGCATCCGCAACGGCACGCGCGAGATGCGCTACTCGCTGATCGGCCGCGAGGTGACGCAGGACGCGCTGTGCGAGCATCTGAGCGCCACCGGCCTCGCCGGGACGATCGCGGTCGTCGCCTGCGACAAGCCGCCGGTCGGCACGCTCGCGGCACTGCTCGAGCACAACCTGCCGTCGATCATCATGTCGGACGGCCCGATCCATCCGGGCAAGGATCCGCTGACGGGCGAGGCGCTCGACATCGTGAGCGCCTACCAGGTCGCCAGCCATCCAGATCCCGCCCACCGGCACCACATCGCCTGCCATGCCTGCCCGGGCTACGGCAGCTGCGGCGGCATGTTCACCTACAACACCATGCAGACCTTCATCGGCGTGGTCGGCATGCAGCCGCTGCACATGGTTGCGCCGCCGTCCGACGACCCGCGCCGCGTCAACGAATTCGCCGCCGAGCTGGTCGATCATCTGGCCAATCTGATGAAGAACGATCTGAAGCCGCGCGACATCGTGGTGCGCGATTCGATCCGCAACGCCATGATCGTGGCGATGGCCATCGGCGGTTCGACCAATGTCGTCCTGCATGGGCCGGAGATCGCGCGGGCTGCCGGCTTCGGCGATTTCTGGAAGGACGTCGTGACGCCGGAAGAGTTCAATTACCTCTCGCAGCATATCGTCCCGGTGCTCACCGACGCGCGGCCCTACGGCAAATATTCCATGGTCGACATCGACCAGGTCGGCGGCGTGCAGGTGATCGTGCGCGAGCTGCTCGACGCCGGCCTGCTCAACGGCAATGTCCTCACCTGCACCGGCGAGACCCTGGCGGCCCAGGTCGATCGCCTCGGCGCCAAGCGTGCCGACGGCCGCGTCATCTATTCCGTCGAGAAGCCTTATAAGCCGACCGGCGGCCTGCGGATGCTGGGCGGCAACTTGTCGCCTGACTTCTCAGCGATCCTCAAGCTTGCCGGCGTGGAAGGCGGCCTCGAGAACAACCTCTTCCGCGGCCGCGCCCGCGTCTTCGAGGGCGAGCAGGGCCTGCTCAAGGCGCTCGACGAGACGCCGGAGACCTTCCAGAACAACGACATCATCATCGTGCGCTACGAGGGTCCGAGCGGCGCGCCCGGCATGCCGGAGATGCTCGATCCGACCTCGCGCATCACGACGCTCTGCCGCGAACGAAACATCGTCGTGGCCCTGATGACGGACGCGCGGTTCTCGGGCGGGTCGGTGGGGCTTGTCATCGGCCATGTCGGGCCGGAAGCGGCGCTCGGCGGCCCGATCGCGCTGGTCGAGGACGGTGACGAGATCATCGCCGATCTCAACATCAACGAACTCAACTGCACCGCGCTCAAGGATCCCGCCATCTTCGCCAAGCGCCAGGCGGCCTGGGACAAGATCGTCGCGGACAACGGCGGCATTCATCCCAATTGCGGCATCGCCGATACCCGCCTGCTCCATCGCGCGCGCACCAGCGCCGTGCCGGCCACGCGCGGTGGCGGCATGCATCCGAACCGCGAGGTCTGGGTGCGGGCGCCGCGCAAGGCCGACCGGCAGGACTTCAAGCTGCGCAACAAGCATCGGCCGGAGTGGAACAAGACCTTCTGAAGGAACGCCGTCTTCGGAGCGCGCCACTCCAGTGGCGCCCTTCCGATTCCGATGCGCAACTGGAGTTGCGCGCTCCCCTGAGCGAGTCGCCCCGGGTCTAATCGCCGTCGACGCCGTACGCCGCCTTCGCCTGTTCTTTGCTGACCAGTCCCAGCCGCACGTCGCGCTCGACCTTGGCGCGGTCGCGCTTGGCGGGATCGCCGAAGCCGCCGCCGCCCGGCATCTCGACCACCAGCCGTTCGCCGGCCGGGATGGTCTGGAAGCCCTTGGCCCGGAGTTCCTGGCCCGAGGCGAGGGAGAGGCGGCCGTTGCCGCCTGCCTTGCCGCCGTCACGGCCGCGCGCCGGATGTTTTACCCGCTCGAAGGTGGCGAAAATGCCGAAGGGCGCGCCCTCGCGGTGCTCGACCTCCATCACCTGGCCGAGGCCGCCGCGGTGCTGGCCGGCGCCGCCTGAATCCTGGCGGTATTCCTTCTTCCACACCACGACGGGGGCGATGGTCTCGGTGATCTCGACCGGCACGTTGCGCACGCCCGACGGAAAGGGCGTGGCCGAGAGCCCGTCGAGCGTCGGCCGGGCGCCGGTGCCGCCGGAATGGAAGGTCGTCACCATGAAGGGCCGGCTGTTACCGATGGTGCCGGTCATGCCGTGGCCGGCGCCGAGCTTCAGGTTCCACAGGTTGGAGGTCCCCTCGGCTGGTACGCGGCCCGGGATCACCTGATGAAGGGCGTCGAAGCAGACGTCGGGCAGCATGTGGCCGATCGTGCTGCGCGCATTCACCGCGGCGGGAAACAGCGCATTGACGATGGTGTTCTCGGGCGCCGTCACCAGGATCGAATCGAGCGTGCCGGCATTGTTGGGAATGGTCGGCGCCACGACGCACTTGATGCCGAAGGCGGTGTAGGCCTCGGTGTAGCACATCGGCGAATTGATGCCGTAGATCGACGAGCCCGAGGTGCCGGCGTAGTCGACGGCGATATGGTCGGCGTGGATCGAGACGGCGGCATGCAGGTCGATCGGCGCGTCGTAGCCATCGATCCGCATATGGCCCTTCCAGGTGCCGCGCGGCAGCTTGGAGATGGCCGCCACCATGCCGGCACGGCTCTTGTCGATGATATGGGCGCCGAGCTCGTCGAGATTGTCGATGCCGTGCTCGGCCATCATGGCCGAGAGCCGCCGCTCGCCGATGCCGTTGCAGCCGATCAGGGCATGGAGATCGCCCTCGACCTGCACCGGCTCGCGCACGTTGGCGCGCACGATGCGCATCACGGTCTCGTCGATCACACCCTCGCGCATCAATGGCAGCAGCGGCAGGAACAGGCCCTCGTGGAACACCTGCCGTCCGTCGGGCGATTGCCCCAGGCCGCCGATATCGACCACGTGCGTGGTGCAGGAGAACAACGCCACCAGTCTGCCGTCGTGGAAGGCGGGCGAGGTGACGACGATGTCGTAGAGATGGCCGGTGCCCTTCCACGGATCGTTGGTCACATAGGCGTCGCCCGGCTTCATGGTCTCGACCGGGAACTCGCGGATGAAGTGGATGACGCTGCGCGCCATCGAATTCACATGGCCCGGCGTGCCGGTGACGGCTTGCGCCAGCATCTGGCCCTTGAGGTCGAACACGCCGGCCGAGATGTCGCCGGCCTCGCGGGCGCTGGTCGAGAAGGCGGTGCGCACCAGCGCGCGGGCCTGCTCCTCGACCACCGACAGCAGCCGGTTCCACATCACTTGCAGGCGGATGTCAGCAGGCGTGCTCATGTGATGTCCTCCAGGACGATCTGGCCGACGGCATTGATACGGGCGCTGAAATCCTTGGGCACCACGGTCGTGGTGCCATCCTCGACGATCAGCGCCGGCCCGTCGAGCGACATGCCGGGTTTGAGTGAAGCGCGCTCGTGGATGGCGGCGTTCTCGTGCCGGCCGCTCGCCGGATCCAGAACGTCGCGATGGCCGACCGGCGCGGGGGCTTTGCTTTTTGCCGGATCCTTCACCGGCTTGGGCAGTGGCCGCGCGGTGGCGATCGAGAGCGTCCAGGTCAGCGCCTCGACCTCGAGCTTGGGAATGGCGCGGCCGAACACCGTTTCATAGGTCGCCTCGAAGCGGCGGCGCAGGTCGGGTGCCGCATCGGCGGCGAAGGCGCGGTTGGGCAAGGGAACCGCGATCTCGTGGCCCTGGCCGCGGTAGCGCATGAAGGCATGGCGCGTCTCGACCAATTCCTCGCCCGGCGCGGCCGGCCGCACGACGGCCTCGGCTTCGGCGCGCATGGTGGCGAACAGCTCGTTCAGCATCTTGGCGTCGAACATGTCGAGCCTGACGTGGCGCGTGCGCACGACCTCGTAGGCGATCGGCGCGCGCAGGAAGCCGAAGGCGGAGCCGACGCCGGCACCGACCGGCACCACGACGCGCCGCATGCCGAGCTTGCGGGCGAGGCGGGCGGCATGGAGCGGCGCCGCACCACCGAAGGCGATCAGCGTGCGGTCGGCGGTGTCCTTGCCGTTCTCGACGGCATGGACGCGGGCGGCACTGGCCATGGTCTCGTCCACGATTTCGGCGACACCGGCCGCGGCGCCCTGCGGATCGGTTTTCAGCGCCCCGGCCAAGGGCTGCAGGGCAGCCTTGGCCTTGTCGGGATAGAGCGGGATGGCGCCGCCGGCGAAACGCGCGGGGTCGAGACGACCGAGTGCCGTGTCGGCGTCGGTCACCGTGGGTTCGGTGCCGCCGTTGCCGTAGCAGGCGGGGCCTGGAACGCTACCGGCCGAATCGGGGCCGACCTGGATGCGGCCAAGTGCGTCGAGCCGGGCGATCGAGCCGCCGCCGGCGCCGATCTCGACCAGCTCGATCACCGGGATGCGCACCGGAAGTCCGCTGCCTTGGACGAAACGATAGGCGCGCGCGACCTCGAACTGGCGCGAACGCTGCAGCTCGAGATCGTCGAGCAGCGTGAGCTTGGCCGTGGTGCCGCCCATGTCGAAGGCGACCGCCTTGGCGATTCCATTTTCCGCGGCGACGGTGAGCGCCAGGATGGCGCCGCCGGCCGGGCCCGATTCGACCAGGCGCACGGGATAGCGCCGTGCCGTGTCGACGGTGGTGATGCCGCCTGACGACATCATCAGCAGCAGGGGGCCGGCGATACCTTCCTTCGCGAGGTCGCGTTCGAGCTGGCCGAGATAGCCCGCCATGCGCGGCAGCACATAGGCGTTGGCGATGGTGGTCGAGGTGCGTTCGTATTCGCGGATCTCGGGGCAGACCTCGCAGGAGAGCGAGATGGCCACGCCGGGCAGCTCCTCGGCCAGGATCGCGCCGGCGCGACGCTCGTGCGCCTCGTGAGTGAAGCTGTGGAGGAAGCAGACGGCCACTGCCTCGATCTTGCGCTGGCGCAATTCGATGGCGACAGCGCGCACGGCGGCCTCGTCGAGCGCCAGCAGCACGGCGCCGTCGGCTGCCACACGCTCGGGCACGCCGAAGCGCAGGTCGCGCGGCACCAGCGGATCGGGCCGCTCCATGTAGATGTCGTACTGCTCGAAGCGGTGCTCCCAGGCGATCTCGAGGGAATCGCGGAAGCCTTCCGTCGTGACCAGCGCCGTGCGCGCGCCCTTGCGCTCGATCAGCGCATTGGTGGCGAGCGTCGTGCCGTGCACCACCAGCGTCACCTCGGATGCCGCGACCTTGGCCTCAGTCAGGATGGTGCGCACGCCGTCCAGCACCGCGCGCTCGGGCGCATCGGGCGTGGTCAGCAGCTTGATGGAATGGGCGCGGGCGGCTGTTTCCAGGACCACATCGGTGAACGTGCCGCCGATATCGACGGCCAAACGCGCGGACATGATTTTCAGTTCTCGTCGATCTTGATGTTGCCCTTGGCGACGACGTCACCCCAGGTTTTGAGGTCGCGTTGCAGATAGGCGATGTACTCAGGCCTCGGCATGGTCGCCGGATGCAGGCCCTGCTCATCGAACTTCGCGCGCACGGCCGGATCGGCCATGACCTTCAGGATAGCGGTCGTCAGCACCTGGATCACCGAGTCGGGCGTCTTGGGCGGTGCCGCGATCGCATACCAGTTCTCGGCCTGGTAGCCCGGCACCACCTCTGCGATTGCCGGTGTCTCGGGCAACACCGGCCAGCGCTGGGGCGAGGTCACGGCCATGGCGCGCGCCTTGCCGCCGCGGATCAGGCCGAGCGTGGCTGGGTCGCCGAAATAGGCATCGACGATGCCGGCAGAAAGGTCGTTCAACGCCGGCCCGGTGCCGCGATAGGGCACGTGGATCATTTTCAGGCCGGACATCTGGGTGAACAGCTCGCCCGCGAGATGCTGGCTGGTGCCGATGCCGCCCGAGGCCCAGCGCAACTCCTGGCGTTTCGCCAGTTCCATGAATTCGGGCAGCGTCCTGGCCGGCAGGTCGTTGCGCACCGCCACGATGAAGGGCATGCGCACCAGGCGTGTGATGTGCGACAGCGCCATCGGGTCGTACGGCATCTTGCGCAGGTGCGGCCCCGCCGTCAGCGTGCCGACGCCGGTGAGGGCGAGCGTATAGCCGTCGGGCGGGGTGTGCGACATCGCCTCGACGCCGATGATGCCGCCGGCGCCGCCCTTGTTCTCGATGATGATCGGCTGGCCGAGTTCCTTGGAGAGCGGCTCCATCAGCAGGCGGGCCGTCAGGTCGACGCCACCGCCGGGCGGAAAGGGCACGATGATCTTGATCGGCCGGTCAGGATATTTGCCCTGCGCACGTGCGGCGAATGGCGCGAGGACCGGCAGCGCGAAGGCAGGCAGCGCGAGGCCCGCGATCAGCAGATTTCGACGATTGGTATGCAAGATCCCACCCCTTTGTCCCCACGCCGAACCTAGCACGCGCGCGCGGCTACAGGGCAATGCGCTTGAACACCTCGACGAAGCGATCGACATCCTGCTCGTCGTTGTAGACGTGCGGGCTGATGCGCAGCCGGCCGAGCCGCGGTGCGGCATGGACGTTCTCCGCCGCCAGACGCTTCGGCAGGTCGGTCGCCATGCCCTTGGGGAAGGCGAGGCTGAGCACATGCGGCGCGCGCAGCTTCTTGTCGATCACCTGCACGCCGGTGTTGGCGAGGCCGTCGGCCAGCCGGTCGGTGAGCATCGAAAGCCGGGCCACGATCGGCTCGTTGCCCCAGCTGGCCATCATCTCCATGCCGATCGCCGCCATCTCCATGGAAACGAAATGGTCGCGCTCGCCCATGTCGTAGCGCTTGGCGCCGTCGGTATAGGAGACGTCGCGGAAATAGAGCGTGTCCTCGGCCGACACGGCGCGCCGCGCACCGGCAGTCTGCTCCAGCGGCACGCCATTCTGGTGGCGCTTGGCGACATACATGAAGGCGCGGCCGTAGGGGCCCAGCACCCACTTGTAGGTCGGGAAGATCAGGAAATCGGGATCGAGCGTCTTCACATCGATCTTGCGCACGCCGACATCGTGCGTGGCATCGACCAGCAGCGCCGAGCCTTTCGCCTTCGCAGCCTTTGCGATGCGCGCCATGTCGAGCGCGCCGCCGTCGGACCAGTGCACCGAGGAGATCGACACCAGCGCGAGCGGCGCGGCGCCGGTGCGGTCGATCGCCGCCAGCACGGCCGAAGTCCAGTCGCCGTCGGCCGGCTGCTTCACCTGCTCGACGGCAAAGCCGCCGGCTTCGGCGCGGCTCATCCACTCCAGCACCGGCGAGGTGTGGTCGTCCTGCAGCACCAGCACGCGGCTGCCGCGCGGGACCTGCAGAACCTTGCCTGCAGTCGAGACGCCGTAGCCGACCGAGGGGATCAGCGCCACGTCGGCGGAATCTGCGCCGATCAGCGCGGCGGCAGCCTTGCGCGTGCGCTCGTACTGCTGCGCCTGGAAGCCCGCTTCCAGTTTCCAAGGCTGGCCCTTGCGGCCGATCGCGGCGCGGCCGGCCTCCTGCACGGCAAGCGGCAGCGGGCTCCACGAGGCGGCGTTCAGAAAGCAGACGTCGCGCGGCATGTCGAACAACGCGCGTTGGGAGGGCAGCATGTTCATTGTCTCCATCGATCGGTGCGGCGTCGAGACTAGCGCGCTCCCGCGTCGATACCGGCAATAAAAAAGGTATCGGCTGCCCTGCACGCGCCGCTTCCCGCTGAATTTTTCTCTGAACTTCTCGTGCGCCCGATTACCTGCCACATCATTGAGGGGTCCCTGCGCGGGGACCATGTTCAGCCCATCAGTCCCAGGAGGGAGAGATGAGCTTTCAACCCCGTCACCGTCTCACCGTCGAGCAGGATCTTTTCACGACGCCGGTCGCCGTCGGCCCAGCGCCTCCGCCGTCATTCCGCCAGCGCTAGGCCACGCCGTTGCGGTGTGGCGCGAGCGCACGGCAGCCCGGCGCTGTCTCGCCCAGATGGATGCCCGCAGCCTGCGCGATGCCGGCATTTCGCCGGCCGCTGCTGCCTACGAATCGGGCAAGCCCTTCTGGCAGCGGATGGGTGGCCTGCGCTAGAGGCCGCCGCCACAGTTTCGCCATATCCTCGCGGCTTTTTTACGGAACTCAGACGGGGAGAGGACGTTGAGTTCCTGCGCATCAGGCGGGGACGCTCAAGGGACTCCCCGCGCGCATTGTTGCTGGCGTGTTGTGGTCGAGGTCCCTTCTCGCCTGGGTGATCGACCTTGGCGGAAGGGGGACGTGCAGGATGACACCGCCGGAACTCGACAGGATTTCCGCGCTTTTTCTCGATCTCGACGGCACGCTGCTCGAGATCGCGGCGACTCCTGCCCTGGTCGTCGTGCCGGCTGGCCTGCCGGCCCTGCTGTCGCGCCTTTATCATCAACTGGACGGTGCGGTCGCCGTCGTCACGGGGCGGCCGCTCGCCGTTGTCGACGGTCTGCTCGCGCCGTTCTCGGCCAGCGCCGCGGGCGAGCATGGCGCTGCGTTGCGCTACCACGACGGTCGCCTGGAGGAACTGCCGGCGACCCTTATCGTGCCCGACGCCTGGCGCGAGTCGTTGGCCGCCGCCGCCGAGCGATGGCCGGGCGTGCTGATCGAGTCCAAGCCGCACGGTTGCGCCATCCACTACCGGCTGGCGCCCGAGCGCGGCAACGACGTGTGGCGGCTGGCACGTACGCTGGTGGCCGACGATCATCCGTGGTTCCGGCTGATCCCGGCGCGCGAGGCGGTCGAGATCGGACCGCGCGCCGTCTCCAAGGGCTATGCGGTCGAACGCCTGATGGCGCAAGCGCCCTTCGCCGGCCGCAACCCGATCTTCATCGGCGACGATTTCACCGACGAGGCGGGGATGAGTGCCGCGCGCCTCCTCGGCGGCCAAGGGTTGCGCGTCGCGGAGTTCTTCGGCGGTGATCCCGCCGCCGTGCGCGCCTGGCTGAAGCGCGAGGCCGACCTGCTCGACGGCCGCTCCGTTCCGGGGCCGATGTCGTTGGGAATTTCGCCATGATGGGAACCTCGCCATGAGCAGTCTCGATCTCGGCGTTGTCGGCAACTGCGCGATTGCGAGCCTGATCGATCGCAATGGACGCCATGTCTGGCATGGGCTGGGAAGGCTCGACGGCGATCCGGTGTTCAATGCGCTGCTGGGCGGCAACGATCCGCAGAACGGGTTCATGGACGCCGTCGTGGCCGGCGCAAAGGAGTCGCACCAGCGCTACCTGCACAACTCTGCCGTCCTGGAAACCACGATCGACGGCAACGGCGGTACCGTCCGCATCGTCGATTTCGCGCCGCGCTTCCGCCGCTTCGGCCGCATGTTCCGCCCGCCCATGCTGGTGCGGCGGATCGAGCCGCTCGCCGGCCGTCCGCGCGTTACCATCCGGCTGCGGCCGACCTTCGACTATGGCGCGCGCCGCGCGCAGGTCACGGCCGGCAGCAACCATGTGCGGTTCTTCGGCGACGCCTCGGTCCTTCGGCTCACGACCGACGGCTCGATCAACTACATACTGCACGAAACCGAGTTCTCCCTCGACCGGCCGATCACGCTGCTGGTCGGCGCCGACGAAAGCGTCACCGACAATCCCGATGCGATCGCGCGCTCGTTCCTGGCCGAGACCGAGGCCTACTGGCAGACCTGGGTACGTGACCTCAACATCCCGTTCGACTGGCAGGTCGCGGTGATCCGCGCGGCGATCACCCTGAAGCTGTGCAGCTTCGAGGACACCGGCGCGGTGCTGGCGGCGCTCACGACATCGATACCGGAGGCGCCCGACACGCCGCGCACCTGGGACTACCGCTTCACCTGGTTGCGTGACGCCTTCTACACGGTGACGGCGCTCAATCGCGTGTCGGCGACGCTGACTATGGAAAGCTACGTGCG
>JAQSDW010000168.1 GCA_029946105.1 Reyranella sp. | reverse complement strand
GCCGCAGCGGTTCAGCGTCAATCCGATCCATCAAAGCCTGGGATCAAACACCTAGTCTCCGCCCTTCCGACGGAATCGTTCCAGGAATCGTAAAGGCCCGCACCGGATCACCGGGCGGGCCTTTCGTCTCAGACTGCGTGGCAGTCGAACGCTACATGCACTGAACCTGGACCGTCATCGCGGTCTCGATGCCCTTCATGACCTTCGGCGTCATGGTCGCGGGATCGGCAGCCGCTCCCTTGGCCATCGCCGTATTCGTCTTGTTCATCGCTTCGATCACATCGGCGCGGTCGCTGCCCTTGACCTTGTCCGACATGCAGCTGCACACCTTGTCGGATGTCGGGCCGGGATTGCCGATCTTGCATTCCTTGATGAAGTCGTCGGCCATCACCGCGGATGCCAGACCCACGCTCATGACGAATGCGGTGGCTGTGACACGAAGTACGCTTGAAACAACACTCATCAAAAATCCCCAAAAATGTACTGCGCGACGGCAGTGCGCGGCAGTGCTGTACGCGGGCCGGTCGGAGCTGTCTCCTGATCTCGTCGGCCTTGTTCGTCATGCGCGCGGGCGCCAGTGAGACCGGTACCGGCGTCGGGCGAGCATTCGACGACGGCGAAGCCCGCAAGCACGGCGACCGTGCCGATCATGACCCGGATCATCGTATTCCTTCCCATATTCCCGGCAGCAGATCCCCATCTGCCACGCCTTACCCGCCCTCCTCCTAGCAATCGCCTCAAGGCAGAGTCGTGGCAGCCTTTGTAAGAGTTGTTTCAGCGGGGGGCCTGCCTTCGCGCTACACTTGCCGTCATGAATCTCGCTAAACAGCATCTCGACATCGGCTTGTTCTCCAACAAGCGCGACGAACAACTGGCCTTCTGGCAGCAGTCCGTGGGTCTCCCCTACGACCATATGGGCAAGGTGGGCGGCGGCGTGCAGCAGCATCGCCATCACATGAACGGTTCGATCCTCAAGATGAACCACTCGCGCGGCCCCCTGCCCGCCGCGGCGCCTTCCGGCATCATCGGCCTCGAGATCGCGCGGACCGGGCTGGGCGCGCCGCAGCCGCTGGCCGATCCCGACGGCAACAGGGTCACGCTGGTGCCCAAGGGGGCGAACGGCGTGGAAGGCATCGCGATTCTGCTCAGGGTCAACGATCCCGGCGCGCACGACCGCTTCTGGACCGAGGCGATGCAGTTCGAGCGTGCCGGCGAGGGACGCTATCGTTGCGGCGACTCGCTGATCGTGATCGCCGAACAGGGCAAGGTGGAACGCAGCCCCGAATGGCGCGGGCCGGGTTATCGCTACACGACTGTGCAGGTGTGGAACTGCATTGCCGAGTACGAGGGCATCCTGGCGCGCGGCGGCTGGTCGGGCGGCGAACCCAGGATCCTGGGCGAGACGGTGCGCTTTGCCTTCGTGTGCGATCCCGACGGCAATCACATCGAGATCAGCCAGCGCGCCTCGCTGACTGGCGGAAAGCTCTAGATCCGGCCGGACCTAGGCGACGTCGTCGGCTACTTCTTGCGCGCCTTGCGGGCGGCGTAGCGGGCGTCGCGGGCGGCCTTCTGCTCAGCCTCGCTCAGCACCACCTTGGCGGGCCGGCGGGCTTCGCGTTCGGCCACCGCAGCGGCTTCGGCAGCCGCCGCCTCGGCGGCTGCGACGGCCTTGGCAGCCTCGCGTTCGGCCAGAAGGCGGGCCTGCTCGGCCTGCTTGGCTTCGCGGCGCTCGGTCTCGCGCGCCTCGCGAGCAGCGGCGACGGCGGCGCGTTCGGCCTGTCGTGCTGCAAACTCCGGGTCGTTGGCGGGATCCTTGGCCCGGGCTTTCTCGAGCAGGGCCTGCTTGGCCTTGGCCGCCGTCTCCAATCGATCCGCGAAGTCTATCTTCCTGCCGCTCATCGTTCTTCGTTCCTATTCCGCCGCTGCCGCGGACGACTCTTTCTTGGCCCGCTTGCGGTCTTCCAGCTTCAGGAAGCGTTTGCGCAGACGGATCGACTTGGGCGTGATCTCGACCAGTTCGTCTTCCTCAATGTAGGCTATCGCCTGCTCGAGCGACATCTTGCGCGGCGGCGTGAGCTTCACGGCCTCGTCCTTGCCGGCGGCGCGGATGTTGGTGAGCTGCTTGCCCTTCAGTACGTTCACTTCAAGGTCGTTGCCGCGGCTGTGCTCGCCGATGATCATGCCCATGTACACCGGCACGCCGGGGTCGATGAACATCGGGCCGCGCTCCTCGAGGTTCCACATCGCATACATCACCGCGTTGCCTGGCGCATTGGCGATCAGCGCGCCGTTGCGGCGGCCCGCGATGGGCCCGCGATAGGGGCCGTATTCGTGGAAGATGCGGTTCATCACGCCGGTGCCGCGCGTATCGGTCAGGAACTCGCCGTGATAGCCGATCAGGCCGCGCGACGGGGCGTAGAACACCAGGCGGGTCTTGCCGGCGCCCGAGGGCCGCATGTCCTGCAGCTCGCCCTTGCGCATCGAGATCTGCTCGACCACGACGCCGGTAAAGGCGTCGTCGACGTCGATCACGACTTCCTCGATCGGCTCGAGGCGCTGGCCGGTCTTGGGGTCGGTCTGGAACAGCACGCGCGGACGGCCGACGGCGAGCTCGAAGCCCTCGCGGCGCATGGTCTCGATCAGCACGCCGAGCTGCAGTTCGCCACGGCCGGCGACTTCGTAGGAATCGGCATTCGCGGTGTCGGAGACGCGGATGGCGACGTTGCCCTCGCCCTCGCGCATCAGGCGCGCGCGGATCATGCGGGTCGTGACCTTGTCACCTTCGGTGCCGGCCAGCGGCGAGTCGTTGACCGAGAAGGTCATGGCGAGCGTCGGCGGATCGACCGGCTGCGAGGCGATCGGCTCGCTGATCGTGAGGTCGCCGATGGTATCGGCCACGGTGGCGATCTTGAGGCCGGCCACGGCCACGATGTCGCCCGCTTCGGCGACGTCGAGCGACATGCGCTCGAGACCGCGAAAGGCCAGCACGCGGGTGATGCGCGTCTGCTCGAGTTCGGTGCCGTCGCGCGACAGCGCCTTGATATTGCTGTTGGGCTTGACCGAGCCCGACAGGATGCGGCCGGTCAGGATGCGGCCGAGGAAATTGTCGGCCTCGAGCGTCGTCACCAGCATGCGGAAAGCGGGATCGGGATCGATCTTGGGCGGCGGCACGTGCTTCAGCACCAGGTCGAACAGCGGCTCCATGTCCTTGTGCTCGGCCTCGAGCGAGGTCGCGGCCCAGCCCTGGCGGGCCGAGGCGAAGAGCGTCGGGAAATCGAGCTGCTCGTCGTTGGCTTCGAGCGCCGAGAACAGATCGAACACCTCGTCGTGCACTTCATGGGCGCGCGCGTCGGAGCGATCGACCTTGTTGATCAGCACGATCGGGCGCAGGCCGAGGCGCAGCGCCTTGCCGAGCACGAACTTGGTCTGCGGCAGCGGGCCTTCGGCAGCGTCGACCAGCAGCACGACGCCGTCGACCATCGACAGGATGCGCTCGACCTCGCCGCCGAAGTCGGCGTGGCCCGGCGTGTCGACGATGTTGAGGCGCGTGCCCTTCCAGACGACCGAGGTCGCCTTGGCGAGGATGGTGATCCCGCGCTCGCGCTCGAGGTCGTTCGAATCCATGGCGCGCTCGGCGACCTGCTGGTTGTCGCGGAACGTGCCGCTCTGCTTCAGCAGGCAATCAACCAGTGTGGTCTTGCCATGATCGACGTGCGCGATGATCGCGACGTTGCGGATATCCATGATTTTTGCGTGTCCGGAGGGTGGTGGCTGGCCGCGCTTATACGCATGCACCATGGCCCCGGCAAGGCGGGTTGAGGCGGTGTCTTGCCGCTGTCACAGTGCCCGCATGCATAAACGCTCGGTCACCATAGACGGTCACCGCACCAGCATTTCGCTGGAGGACGCGTTCTGGACCGAATTATCGGCGATTGCCCGGCAGCGCGGCCTCTCCCTCAATGCGCTGGTGGCCGAGATAGATCGCGCCCGCGGCACGCTCCAAGGCGTCGACAAGGGCGGCAATCTCTCCAGTGCGCTCCGTCTCCACGTGCTCGACGAGCTGAAGAAAGCCCGGCGGACTAATATCAGTCGAGCTTGAAGCCTTTGGCGCGCACGAATGCGCCGAAATCGGCCCGCTCCGGAACCGAATATTGCCGGGCCTTGTCCTCGGACCAACCATAAGCCGGGTCCTCGCCGAACTTTTCGACGAAGCGCTGGGTCTTGTAGGGCTGGGTCTCGTTGCGGCGCCGGTCGTAGGCCGCGACCTTTCCCCTGAGCCCTGTCTCGTCGTAGCGGTCGCGGTGAATGGACACGTCAAGCCCGAGCCGCGGGCTCATCACGCCTTCGAAGGACGGCCAGCCGATCCCAAGCCCCGCCACCGGAAACACGTGCTGCGGCAGGCCGAGCACCTCGGCCACCTGGGCCGCATGGTTGCGGATCTGGCTGATCGGGCAGGTGCCGAGCCCGACGCGATCGGCGGCGGCGACGAAGGTCGCAAGCACGATGCCGGCATCGACCGCGGCATTGAAGAACGGATCGAGGTAGTCGTTCACGAAGGGCCTGTTGCGCCATTCGAACAGCAGCCGGTGGCGGCGGTTGTTGCCGCAGAACACCAGCAGCGCGGGGCCGGCCTTGGCCCACGGGTTCTCGGCGATCAGCGCCTCGAGCTTCTCGCGCTGGGCCTTGTCGGTGACGATCACGATGTCGGCCTGCTGCAGGTCGCTCTTGGACGGCGCCGACAGCGCCACGGCGCACAGCGTCTCGAGCAGGGCGGGATCGATCGGCTTGTCGGAATAGCGCCGCACGACGCGACGGTTGGCCATGTCGGCCAGAACCACCACGCCGCCCGTGCCATTCGGCAGGTGTGCCGCGGTGAGCGCAGGAGCGGATCCGAAGCGAGCCTTGAGTGTCGTCAGCAATCGATCGAGCACGATTTCTCCTTATCGACCAAACAGGTTGGGCAGGCTGGGAAGCGGGATGTTCGGGACCAACGAGCGGCCCGGTACCGGGATCTGCTCGATCTGTTTCACGCCGGGCAGGGTGCTGAGCATGCCGGGCGGGTCCTTGGCCGTGCCGCGCACGACGTTGACCGACGGCGACGCCAACGGCCCGCGCACCGTGGTGATCAGGTACGGCGCCGAGCCGTCCTCGGGGATCATGAAGTTGACCGTGGTGTCGGTTGTCGAGTTGCCGAGGTTGGTGCGGGTCGAAATGTTGGCGGTTGCCCGGTTGCCCTGGACGGCCAGGCCGCGATCGGACAGGACGCCGCCGGCGATTTCGACCCGGCCCGAGATCGGGCTGTCGTGGTTGACGAAGCGGTTCAGCACAAGAGCGACGGCGTTCAGGATGTTGCCGACGCCGGTTCCACCCTTCTGGCCGACGATGCCCAGAACGTTGCCCAGGGTCTGGTCGACCACCCCCGCGGCAGCTCCCGCGGCAGCCCCGCCCAGCATCGTCAACGCCTTGTCGGCACCGGCGTAGATGTGGCCGCCGAGCTGAGCGCCGCCGGCCATCGAACGCTTGACCTGGTCGGAGGTGGCGCCGGCGCCGCGCACCGTGATGCCCGTCGCGTTCAGCCGGCCGTCGACCGTCACCTTGATGCTGCTGCCGAACTGGTTGGTGCCCGAGGTACTGCGCAGCATTTCGCCGAGATTGATGCCGTTGGCGTCGCCCTTGAAGTCGATCGATAGCGCCGGCTGGCTGCCGTTGACCACGCCGGAAAACGCCAGCGATCCGCCATAGAGCGCACCCTTGAAGTGCGAGACGGTGAACACGCCGTCCTTCAGCGTGGCGGCGAGATCGGCATTGCCGATCCGCAGCGGCGCGCTGATCAGGGTGCCTGCCACCAGCTTGAGCGATCCATCGACGCTGCGCAGCGCTGCGGTGTCGATCGGCTGGGCGCCGGCAGCGGCCTGGCCGCGCGCCGGAGCGCGTGAGGCGCCGCCACCGCTGCCGCCGATCTTGTCGAGATCGAGCACATTGGCGCGGAGATCGGCGGTGATGTTGGGCTTGCCCGTGAGCTTGGCGTCGACCGTGCCCTCGATCGCCTGGCCGTTCAGCACGAGGCTGCCCTTGTAGCCAGCCGACTGCGGCGGTCCGCTGGCGATGCCGGGCAGCGACAAGACTCCGCTCGCCCGGACGCTGTGGCCCATGGCGGTGACCGCGACATCGCGCAGCGTCAGCTGCTCGAGACTGCCGGCCACACCACCGCTGGCGCTCGCCGCGCCGAGCCCGGCCGGCGCTGTGGCGCCGGCGAACTTCAGCAACCGGCTGGCATCGGGTGCCTCGAAATTGAAGGCGATGTCGGGCTGCGGCCGGTCGGTATTGTAGTCTCTGACCGTGCCACGAACCGCCAGCCGCGCGCCCAGCAGGTTCGCCACCTTGACGTCGGTCAGGCGCAGCGTGCTGCCCTGCAGGGCGACATCGACGTCGATGCCGCCGATCGTCTCCTTCTTGTAGATCAGCCGGGCGATCCTGGCCTTCAGCCCGATCGATGGGCCGGCCACGGCCGGGGCGGCCACAGGCTTCGTGGCAGCCGCTGTGCCGCCGGTTGCCGGCTTCTGCCCCGCCGGCGCGATGTAGGAATCGAGATCGACCGTGTCGATCGCCAGGTTGGTCACGATCGAGAGCGGCACACCGAAAGTCACGGCGATGCCGCCGCTGCCCTTGAGGTCGTCGAGTTCGAAGACGGCGTCGCTCACGGCGACATTGCCGCCGCTCGAGGACATCTTGCCCTTCAGGCTGAGGCGCGTGAGCTTGGCCGCTGGAACGTCCGACACATCGACGTCGAGCCACGACAGGGTCTCGCGCAGCTTAGGCCCCAGCAGGCTGAATTCGCCCGACACCGTGGGCCGCGACGGATCGCCCGACATGGTCGAGCGCGCCTGCAGCGTCATGTCGCCCGGCAAGGTCGCGGTGAGCTTGGGGACCGCGACCGCGCCACCGCGCGCCTCCAGTTCAACCGCGACATCGCGGATGGGCTTCTTGTTGTAGACGATCTCGGCAAAATCGATCACCAGCTTG
Source organism: Reyranella sp. (assembly GCA_029946105.1). Classification (GTDB taxonomy): domain Bacteria; phylum Pseudomonadota; class Alphaproteobacteria; order Reyranellales; family Reyranellaceae; genus Reyranella. The sequence continues at coordinate 16,715 of JAQSDW010000168.1, read as the reverse complement.
GCCGTCAGATTGGCGGGAAAGCCGCCGGCGGCGGGCACGGGTGTTGCCGACGGGGCTACGCGCGCGGGTGCCGCGGACTTGGCGGGCGGTGTCGCACTTGCGGGCGCCGCGGGCGTCGTCGGCCGGGCGAGCGCCGCCAGCCACCGGTCGAGATCGAGTCTGGGCACCTTGAGCTTGCCGTCGACGGCGAGCGCCGGCTTCAAGGTGACTGACAGCGAGCCCGAACCGTTGTCCGCGCCCAGTGCCATCTTGAAGTCCTTGGCGGCAACAGCGGTCTGGGAGACATCGATGCCGCCGTCGAACATGAACTTGCCGGCAAGCAGCGGCGGCAAGGGGGGCTCGGGCTGGCCCGTGAGCTTGACCAGGGTGGCGATGAAGATGGTGAGTTGCTCGGCCGTGATCGACGCCGTGCCGGCGAGGCGCGCGGCGGGACCGAGTTCGCTCAGCGTGCCCTTGAAACCGAGCTTGCCGCCGCCGGCCTGGAGCGTCACGTCGGCGCTGTGCCCGGCAGCACCCTTGAGGCCGAGGGCTAGGTCGAGGTTGAGCGGAGCACCGTTCACGGTGGCGCCACCTGCCAGCGAGTAAGGACCATCCAGCGAGCCGACCGAGGCCGAGAAATTCGCCTTCTCGGCGACCACGGAAAGGCCTGCCTTGGAATCGCTGAAGATCAGGGTGCCATTGTCGATCGTGAGGCGGCCGAGCGACAGCGGCTTGGGCGAGCTCGGCTTGGCCGCGGCGGGTCTGGCCTCGGCCACCGACGGCGCGAACTCCCAATTCGGTTTGCCCTCGGCGTTGATCTCGAGAACGATCTTCGGTTCGACCAGGGTGACTTCGCTGACCTCGATCCGGCCCGCGAGCAGCGCGAGCAGCGAGGGTTTCACCGTGACCGATTTCACTTCCACCATGTTCGGGTTCTTGGAGCCCGGGGTGTTGAAGAATTTCACGCCGCTGATCGAAACCTCAGGCACCGGCAACATCGACAGCTTGATGGGACCGTCGAGCACGAGGTCCCGCCCCGTCGCCTTCTTCACCTCGGCGGCGATCAGGGGCTTGTATGAATTGGCGTCGATGAACAGGGGCGCCGCGAGCAGCACAACGATCAGCAGACCGACGATACCACCGCCACCGACCAGAACCTTCTTGCGCATGGATAGGGTCATGGAACGCTCCTGTCGTCCGGCTCGACGAAACACTAGCGCATCGCCCAACGGCGCGGCATAGAGAAAAAATGGCGGAGATCGTCAACCTGGGACGCGCGCGCAAGGCCAAGGCGCGACGCGAGCGAGAGAGCGAAGCCGACGCCAACCGCCGGCGCTTCGGCCGTACCAAGGCGGAAAAGATCGCCGACCGGGACGCCGAGACGCGCGCCGACCAATCGCTCGCGGGTAAGCAACTCGACGGCAAGCGGCTCGAGCCGGAGAAGGATTGAGGCGGCGCGTCCGCTAGCGCGGCGGCCGGTTGAGCGCCAACCGGTCGAAGAAGGCGCGCGTTCCCTGGTCGGCGCCAGGCCCCGCTACGGCGCGCACATTGGTGAGTTCGAGCCGACGGCCGCTCTCGGCGTCGATCAGCACCGGGTCGAGCGGACGGCCGTCGTTGCGGTCGACGAGATCCATCGGCTTGCCGCTGCGGGCCGCGCCACCATGGCGGTCGCCCCACTGCTTGAGGCCGACGATGACGGTGAACAGCGCCGCACCCTTTTCGGTCAGCCGATACTCATGGCGCAGCGGCCGCTGGCGATAGGCCGTCTTGCGGAAGACACCCGCCTCGACGAGTTTCTTCAGGCGCGCCGTCAATACATTGCGCGCGATGCCGAGATTTTCCTGGAATTCGTCGAAGCGCCGCACGCCATAGAAGGCATCGCGCACGATCAGCAGCGTCCACGGCTCGCCCACGACGTCGAGGGCGGAGGCGATCGAACAATTCATCTGCTCGTAGGACGTGCGCCGCATGATGGCAAAGTATAGACCGCGACGGGCATTGCGCAATCTGGCGCGCTGCCGACCAAGGCTCTACGTGCGCGACGGCCAACGCAAGACGGCGTAGCCGACCACCGCCGACAGGAGCGAGCCCACCAGGACGCCCAGCCGGACCTGCGGTTCGTAGGTCGCATCGACGAAGGCGAGCGTGCCGATGAACAGGCTCATGGTGAAGCCGATACCGCCCAGGATCGACACGCCATAGAGCCGGCGCCAGGTGGCGCCCGCCGGCATGGCGGCAAACCCGAGCAAGATGAGCAATCCCGCCCCGAGCAGGATGCCGGCCTGCTTGCCGAGGAAAAGCCCGGCCACGATGCCCAAAGGCACGTGCTCGACCAGGCTGGAGAGCGACAGATGGGCAAGCGAGAGGCCGGCGTTGGCGAAAGCGAACACCGGCATGATGAACCACGCCGACCACGGCTTCAGGGCATGTTCGAGCTGGATGGCGGGCCGCGCTGCGTCAGCCTCGCCGGCCGGTTTGAGCGGAATGAACATGGCCAGCACGACACCGGCAAGCGTTGCGTGGACTCCCGACTTCAGCACCGAGACCCAGAGCACCACACCGATGACCATGTAGAGCCCGAGCCGGCGCACTCCGAATCGATTGAGGGCGGCAAGGACCACGATGCAGAGCCCCGCCACCGCCATCGCCTCGAAGGAAAGATGGCTCGTATAGAAGCCGGCGATGATCAGGATGGCGCCGAGATCGTCGACGATCGCAAGCGTCGTCAGGAAGACTTTCAGTCCGAGCGGTACGCGGCTGCCCAGGGCCGCGAGCACACCGAGCGAGAAGGCGATGTCTGTCGCCGCCGGAATGGCAAACCCGCGTAGCGCCACTGGGTTGCCCCAGTTGATCGCGATGTAGATCATGCTGGGCACGATCATGCCGCCCAGCGCGCCGGCGATGGGCAGCGCCACCTGGGAAGGTCGCGACAGCTCGCCCTCGACGACCTCGCGCTTGATCTCGAGGCCGACCAGCAGGAAGAACACCGCCATCAGCCCATCGTTGATCCACAGCAGCAGCGGCTTGGAGAGGCCGACGGTACCGTAGGCGATGGTGAACTCGACCTTGAGCAGCCCATGGATCACGGGCTCGAGGCTGGTGTTCGCAAGAACCAGCGCCAGCACAGCCGCCGCCAGCAACGGCAGCGCCGAGGCCGCCTCGCTGTCGATGTAGGCTTTCAGCCGGTTTGCCCGCACGTTGTTCTCCCTGAACAGCAAAACGCCCGGACCTTTCGGCCCGGGCGTCCCGATGGAAAATCAGATCCCGGTTAGTCGCGCGACTGTCCGAGGAAGCTCATGAGGAACTGGAACAGGTTCACGAAGTCGAGATAGAGGCTGAGAGCGCCGAAGATGGCGATCTTCTCGGCCATGTCGGTGCCCCAGGCGTCGGCATACTGCTCTTTGATCTTCTGGGTGTCGTAGGCGATCAGGCCCGAGAAGATCAGCACGCCGGCGGCGGAGATGATGAAGCTCATCGTGCCCGACGGCCAGATCATGTTGACGATGCCGGCCAGGATGAGACCGACGACGCCCATGAACAGGAACTTGCCCATCGCCGTGAGGTCGCGCTTGGTCGTGTAGCCGTAGAGGCTGAGCGCGCCGAAGGCAGCGGCCGTCACGAAAAAGGTGCGGGCGACCGAAGCGCCGGTGTAACGAAACAGCACCAGCGACAGGCTGACGCCCATCAGTGCGGTGACTGCCCAATAGACCGCCTGGATCGATCCGACGCTCATCTTGGCGGCGCGGAACGAGACCAACAGCAGCAGGCCGAGCGGCGCCAAAATGGCGACCCAGCCCAACGCATTCAGGCCGACCGGAACGATCGAGCCGCCAGGCGTCCTGCCCATCTGGAAGAAGATGTTCTGCAGCCCTTCGTAATTGAACAGGGCAAAGGCCACGATGCCCGACAGCGCAAGCCCCGAAGCCATGTAATTGTAGACGCGCACCATATGGGCGCGCAGACCGACGTCGAACGTCGCCTGGTCGGCAATCGTGCCACTACGGTTGAAAGTGTCGAAGTTCGCCATTTTTGTTCAAGCCTCCAGGGGGCCTCATTACCGACCCCTCAATCGAACAATCTGGTCATTCAGCCCGGGTGAATCAATAGAGATAAAGCCCTGATTTATTGCGATTTACTTTCAAAGACTGGAGAATTTTCCCCTCATTCATTGCGTAGCAGGGCGAGCGGACGCTGGCGCAATGCCGCCAGGGTGCCCGCCAGGCCGAACGCCAGGGTAAGCGCCATCGCCCCCAGCGCGACACCCACCGCGACCGCCGGCAGGAAAGTCCAGTCGAGACCCATCAGCCGGTTGACCACCAGCCAGGCTCCCAGCGTGCCGACGCCAAGCGCGGCCACGGCGGTGGCGAGGCCCAGGAAGGCGAACTCCCAGGCGAAGATGCCGGCGATCCGCGCGCGCGTCGCCCCCAGCACCTTCATGACCACCGCCTCGTGCACCCGGCGGCGCTGGGTGGCCAGCATGGCGCCGGCCAGCACCAGGACGCCGGCCAGGATGCTGAGGAAGCCGATGACCCGGGTCGCCAAGCCGATATTGCCGAGCACGCTGGTGGCCGTCTCGATGGCGTCGCGGATGCGGACAACGGTGACGTTGGGGAACTGGTCGGTGATGGTCTTGAAGATCGCCTCCTCCGCCTCGGGCGTCGACTTCACCGTGGCGAGGAAGGTGTGGGGTGCCTTGTCGAGCGTGCCCGGCGAATAGACGAAGACGAAATTGATGGCGAGCGTCGTCCATTCGATGCGGCGGAGCGAGGCGATCCTGGCCTCGATGTCGCGCCCCAGGACATTCACCGTGACGGTGTCGCCGAGGCCGAGCCCGAATGCCTTGGCCAGCGCCTCGTCGAAGGAGATGAGCTGCGGGCCGCGATAGTCGACCGGCCACCACTCGCCGGCGACGATCCGCGAGCCCTCCGGCGGCGTTGCCGCGTAGGTGATGCCGCGATCGCCGTCGACCGCCCAGCGCACCTCCGACGGCACCGCCACGTCGGCCACCGGCTTGCCACCGATCTTGACGATGCGGCCGCGCAGCGACGGTACCTTGTCGAGCGCGCCCGCGCCGGGTACGGCGGCGATCGCCTTCTCGAAGGCCGGCATCTGGGTCGACTGGATATCGACGAAGAAGAAGGCCGGAGCATCGCTCGGAATGCGGCGCATGAGCTGCTCGCGCAGATTGCCTTCGATAAGGGCCGTCGCCACCAGCACGGTGAGGCCGAGGCCGAGCGACAGCATGACGATGGGCGTCGGTGCCCCGGGACGATGGAGATTTGCCAGCGCCAGCCTGAGGCCGGCGAGCCGGGGCTTGCCGGCGCGCGCCGCCGCCAGCATGACCAGCCGCGCCAGCAGCGGAAAGGCGATGAAGGCGCCGACCGCGCCCAGCACGAACCACGCCGCGATGCGCCGACTGTCGGCGGTGAAGATGGTGAAGGCAGCCAGTGCCATCGCCACCCCACCGATCGCCAGCGCGTCGCGCCAGCCGAGCCGCCCCTGCCCGACCACGGCGCCGCGCATCAGCGTGGCCGCCGGCACGCGCCGCGCGCGCATCAGCGGCACCAGGGCGAACAGCAGCGAGACGAGGAGCCCGAAGGTCGCGGCCGTGGCGAGCGGCCCGGCGTAGAGCGAGATTCGCGCCCGCACCGGCAACAGGTCGGCGATCAGCGCCTGGGCCAGGAACGGCAGTGCCGCCCCGACCGCGATGCCGATGACGACGCCCAGCAGCGCAAGTGCGGCGAGCTGGAGGAAATAGGTGGCAAAGACCAATCGCTCCGGCGCTCCCAGGCACTTGAGCGTGGCAATGGTGTGCAACCGGCCAGCCAGGAAACTCGAGATCGCGTTGCCGACGCCCACGCCGCCCACCAGCAGCGACGCGAGGCCGATCAGACCGATGAACTGCGTCAGCCGGTCGAGCCAGTTGCGAATGCCGCCGCCCGCATCGGCGAGGCCTCGCACCCGCCAACCGGCATCGGGATAGCGATTTCGGAGCGCCTCGAGGGTCGCCACATCGGAAGCGCCCGGCGCCAGACGCAGGCGGTACTCCCAGTTCAGCAGGCTGCCGGGCTGTATCAGGCCCGATTCCACCACCGCCTCGAACGACGTCATCAGGCGCGGCCCGAGGCTCGCGAAAGCATTCAGCCCACGATCCGGCTCGCGCGCGATCAGGCCGCGGACTTCCAGGGTGACCTCGCCCACCCGCAGGCGGTCGCCCAAGGCCAAGTTCATGCGGAGAAGGGCCGCCTCCTCGACCACGGCGCCCCAGACGCCGTCGCGCTTGGCCAGCGCATCGGCCAGCGATCCGCCGCCGGTCAGCTCCAGCTTGCCGTAGAGCGGATAGGCTGATTCGACCGCCTTGAGCTGGACCAGCGTCGTATGGCCCTCGGGCTTCAGCGGTCGCGCCATGGCACGGCTGTCGATCCAGCGCACGAACTGGCCCTGCTCGCGCAGGAAGGCCATCTGCTCGGGACTGGCCTCGCGATAGAGAAGCGAGACGGCGAGGTCGCCGCCCAGGATCTCCCGCGCATCGGCACGCAGGCCTTCCTCGATGGCGCGGCTGAAGGAGAGGATCGCGGCGATCGCGGCGACCCCCAACGCAAGACAGGCGATGAAGAGCCGGAAGCCCCCCAGGCCGCTCCGCATCTCGCGCCGCGCCAGGCGCAGGGCCAAATTCATTGGGCAGCCAGTGCGGCCGGCATGCGGTCGTCGGCCACGACCAACCCGTCGGCGATGCGCAGGATGCGATCACAACGTTCGGCCAGCGCCATGTCGTGGGTGATCAGGATCAGGGTCGTGGCGTCGGCGCGTGCCAGCTCGAACAGCAGGTCCATCACCTGCTTGCCGGTGGCACCATCGAGATTGCCGGTCGGCTCGTCGGCCAGCAGGAGCCTCGGCCGGCCGACGAAGGCCCGCGCCACCGCGACGCGCTGCTGCTCGCCGCCCGACAGCTGTGCCGGATAGTGGCCGATGCGATGGCCGAGGCCGACGCGCACCAAGGCCGCTTCGGCGAGCTCGAAGGCATCGCCGCGACCGGCAAACTCCAGCGGCAGCGCCACGTTTTCGAGCGCCGTCATGGTCGGGATGAGGTGGAAGCCCTGGAAGACGATGCCGATGTGATCGCGCCGCAGCCGGGCGCGGGCATCGTCGTCGAGCGGCCCGAGATCCTGCCCTGCCACTTCGACCCGGCCCGACGAGGCGCGTTCCAGTCCGCCCGCCACCATCATCAGGCTCGACTTGCCGGCGCCTGACGGCCCGACAACCGCCGCAATCTCGCCCGCCTCTATGTCGAGCGTAACACCGCGCAGGATATTGACCGTGCCGGCATCGCTTGCCATGTCGAGGTGGACGTCGGTGAGGCGGACGATGACTGAGGCTGTCAAGAAAGCTCCGGGTAAGAGGCAATGACTGTCGCGATGGTAACCTTCGGCACTGGATATGGTGGTTTTGCGGCGATGGTCAATTCACGGATCGCGGCGCTTCTGGCGCTGTTGCTGTGCTTGATGGCCGCGCCGGGCCTGCACGCACAAACCGCACCAATCAAGCTTGCCGTTCTGGGCGACAGCCTGGCCGCAGGCTACGGCGTCAAACCCGACCAGGCGATACCGGTCCGGCTGGCGGCAGCGCTGAAGGCGGCCGGCCGCAATGTTTCCGTCATCAACCACGGCGTTTCCGGCGACACCACCGCGGGCGGCGTCGAGCGCGTCGACTGGATGCTGGCCGACAAGCCCGACATCGTGCTGGTCGAACTGGGCGCCAACGATGCGCTGCGCGCCACCAATCCGGCGACCACCGAGCGCAATCTCGATACCATCATCACCAAGCTGAAGGCGGCCGGCGTCACGGTGTGGCTGGCCGGCATGCTGGCGCCGCGCAACTACGGGCCGGAATATGCCGCCCAGTTCGACGGTCTTTACAAACGGCTGGCCGAAAAGCACGGCGTGCCGCTCTATCCCTTCTTCCTCGACGGCGTGGCGCAGGAGCCGGCGCTCAACCAGGCCGACGGCATCCATCCCAATCCCAAGGGGGTCGACATCGTGGTCGAACGCCTCTTGCCCTTCATCACCAAGAACCTCGACGAGTATGCCGCGCCTGTTCGTAGCCCTGCCCGTCCCTGAGGAGATCGCCGACGAACTGGCGGCGCTGCAATCGGGCGTGCCCGACGCGCGCTGGCAGACGGCGGAAAATCTTCACGTCACGCTGTGCTTCTGCGACGAGGTGCAGGGCGCCGTGATGCGCGACCTCGAGGAGGAGCTGGGCGATATCGCCGGCCCGCGCTTCTCGCTCACGCTCGCGAGCGTCGAGCAGTTCAGTACCGGCAAGCAGCCGCGCGCCCTGGTCGCGCTGGTGCAGAAGAGCGAGCAACTCGACTGGCTGCAGCAGAAGGTCGCGACCGTGGCACGCAACTGCGGCATCGCCATCGAGCGCCGCAAATTTCGCCCGCACGTCACCCTGGCGCGCTTCCCGACCGGCGCCGAGACCGGCCACCATATCGCCCAGTTCATGGCGAGCCACGGCACCTTCCGGTCGGCCCCCTGGGTGGCCGAGCATTTCTCGCTCTATTCAAGCCGGCGCGGCGGCAGCGGGCCGATCTATACCGAAGAGGCGAGCTATCCGCTGACGTTCTGACAAATGCGGGGAGACCCATGAGCAAACTGTTGATCGCACTGCTTCTATTTTCATTTGGTGCAGATGCAATCGCTCAATCGCTTGATCTCGACGCACTCGCCAAGCAGCCTGGCGCGACAGTCACCAAGCGAAGCGAAGGCGGCTCGGAGATTGTCGAGATTCGCCTCGGCGGCGTGACCTTCACCCGCAAGGACGGTCAAATACTGAGCTTCGACAATTCCGGTCATGGGGCCGTCTTGTGCACTTGGGAAATCATTGTCGGTATGAAAACCGGCGCCGACGTATGCTTTCCGGGAGAATTTCCAGAGCTGTCGAGCCTACTGGGCGAGGAGATAGAAGCATTGAATGCCTTCATTATCGCCAACAGCCTGATCCCAGTGACCATGACCAACCTGCAGGCACGTTTCGACGAGCGCATGCGTCGCGTACATCCTGGCGGCAGTTACTGCGACTCCGTGAGACAAGCCTTCATCGTGCCGTTCAATAACCAGCTCCGATCCACATCCCACGCCGAGTTGAAACGCCAGTTTGACCAGACGCGTGCGGTGTCGAGACCGCCGGTCATGGATCCCTGCCTTTAAAGCTCAGTGCCGCTTGAAGTATTGCACCGCGCGTTCGTGCTTCTCGGCCGCGGCGCGTGACTTGAAGGTGCCGAGGTTGCGGCGCTTGCCGGTCTTGGGATTGAGCTTGCGCGAATAGAGCCGGTATTCGCCCGACGAGAGCTTGCGGATCATGACGGCCTCCTGGTCGTCTTTCAGACGAACGTCAGCAGCCGCCTTGGGTTGCCGACCAGGATGGCGTCGATCTCCGCCTCGCTATAACCGCGCTTGTTCATCATCGGCACGACGTTGCGGAAGATGTGGCCATAGCCGTGACCGCCGAAGCTGGCGAGCCGGGTGCGATAGCAGATGTCGTGGCTGATCACGACGCGTTCGAGATGGCCATGCGAGATCAGCGCGCGAATCAGTTTCAGCCGCGTCGCATCGTTCGGCATGTCGATGTCGGAGAGGCCGTAATAGCTCGCCTCCTGGCCGAACAGGTCGAATTCGATGGTCACGCCCGAGTCGGCCAGCCGCAGCAGGCGCTCCTCGTCGAAGATGGTGCGGTCGATGTGGCTGATGACGACGCGCTCGGTCGAATGGCCGGCCGCCTTGATGAAATTCGCCACCTCCTGCGGTTGGTCGGGATCGCGGCCGGGATGGACGTTGATGGCGGCGCCCGTTTCGGCCGCGGCAATGAGCGCGCCCCGCATCACGCGCTTCTCCAAATCGGTCCACGGCGACTGGCAGCCGATCTCGCCGATCATGCCGGCGCGCACGTCGGTGCCCCAGGCGCCGTCCAGGATCTGGCCGGTCATTTCGGCGGCGAAGTCGTCAACCGTACGATCTTGATTCCGGGCGTCCTGGTAGTCGTTGACGTAGTAGCCGCAGCCCATGATCAGGTGAACGCCCGTCCCGGCGGCGATGCGCTGCAATCCCTTCGGGTCGGGCGAGAGGCCGCCACAGGTGAGCTCGACGATGGCATCGCCACCGTCGTGCTTCATCATGCGGACCTCGCGCGTGGCGATGTCCTCGAGGTCGAGCATGTACTTGCGGCCCGCCCGCTTGATGCCGTGGCCATGGTTGATCTGCCAGACATTCTCCAGCGTGATCTCCGGCCCGAGGTCGTTGTCGCCGCGCGTCGTCGGTGGGCGGATGTCGCAGAGCACGTGCTCGTGCATCAGCGTCCGTCCCAGCGCCTCGGGCGCGATCGGCCCGAGGACGGTCTGGATTTTCCCCTTGAGCTCGTCGCGCGTCATTGCGGCTCCAGTTTGGCGGCGTCGATCACCTTCTTCCATTTCACGTTCTCGGTGACCATGTGCTTGGTGAGCGCTTCGGCGCCGCCCGGCAGCTCCGAGGCGCCGGCGTCACGGATCTTCTTGACCATCGCCTCGGACTTCACGCCCTTCACGATCTCCTCCGAGAGCTTGACGACGATCTCGGGCGGCGTCCCGGCGGGTGCTGCAACATACCACCAGGGCGCGGCATCGAAGCCGGGATAGCCCTGCTCCGCCACGGTCGGCACCTCTGATGCGGCGAACCAGCGCTTGGCCGAGCTGACCGCCAGCGCCCGCAACGCGCCCGACTGGATGTGCTGCAGGTAGGGCGGCAGGTTGTCCATGGTGGTGAGGATGTGGCCAGCCAGCAGGTCCTTCATCACCAGCGAGCTGCCGCGATAGACGACATGCTCGAGCTTGATGCCGGCCAGCGCCGACAGGTACTCCATTGCGAGGTGCCCGGTGCCGCCGACCGCGGGCGACCCGAAGCTCACCTTGTTGGGGCCCTGCGCCTTGCAGTAGTCGACGAATTCCTTGAGCGTCTTGGCCGGAAAGCTCGGATGCACCGCCAGCACGTTGGCCACCTCGCCGACAAGGGCCACGGGCGCGAAGCTCTTCACGCTGTCGTAGGGCATGGTCTTGTAGAGATACTGGTTGGTGACCGCGGTGCCGGTCGTGCCCAGCAGCAAGGTCATGCCGTCGGGCGGCGACTTGGCGACAAGCTCGGCGCCGACGTTGCCGCCGGCCCCGGTCTTGTTGTCGACCACGAAGGTGCCGCCGAGCGCTTCGGTCAGGATCTGCGCCACGATCCGGCCCAGCAGGTCGGTGGTGCCGCCGGCCGCGAACGGCACGACGACGCGCACAGTCTTGCCGCCGGGATAGGCACCTTGCGCCCAGCCGTACCGCGCCAGCATCGGGGCGGCGAGAGCGCCGGCTGCGGCAACAAACACTCGCCGCCGGTTGATCTTGGTCATGGCATTCCTCCTTGGATTCGGGCGACTATATCGGCGAACGACGAGGACTCAATCGTGACCGCATCGCTGACCGGCTACGCCGACAAGATTTCCGTGCGCGTGGGAGAGAAGATCTCCTTCAAGATTTCGAGTGCCGGCCCCAATCCCTACAACGCCACGCTGGTGAGGATCGTCCGCGGCGATCCCAACCCCGGCGGACCGCCGCCCAAATACGAAGACATGTCGGAACTGTTCGACGGTCGTTTCGCCTCGCGCGTCCAGCACGCCTGGACGGGCTCCTATGGGCTGGTCGAGGGCGCCGCGGCGCTGAAACTGCCGGGCGGCCTCATGGTCGAGGCGACGATCTGGCCGACCTTGCCGGACGACGGGCCGCAGACGGTGCTGTCGCGCCGCGATGCAGAAAGCGGCACCGGCTTTGCGCTGGTCCTGACTCCTGAAGGCATGGCACTGGAAGTGGGCGGCGAGCGCGTCGTCGTCGGCAAGCGGCTCCGTCCTCACACCTGGTATCGCGTGTGGGCGAGCGCCGATCCGCGCACCGGAACGCTCCGCGTCGGCCAGCAGCCGTTGCGCCGCGCCCATGCCACCGACGACGAGGGCGAGGCCGAAACGGTTGCGACCCTGCCGCTGGCGTTCGACGCCGCGCGGCCGGTGCTGATCGGCGCCGAACAGGCCAAAGACCGGCCGGCGGCACGCTGCTTCAATGGCAAGATCGAGGCGCCGGCGATCTCGGGCCTTGCCGCCTGGGACTTCACCCGCCGCATGGACTCGATGGAGATCGAGGACACGGGCCCCAATGTCCTGCACGGCAAGCTGATCAACCTGCCGACCCGCGCCATGAAGGGCTCGGCCTGGAACGGCACCGAGCGCGACTGGACCAAGGCGCCGCACCACTATGCCGCCATCCACTTCCATGACGACGATCTGCACGATTGCGGCTGGGCCGACGATTTCGACTTCACCATTCCCAAAGACATGCGCAGCGGCGTCTACGGCATCCAGCTGAGCTGCGGCACCCACCGCGACATCATCCCGTTCTTCGTGCGGCCCCAGGTCGGCAAGCCGCAGGCCAAGGTCTGCTACATCGCCGCGACTTTCACCTATCAGGTCTATTCGAACTTCGCGCGGCCCTCCTATGATGAGGCGTTCCGCCAGCGCATGGCCGACTGGAAATCCTCGGCCTGGCATCCTGCCGATCATCGCGAGTACGGCCTATCGACCTACAACGTCCATCGCGACGGATCTGGCGTCGCCTATTCCTCGCGCCTGCGCCCATTGCTCACCTGGCGGCCGAACTTCCTGTCCTACAACGATCCGCGCGGCTCGGGCCTGCGCCACCTGCCGGCCGACACGCATCTCACCGGCTGGCTCGATCGCATGGGCGTGGCCTTCGACGTCGTCACCGACCACGATCTCGACGAGAAGGGCCCCGAGCTGCTGGCCTCCTACAAGGTCGTGGTGACCGGCACGCATCCGGAATATCACACCGCAAATACGCTCGATGCGCTGCAGACCTACACCGAGACCGGCGGGCGGCTGATGTATCTCGGCGGCAACGGCTTCTACTGGCGCGTGGCGCTGTCGGAAAAGGTGCCCGGCGCCATCGAGCTTAGGCGCACCGAGGGCGGCATCCGCCTGTGGGCTGCCGAGCCCGGCGAATATTACCATTCGTTCGACGGCAACTACGGCGGGCTGTGGCGGCGCAGCGACCGGCCGCCCAATCTCCTGTGCGGCATCGGCTTCTCCAGCCAGGGCACCTTCTGGGGCGACGCCTATCGCCAGGCGCCGGCGGCGCGCGACAACACCCACGCCTGGGTGTTCGAGGGCGTGAAGGACGAGCTGTTCGGCGGCTTCGGCTACTCGGGCGGCGGGGCTGCGGGCTTCGAGCTCGACCGGCTCGATTATCGGCTGGGCAGTCCGCTCAACGCCGTGGTGCTGGCCTCCTCGGAAGGCCACGACCGCAAGAACTTCGTCGTGGTGCACGAAGAGCGCCTGGGCTTCGACACGACGATCACGGGCGAGACGCTGGAAGAGCTGATCCGTGCCGACATGACCTATATCGAGAAACCCGCCGGCGGCGCGGTGTTCTCGGTCGGCTCGATCACCTATTGCGGCAGCCTGCCCCACAACAAGTTCGACAACGACGTGTCGCGGCTCACCTTCAACGTGCTGAACCGGTTTGGTGAACTCGGCCTCAAATGGCCCTTTTGACCGTCGGCGACAGGCGCGCGAGCAGGCCCTTGCAGCCCGCCTCGATGAGGCTGAGGGCGCGTTCGAAGCCGTCCTTCGGACCGCCGATGGGATCGGCCACGTCGGTGATCCCCAGCGGCGGCCCGAAGCTCAGGAACAGCTTGGGCTTGCCGACGAGGGCGCGTGGCGCGAGCCAGCGCATCGCCACGAGATGGCTGCCGTCCATCGCCAGCGGATAGTCGAAGTGGGCGATGTCGTCGGCTACCACCTGCCGCGAGCGGATGCCCGAAATGTCGTAACCGCGGCTCGCGGCGACCTCGATCGCCTCCGGTGCCGGCGACCGGCCGACATAGGCGTCCGACGTCCCGGCCGATGCGATCTCGAACCCTTCCGCCACACCGGCGCGCTCGGCCAGGGCGCGGAACACGCCTTCGGCCATCGGCGAGCGGCAGAGGTTCGCGGTGCAAACGAAGAGGACCTTGGTGGTCATGGCCCTCACATTAACACGGCGCTAGATTTCGCAACATGCATCAGGACTATTTCCCGCCCGGCATCGTGGTGCTGACCGGGGCCGGCATTTCCAAGGAAAGCGGCATCGACACTTTCCGCGACCCCGACGGATTGTGGAACCGCGTCAATCTGGAGGACGTGGCCACCCTCGAAGGCTGGCACCGCGACAAGAAGAAGGTGCTCGATTTCTACAACGAGGCGCGCGGCCTGTTCCGCGCCGCCCGGGTCGCGCCCAACGCCGCCCACGATGCGCTGGCCCGGCTCGAGGCGAAATACGGCGGCGAGGTCACCATCGTGACCCAGAACATCGACCCGCTGCACGAGATGGCGGGATCGAAGAACGTCATCCATATGCACGGCCGCGAGGGCGAGGTGCGCTGCATGAACTGCAGCACGGTGTTCGCCTCCGATTCAGACCTGTCGCCGGACTCCGTCTGCCCGAAGTGCGGTACGGTCGGCGAATTGCGCCCCAACATCGTCTGGTTCGGCGAGCAGCCGATGCATCTCGACGAGATCTACGCCGCACTCGATAAATGCGGCCTGTTCATCGCCATCGGCACTTCCGGCCAGGTCTACCCGGCCGCGGGGTTCGTGTTGCACGTCCGCCGCCGGGCCCGCGTGCGTACCGCGGAGCTCAATCTCGAACCGACCGAAAACCAGCCGCTGTTCCAGGAACATATCTACGGCCCCGCCACGCGCATCGTGCCACCCTATGTCGAACGCATCCTGGCCGAAGGCTGGAAGCCCGGTGGCTGGTAAAAGAAGAAGAAGACTGAAGCAGAGGAGAGACGCATGCCCGACATGATGGCCAACCGCGCCCGCGGCACGAACGAAGGGCCGCACGGCGCGCACCACATCGCCCCCGATGTCCATGGCCAGAACTTCTATGCTATCGACCGGCAGTTCCAGGACCTGATGTCGCTCTACATGGAGCCCGGACTGCGCGCGGCCATGGCGCCTCACTTCCAGCGCCTGGGCGAATTGGCCGGCAACCGGCTCGACGACCTCGCCATGACGGCCGACAAGCACCCGCCGGTGCTGCAGCCGCGCGACAGATTTGGGCGGGACGAAGACTGGATCGACTACCATCCCTCCTACCGCGCGATGGAGAAGATCGCGTTCGAGGACTTCGGCATGCACGCCATGAGCCACCGCGCCGGCGTGCTCGGCATGACGGCGCCCGCGCATCCGCTGGTGAAGTACGGCATCACCTATCTCTTCGTGCAGGGCGAGTTCGGCCTGATGTGCCCGGTATCGGTCTCGGACACCTCCAACTTCATCATCAAGCGCTACGGCTCCGACGCGCTGAAGAAGCTGCTGCTCGACCGGCTGCTGAGCCAGGACCCTGAAACGATGCTGAAGGGCACGCAGTTCATGACCGAGAAGGCCGGCGGCTCGGACGTCGGCGCGATCGAGACCGAGGCCGAGCGCGTGGGTGTCGGCGCCGACGGCGTCGAGCGCTGGAAGCTGCATGGCCAGAAATGGTTTTGCAGCCACGCCGACGCCGACGTGGTCGTGCTGCTGGCGCGGCCGCGTGGCGCAGCTCCCGGCACGCGCGGGCTCGGCATGTTCGCCATGCCGCGGCGCCTCGAGGACGGGAGCCGCAACAGCTACCGGATCGTGCGGCTGAAGGACAAGCTCGGCACGCGCTCGATGGCCTCGGGCGAGATCGTCCTCGACGGCGCCACGGCCTACCTGGTGGGCGACGCCGAGCTCGGCTTCAAGCAGATGATGGAGCAGGTGAACCTGTCGCGGCTCAGCCACGGCGTGCGCGCCGCCTCGATGATGCGCCGCTGCCTCAACGAGGCGCTGGCCGCCGCGCGCGGCCGCCGCGCCTTCGGCAAGCCAACTTCCGAGTACCCGCTGCTGCGCCGCCAGCTCATGAAGATCATGCTGCCGACCGAGCAGGCGCTTTCCATGTACGCCTTCTCCGCCGACACGATGGGCAAGGCCGACAAGGGCGATAAAGAGGCGGCAAACCTGCTGCGCATCCTGACGCCGGTCTACAAGTTTCGCGCCTGCCGCGACAACATCCCGGTCGCCAGCGCCGCCCTCGAGGTCCGGGGCGGCATCGGCTACATCGAGGAATGGGTGACGCCGCGCCTGGTGCGCGATGCCCAGATCGGCACGCTGTGGGAGGGCACCTCCAACATCAACGCCCTCGACGTGGTGCAGCGCGCGGTGGGCAAGTCGGGCGGCCACAAGACACTGAGCGCCGCGCTCAAGACGAAGTACGAAGCAAGCGGCGCGCTGCCCGGCCAATACAAGGGCCTGCTGGGCGCCACGCTCGACCGAGTCGAACGCTTCGCCGAAGCGGTCGCCTCCGATCCCAAACACGAGAAGCGCTCGCGCATGGCCGCCGGTGCGCTCTATCACGCCACGACGGCGGCGCTGCTCGCCTGGGAAGGCGCCACGCTCGGCGCCCAAGGTGGCGACGCCCGCCGCCTGCTGCTGTCGCGCCTGGTGATCGAACATCGCCTGCAGCCGCAGGACCCGCTGTCGCTCAACGAATCGCCGTGGGAGGAAGAAGCGATGAACCTCCTGCTCGACGATGCCCCGGTGCCACTGGCGAAGGCTACCGCCTTGCTTTCATAGGAGCGCGCCACTGGAGAGACTGTGAA
>JAQSDW010000167.1 GCA_029946105.1 Reyranella sp. | reverse complement strand
CTAGACGCCGATCTCGGCCACCATCCTCTTCAGCATCGCGGCGTCGGGGTAGGCGCCGAGGCTGGCCTGGACGTTGTCCTTCATGTGCTCGGGCTTGCCGGTGCCGGGGATGGCACAGGTGACGGCCGGGTTCGCGAGAACAAACTTCAGCAGAAGCTGGGCCCAACTCGTACAGCCGACCTCGGCGGCCCAATCCGGCAGCTTGCGGCCGAGCAGCTTGCGCAACAGTCCGCCGCCGCCAAAAGGCTGATTCACCAGCACTGCCGTGCCGCGCTCGGCGGCAAGCGGCAACAGCCGGCTTTCGACGGCGCGGTCGTCGAGGGCGTAGTTGAGCTGCACGAAGTCCCACTTCTCGGCACGCAGCACCGCCTCGAGCTCGTCGTGGGCGCTTTGTGTGTAGTGGGTGATGCCCAGCAGTCGGATGCGGCCCTCGGCCTTCCAGGCGCGCAGAGTCGGCAGATGCGCCCGCCAATCGACGAGATTGTGGATCTGCATCAGGTCGATGCGATCGGTCTTGAGCAGCCGCATCGACTGGCGCATCTGGGCGACGCCGCTGTCGCGGCCGGAGGTCCAGACCTTGGTGGCAATGAACGCCTTGTCGCGCGTTCCCGCCGCGGCCAGCAAGTCGCCGACCACGGCCTCGGCAGCGCCGTACATCGGCGAGGTGTCGATCACCGATCCGCCAGCATCGAACAGGACGCGCAATACTTCGGCCAGCGGCGCGCGATCCGCCGGCCTGGCGCCGACGTCGAAGGTTCGCCAGGTGCCGCAGCCGATGACGGGCAGCAACTCGCCGTTCGACGGAATCTTGCGTTGGTGCATGCGTGCTCCTGGAGCTGTTTGCGCAACGCTTCGCCCGGCGGCCAACACGGCCGCGCCGGCGATCCCGAGGAATGCGGAACGTGTCAGGGTCATGATCACGTCGAGGTCACACTAGAAGGTTGAACATTAGTGTCTCTTCCGTGACAGAGCGTCACCATCAATCCTGAAAAAATCTTTCGCCATATTGATGCCGCATGCCGGGTCTCTGCTGCGCGTCGAGGAAGATTCGCCAATGACTACTTTTGTCGGCGCTACCATTGCCGGATCGCTGGAGTGGCACCATCTCAGGTTTGACCAGGGAGAACACCATGTCCGAACCCTTCGTCGTCGAAGTCTGGGGCGAGCCTGCAGGTATCGTCCTCAGGGAAGGCAATGCCTTTCGCTTCCACGCCTTCACGCGCCGGTTCTTCGAACTGGATGGCGTGCAATTCACGACACCCGGCCATGCCAAGCTGGCCGCGGCGCGCCTGCAGCCGCCGCCGGCGGTCGAGGTGCGGTGCCCATAGCTTGACCTCGGAAGCGCTAACGTATTCCCTCCGTGCCGGAGGGCGATCCAATGACCGGCACCACGAGAAAGAATCCCGCTGATCTGCGCAGCGCGCGCTGGTTCGCACCAGACGATCTGCGCGCCTTCGGCCATCGCTCGCGCGCCATGCAGATGGGCTACGCGCCGGAGGAATGGGCCGGCCGGCCGGTCATCGCCATCTTGAACACGTGGTCGGACGCCCAGCCCTGCCACATGCATTTCAAGACCCGCGTCGACGACGTGAAACGCGGCGTCCTGCAGGCCGGCGGCTTTCCGATGGAACTGCCGGCGCTGTCGCTGTCGGAAAGCTTTCTGAAGCCCACCACCATGCTCTATCGCAACCTGCTGGCGATGGATGCCGAGGAGCTTTTGCGCGGCCATCCCGTCGATGGTGTCGTGCTGATGGGGGGCTGCGACAAGACCACGCCGGCGCTGCTGCTGGGCGCCATCAGCATGGGCCTGCCCGCGATCTACCTGCCGGCCGGGCCGATGCTGCGCGGCAACTGGAAGGGCAAGGTGCTGGGCTCGGGCTCCGATGCCTGGAAATACTGGGACGAACGCCGCGCCGGCAAGATCTCGGATGACGACTGGGTCGATGTCGAAGCGGGTATCGCGCGGAGCTACGGCACCTGCATGACCATGGGCACGGCCGCCACCATGATGGCGATGGCCGAGACACTGGGCATGACGCTGCCCGGCGCCTCGTCGATCCCGGCGGCCGACGCCAACCATATCCGCATGAGCGCCGAGTCGGGCCGCCGCATCGTCGAGATGGTCTGGGAAGACCTGACGCCCGAGAAAATCCTGACCAAGGAGGCGTTCCTGAACGCCGTCACCGTGGCCATGGCCGTGGGCTGTTCGACCAACGCCATCATCCACCTGATCGCGATGGCGCGTCGCGCCGGTCAGGACGTCGGTCTCGACGATTTCGAGCGCGCCAGCCGCAAGGTGCCCGTCATCGCCAACATCCGCCCGAGCGGCGACAAATATCTGATGGAGGACTTCTTCTATGCCGGCGGCCTGCCCGGCCTGCTGGAACAGATCCGCGATCACCTGCATCTCGGGGCGATGACCGTCACCGGCAAGACGTTGGGCGAGAATGTCGCCGGCGCCGAGATCTACAACGACGATGTCATCCGCACAGTGAAGAACCCGATCTATGCCGAGGGTGCGCTCGCCGTGCTGAAGGGCAACCTCGCGCCCGATGGCTGCGTGATCAAGCCTTCGGCTTGCGCGCCGAAATTCCTGAAGCACACCGGCCCGGCGCTGGTGTTCGACGACTATCCCTCGATGAAGGAGGCCATCGACCGTGACGACCTCGATGTCACGGAAGACACGGTGCTGATCCTGCGCAACGCCGGCCCGCAAGGTGGGCCGGGCATGCCGGAGTGGGGCATGCTGCCGATCCCGAAGAAGCTGGTGAAGCAGGGCGTGCGCGACATGGTGCGGCTCTCGGACAGCCGCATGAGTGGCACCAGCTATGGCGCCTGCATCCTGCATGTCTCGCCGGAATCCTACATCGGTGGGCCGCTGGCGCTGGTCCGTACCGGAGACATGATCTCGCTCGATGTCGACAAGCGCACGATCGACATGAATGTGTCCGACGAGGAACTGGCCAGGCGCCGCGCCGCCTGGAAGAAGCCCGAGCCACGCTACGAACGCGGCTACGGCTGGATGTTCACCCGCCACATCAAGCAGGCCAACGAGGGCTGCGACTTCGACTTCCTGGAGACGTCGTTCGGTGCCCCGGTGCCCGAGCCGTCGATTTATTGAGCCGGTCCAGCCGCTTCATGCTGCCTGACATCATCGAGATCGTTCCGCCCGGTCAACGGACGGAGGCGACTGTCGTCCTGCCGGGCTCAAAGAGTCTGACCAATCGTGCCCTGATCCTTGCCGCTCTTGCCAGTGGCCCCGTGGTCCTGCGCGGTGCCCTGTGGAGCGAGGATACGCAGGCGATGGTGGAGTGCCTCGAACGGCTGGGGTTCGGCATCCGCGTCGCCGACGATCCGGCCGAACCGGCGAACCGCACCCTCACGGTCGACGGCGGCGGCGGCAGGATCCCCAACGCCGGCACGCCCGAGCGACCGCTCGAGCTCTTCGTCGAGAATGCCGGCACGGCTGCGCGCTTCCTGCCACCTCTCCTCTGCCTCGGCCACGGCAGCTTCCGGGTGAGCGGCATCGCCCGCATGCACGAGCGACCGCAAGCCGCCCTGATCAAGGCATTGCGCGGGCTTGGCTATCAGGTCGACACGCCCAACGACCGGCTGCCCGCCGTCGTTCACGGCACCGGCCCTCGCCCGGGTGCTGCCTGCAGCGTCAGCGTCGAGGAAAGCTCGCAGTTTGCCTCGGCGTTGCTCCTCTGCGCCGGCGTCGGTGGCTGGACGGTGGGCGTCACGGGCGCCAACGAGGACGAGCTGCCCTATGTCGACATGACGCGACGCCTGGTGGCCGACTTTCCATTCAACGGCGGCGTCTACGACATCGAGGCGGATGCGTCAGGCGCCAGCTACTTCTGGGGGGCGGATTGGCTTCTGCGCGATGCCGGCAGCCGCGTCACGGTCATGCCCGTTCCCAGGAGTGGCATGCAGGCCGACCAGAAATTCCTCGACCTGATCGCGCATCGCCCGTGGCGCCCGGCCTATTCCCGCCAATCCGACCTGGCAGACAGCATCATGACCGCCATCGTGCTCGCGCCCTTTGCGCCGACGGCGACGCAATTCACCGATCTCGGGCGCCTCAGGGTCCAGGAATGCGAGCGCGTCGCGGCGCTCCGCACCGAGCTCACCAAATGCGGCGCGCGCGTCGAGGAGAGCGGCGACACGCTCACCGTCCATCCCGGCCCGCTGAACGGGGCCGAGATCGCGACCTACAACGATCATCGCATCGCTATGTGCTTCGGCATGCTTGGCCTGCGCGTGCCCGGAATCCGGCTGCGCAAGCCAGACTGCGTGCGCAAGACATTTCCCAATTTTTTCGCCAAGCTCGCGGACCTCGGCGCCATTATCCTGGATGCGAATGCCGGCCGGGCGCTGTCCGGAAGCGAGCTGCTGGCGTCGCCGCAGCGACGATGAGAAGGGGAGTGACATCATGACGGTGCTCAAACCGGCGACCCGCGCCAAGCTCGCGACCATCAGCACCGCCACGGTGGCGACCGCGCTGTTCAAGCGTGGCTTTCGCACCCAATTCGTCCAGGACGTCCATCCGCTGTCGCCCGACCAGCCCGTGCTGGTCGGCGAGGCTTTCACGCTCCGCTACATGCCGGCGCGCGAGGATCTCAATCAGCTCAGCGTGTTCCGCGACCGCAGCCATCCGCAGCGCAAAGCGGTCGAGGATTGTCCGCCCGGCGCGGTGCTGGTGATGGACAGCCGCAAGGATGCGCGGGCAGCCTCGGCGGGCGCGATCCTGGTGACGCGTCTCATGAAGCGTGGCGTGGCGGGCGTGGTGACCGACGGCGGCTTTCGCGATTCGGCCGAGATCGGCAAAACAGGCTTCCCGGCCTATCACCACCGCCCCAGCGCGCCCACCAACCTCACGCTTCATCAGGCGATCGATATCAACGTGCCGATCGGCTGTGGCGACGCCCCGGTCTTTCCCGGCGACGTGATCCTGGGCGACAGCGACGGCGTCATCGTTATCCCGGCCCATATCGCCGACGAGGTCACGGAAGAGGCCTTCGAGATGACGGCGTTCGAGGATTTCGTCACCGAGGAAGTCCGCAAGGGCCGCGGCATCTTCGGCCTCTATCCCGCGACCGACGACAAGACCCTGGCCGACTTCGCGGCCTGGCGGAAAGCCGCGAAGCGATAGGCCGAGACGCCTGTGCCTTGTCGCTGCGGCGGCCGGGCGCTAGTCCACATCGGGACCGAAACGGGAGAAATGACGATGATCAAGCGCAAGCAGCGCATTCCGATGCGCGACCTCGCCACCATGACCACCGAGGATCGCGAGACCGTCGAGAAGAACGCGATGAACGGCCAGATCTTCAATATCTTCAAGGTGTTGGCCCATCACCCCAAGCTGGTGAAGCGCTGGACGCCGTTTGCCGGTCATGTGCTCGGCAAGCAGACCCTGGCGTTCCGCGACCGCGAGCTTCTCATCCTGCGCATCGGCTGGCTGAACCAGGCCGAATATGAATTCGCCCAGCACGAGTTGATCGCCAGGAAGGGCGGCGTCTCCGATGCCGACGTCGAGAATGTCAAGAAGGGTCCCACGGGCGCGTGGAGCGAGCACGAGGCGGCGCTGATGCAGGCCGCCGACGATCTCCACGAGAATTCCGTCGTCTCCGACGCCACCTGGGCGGTGCTCTCCAAGAAGTACTCGACCGAGCAGCTCATGGACGTGGTCTTCACCATCGGCCAGTACAATCTCGTCTCGTGGGCGCTCAACAGCTTCGGCGTGCCGCTCGACGATTTCCTGCCGGGCGCGAAGAAGTAGACAGCGCGAGCATCTGCGCTCGCCGTCAGGCTCTGGGTTGCGTGCGATACCAGTCGAGGATCTCGGCGCCGGTCCACATCACCACGCCGCTGTGGCCGAGGATATGGTCGTACAGCATTTCCAGATATTTGATCCGGTGCGGCACGCCGGTGAGATAGGGGTGGATCGAGATCGCCATCACCCGCGGCGCCTTGGCGCCGTCGAGATAGAGGCGGTCGAACTGGTCGCGGCCGCGGCGCAGGATCTCGTCCGAGGGCTGCTGCTGCACGGCGCTGATGACGACGTCGTTGATCTCGACCGTGTAGGGCACCGACACGATCTCGCCCGCCCGCGTCTTCAGTGAAACCGGCTGCTCGTCGAGCACCCAGTCGGCGACATACTCGATGCCGGCCTCGGCCAGCAGGTCGAGCGTCTCGTCGGTCTCGGTGAGGCCGGGGCTCTCCCAGCCACGCGGCGGCTTGCCGGTGAAATCTTTTATTGCGGCGATGGTATCGGCAATCGCTGCCCGCTGGTCGTCGACCCGGTGCATCGGCTTCTGCACGAAGCCGTGGCCCATGAAGTCCCAGCCGGCATCGCGCGCCGCTTCGCAGGCCTCGCGATAGAGACTGCAGGCGGTGCCGTTCACGGCGAAGGTCGCCTTGAGCCTGCGGCTGGCCAGAACTTCGAGAAAGCGCCAGAAGCCCACGCGCATGCCGTACTCGTGCCACGCCCAGTTGGGCACGTCGGGCAGCAGCGGCTGTCCCATCGGTGGCGGCAGGACGGCGCGCGGCATCGCGCCCGTCGGGCTCCAGTTCTCGACATTGACGATCGTCCACACCGCCACGCGCGCATCGCCGGGGAGCCTGAGCGGTGGCCGCTTGTCGATCGGCACGTAGGGCAGGCGGGCGCGGATGCTGCCGCCGATCTTGTCCCGCTCGTCGTTGGCCATGGCTAGAACTCCAGCAGGTTTTCGCGCAGGGTCTTGTGGGCATAGGCCTTGCGCGTGAGACCGCGACGCTGCAGCTCCGGCACCAGCCCCTCGCATACTTCCATGATATAGCGGCGGTCGAAGTAGCCGTTGAAGATCAGAAAGCCGTCGCCGCCCACCTCTTCCATGATCTCCTGCATCAGGCCGGCCACGTGGTCGCTGGTGCCGGTGAAGTCGATGCCCGACTTGGTGGCCCAGTTGGTCACGATCGCGCGCGGCGTCTTGCCGATCCACTTGGCGAGCGAGGACTGGTGCCCGTTGGTGGTCAGTCCCTCCGGCAGCGGCTCGTCGAAGGGGAATTTGGAGAAATCGATGCCGGTCAGCCGCGACATGCTGGAGAGCTGCATGTCCATGTGCTCGAGTGCCTGCGCCTGTTCCAGGCGCTTGCGCTCCAGTGCTGCCTCCATGGTGACGTCGACGATCGGATGGGCGAGGAACAGCACCTTGATGTCGTCGGGATTGCGCCCGATCTCGACGGCGCGGCGGCGCACGTCGTCGCGATAGGCCTTCATGTTGGCGATGCTGCCGCCGCCTTCGGTTATGATCGTGTCGGCCCAGCGCGAGGCGAACTGCTGGCCGCGCGGCGAGCCGCCGGCCTGGCAGATCGGCACGCGGCCCTGCGGCGAGCGCGGCGCGTTGATCGGCCCGCGGCACCTGAAGTACTTGCCCTCGTGATTGACCGGATGGACTTTCGATCCGTCGGCGAACATGTGGTTCGCCGGATCGAGCACGACGGCGTCGGGCTCCCAGGCCTCCCACAACTTGGTCACCAGGTCGGCGAACTCGTCGGCGATGTCGTAGCGCTCGTCGTGCGGATAATGCTTGTCGCGCCCGTAGTTTTGCGCCGCGCCATCGTTGCTGCCGGTGACGCAGTTCCAGCCGATCCGCCCCTCCGTCACGTGGTCGAGTGTGTTGACCAGCCGCGCCAGCAGGTAGGGCGGGTATTCGCTGACAGAGAGCGTCGGCACCAGGCCGAGATACTGCGTCTGCTGCGCGAGGTAGGACACTAGCACCGCCGGATCGAGCTTGGGCGTGGAGGCGGCGTATTTCAGGTAGGTGTCGTGGCTGCCCTTGTAGGTGTAGGGCACGTTCGAGGAATCCTCGATGATCATGTAGTCGAAGCAGGCCCGCTCCATGCCTTTGGCGAGGTCGATGAACAGGTCGGGCATCATCCAGCGGTTGAGGTCGGCGCCGGGCCAGGCCGAGCGCCAAGTCTTGGGGCCATAGCCCTGCGACAGGAACCAGGCGAGGTGGAATTGATTTTTTGCCATGTCTCGGCGCTCGCAAGATGTGTCGGGTCAGGTGAGCTTATCTGCAAAAGCTCTGCCATCCGAGGGCGCGGCTTGCCGCAACCGACGAAACCAAACGGCGCGGCGGAGCAATTCTCCGGATAGCGGCGGCGATCACCCTGGGTTGGCCGACCAGGAGGACGCCATGCTTCGAGCCCTTGCCACCCGCCGCTTGGCCGCCCCGCGCGCCTGCCTGCCGGTGGCCAGCCTGTTGCCGGCTTTGGCCGCCTTCCTTCCCTCGATGCCGGCCGGCGCCCAGCCGTGGCAGCAGGCGGCGATCATGGTTGGCGATGGCGATTCTGCCGGCGCGATCCGCGATCTCGCCAAGCCCTCGTGATCGAGCCCGGCTACGCACTGGCCCGTCACAATCGCGGCTACGCCCGCTTCACGCGCGGCGAACACGACCAGGCGATCGCCGACTATAGCGCCGCGATCCGACTCGATCCGCGTCTCGGCTGGGCCTATCCCAACCGCTACCCGGCACGCGCCATGGCGGGCCGTGAGGCTGGCCTCGCCGCGGCGGATTGGGATCGTGCGCAAAGGCTTCTGCCGAACCATCCCCGCGTGCGCGAGACCCTGGCCTTTGTCCGGCGCGACGTGGCCGATGCACAGCCTTCCCGTGAATTCACCACCCGCATATCGAACTAGGTCTCTCCAGCCCGCTCGTCGGCGTGTATGGATGGGGACGGAGCCTCAACGATGACCGTCACAACGACGATCGACATTCTCTTCGTCTGCACCGGCAACACCTGCCGTTCGCCGATGGCCGCGGGCGTGATGCGCTCCCTCGTGCGGAACGCTGGCCTGGAGCATGCTTTCGAGATCGATTCCGCCGGCACGACCGTGCGTGTGGCGGGCCAGCCGGCCAGCCTGCTTGCTGTCGAAGCTGCTGCCCGTCGTGGCCATGACATTGCGGGGCATCGGTCACGTCCGTTGACGGCCGACGATCTCGCACGAGCCACCCACCCGCTGGCGATGGCAGAGGCGCATCTGGCCGCGATGCGCGCGCTTGCTCCTTCGGGCCTCACGGGGCGATCCCGGATGCTCACGGCACAGGACATCGTCGATCCCTACGACGGCACGGCGCAAGACTACCAACGCGCCCTCGACTTGATTGAAGCGGGCTGCCTCAGGTTGTTCGGGGAATTGCGTCAGGCCGGGTCGAAGTAGTGGAATTCAAGCAGCAGGCAGCCGGTCTCTGAGCTGAACGGCCCATGGACGGCCAACGGGGGGCGGCAGGCATAGGTGTTGGCCGGGAATTTCTCGCCGCCCCGACCGTTCTCGTCGCTGCCGACGATGAACTCGCCGGACAGCACGTAAACCTCTTCCCAGTAGTTGTGCCAGATCGGCGCCGTCGTATGCGTCCCGGGCGCGAAGCGCAGCAACCGGGTTCGTGTACCGCTGCTGCCTGCCTCGTCGAGCGCCCCCGAGATGATCTTCTGCTGCACGCCGGGCGGGTAGCCCTCGGGCGCTTCCCAGCCGCCCGCCATGTCGAGCGTGTGGAATTCCCGATGCGCCTTGTTGACGGTCACGATACCCCTCCAGCCCAAGCGGCTGGCTCCGATTACCTTACTTCATCGTGATCGGCGAGAAGTCCTGGAACCAGTTCTGCGCCTGCACGAAGCCCGTCACCTTGGGCGACATGGCGCGCGGCGCCACGTCATGGGTCACGAACAGGAACAGTGCATCGTCGACGATCTTCTCGTGGACCTGCCGCAGCACCTCATCCTGCGCCTTGGCTTCGAAGGTGGTGCGCGCCTTCTCGAGCAGCGCGTCCATGCCCGGGTCCTGGTAGAGGCCCCAGTTCGTGCCGTTGGGTGCCACCAGCTTGGAATCGAGATGGCGGATGAAGGCGGTGAACGGGTCCTGGATGAAGTAGCTGAAGTTGAGGGCGCTCGCGCCCTTGCCGAGGTCGGATTTCGCGCCGGCCCGCCACAGGTTGATCAGCGTGTTCCACTCGGCGACCTCGAACTCGATTTTTATGCCGACGTCGGCCAGGTTCTGCTGGATGTATTCGTTCATCGCCAGCGGCTGCATCTGGCCCGAGCCCGAGCTCGAGATCAGGACCTTGGCCGTGATCGGCTTGGCCGGGGTGTAGCCCGCCTCCGCCAGCAGCTTCTTGGCCGCTTCAGGGTCAAACTTCACGTCGAACGTGGGTTTGCCGAACCACTGGCTGCCCGGGGTGAGGAAGCCCTTGGCCGGGATCATCATGCCCTTCAGCAGCACCTTCAGCCCCTCGCGGTCGACCGCGAGGTTGGCCGCCTTGCGTACGCGGATGTCCTTCCACAGCGAGCCGTCGGCGAAGGAGAGGTGCCAGGTCCAGTTGTGCGGATAGGCATTGCTCACGATCTTGAGGCCGGCCTTCTCGAGGCTCGGTATCGCATCGGGCGAGGGCGCCTCGATCCAGTCGACCTGGCCCGAGCGCAGCGCTGCCGTGCGGGTCGCGGTCTCGGGGATCGGCAGCAGCACCATCTTGTCGAGCTTCGGCACGCGTGCCTTGTCCCAGTAGTCCTTGTTGGGTGCGAGTTCGGCGCGGGTCTGCGGCTGGAACGCTGTGAGCTTCCATGGACCGGTGCCCGAGGGCGTCTGGGCGAACTTGTTCCAGTCCTTGCCGACCTTCTCCCACTGTGCCGGGCTCGACATCATGATCCACGAGATCTGGTAGGGCAGGAACGCGTCGGGCGTCTTGGTCTTGATCTCGACGGTCTTGTCGTCGATCACCTTGTAGGAAGCGACGGCGGGAATACGCGAGCGACCCTGCGCTGCCTGCTTGGGATCGAACTGCGGCGCCTTGTCGTTCAGCAGCTTCTCCAGGTTCCACACCACGGCGTCGGCCTTGAAGTCGCTGCCATCGTGGAACTTCACGCCGTCGCGCAGCGTGAACACCCAGCGCGTCGGGTCGGCCGCGTCGACCTTCCACGAGGTGGCGAGGCCCGGGACGAGGGACGAGGCCTTGTCGGCCGACGACAGGTCCCAGTTGATCAGCGCGTCGTAGAGCGTGTAGCCCATGAACCGCATGCCTTCGCCGCCCTGGTCGGTCTGACCGGTGGTGAGCGGCACATCGGACGCCGTCATGCCGATGCGCAGCGTGCCCTGCGCCAGCGCTGGCGCAGCCGAAAAGGCGGCAAGCACGGCGAGGCCGCCGAGAAGGTTCTTTTTCAGGCTGATCATGACGGAGATCCTGTGCGTCTGAGGGTGGCTCGCCCCCTCAAAGGCCAGAATCGTGCCAATCCGACTCGACTCTTTGCTCCCGTTGCTCTCGACTTGGGCGGCCCGCCCTGAAACCGGAGTGCCCCGTGAAATTTGGCGTCACCGTCGTCCCGCGGGTGTCCGACTGGAAGCTGTTCGTCGAGCTCGAGACGATAGGCTACGACGCGGCCTGGGCGGCCGATTCGCAGATGCTCTATTCCGACGCCTATGCAGTACTGGCACTGGCGGCGGCCAATACCTCGCGCATCCGGCTCGGCACCGGCGTGTCGGTGGCGGGCGTCCGCCTGGCGCCGGTCACCGCCCATTCCATTGCCAGCATCAACAAGCTGGCTCCCGGCCGCGTGTTCCTCGGCATCGGCACCGGCCACACCGCGATGCGCGTCATGGGCAAGGACCCGATGAAGGCTGCGGCGTTCCGCGAATATCTGCGCGTGTTGCGTGCCCTGCTGCACGGCGAGGAGGTCGATTATATCCTCCCCGGAGCGGCGGATGGCGGCGAACGGACCGACATTCGTTTCCTGCACCCTGACGAGGGCTTCATCGATGTCGCCCATCCGGTGCCGATATACGTCGCCGCCGATGGCCCGTTGGCCCTGAAGACGGCCGGCGCCTACGGCGACGGGCGAGTGTGTTCGCACAACCAGACGCGGGCGCGGCTGCAGAAGAGCCTGGACGTGATGCGGGACGGCGCCGCCGCCGTGGGCCGCGTCCTGCCCGACGACTTCCACACCGCGGCGCTGGGCTACGCCTGTGTGCTGAAGCCCGGCGAGAGCATGACGTCCGACCGCGTGATCGACGAGATCGGTCCGATGGCCGCCGCGTCGCTGCATTATTGGTGGGAACTCTACCAGAAGGATGGCGATACCAGCACCGTGGCCGGTCGTTGTCGCAACCTGTGGGACGAATATCTCGCTTTCACCGAGAAGATGGAGACGCCGCCCGACAGGCGCTACCAGCAGATTCATCTCGGCCATTGCGCCTTCCTGCCGCCGGAGGAACGCCGTTTCATCACCGAGGATCTGATCCGCGCCACCGGTGGCTTGGTCGGCACGCCCGACGAGATCATTTCCATGCTGCGCGAGCGCGAGGCGATGGGTCTCGGCGAGATCACGCTGCTGCCCGCCATGGCCGAGGCGCGGCGCAATCTTCGCGACTTCGCCGAGCAGGTGATCGCTCGTTATTGAAAAGGGAAGGGCTACGCGTACGGACAAAAAGTAAAAAATGCAGGGAGGATTTCATGCTGAAGATTATCGGCGCCGTGCTGGCGGCTGTCTTGCTCTGGCCGCTGGGCGTTCAGGCGCAGGCGTATCCGTCGAAACCCATCCGCTTCGTTATCCCCTTCGGCGCGGGCTCGGCCACCGACGCGCTGGCCCGCATCGCCGGCCAGGAGCTCGAGCAGACGCTCGGCCAACCCATTATCATCGTTCCCAAGCCGGGTGCCGACGGGGCGCTGGCCGCCGGCGAGGTGAAGCGCGCGGCGCCCGACGGCTACACTTTCATGTTCGGCACCAACAGCCCGCTCGCCGTCGTGCCGAACGCGCTGAAGGAGCCGCCTTACGACGTCCTCACCGATTTCACGCCCATCACCTATCTCGGCGACAACACCTTCTTCCTGGTCGTCCATCCCTCGGTGCCGGCCAATTCCGTTGCCGAACTCATTGCCTTCGCCAAGGCCAGTCCGAAGCCGATGAACTATGCGACGGGCAACACCTATGCCTTCGTTTCGATGGCGATGTTTGCGCGCAACAACGGCATCAAGCTCGAGGCGGTCCGCTACAAGTCGGAGCCCGATGCCATGACGGACCTGCTGTCGGGCCGGGTTCCGTTGATGAACGGCACCTCGACCTCCACGTTGCCGCAAGTGAAGGCGGGCAAGCTCCGCGCGCTTTCGACCTCGTTCCCCGAGCGTAGCCCGCTGATGCCCGAGCTTCCCTCGCTGGTGGAGGCGGGCCAGCGTCCGTTCCCGATCGGCCCGTGGTTCGCCCTGGTCGGCCCCGCCGGCCTGCCGCCCGAGATCGTGGCCGCGATGAACAAGGCGATGGTGGCCGCCCTCGCCAAGCCCTCGGTGGTGGAGGCGATGCAGCGGCACGGCTTCATCCCGAAGTCGTCCACGCCCGAGGCGCTGGCGGTCTACATGAAGGACCAGCTCGGCATCTGGAAAACCGCCCTGAAAGACGCCGGCATCGAGCCGCAGTAAGGCACCCTATTTTAAGGGACCATCGAGCGCCCGCCGGACGATCGCCGCCAGGTCGCGCTTGCCGAACGGCTTGTTGAGCAGCATGACGCCGGCGTCGAGCCGGCCATGGTGGATGACCGCGTCCTCGGTGTAGCCCGACATGAACACGATCTTCGTCCCGGGCCAGCGGCGCGCCGACTCGTCGGCCAGCGCCTTGCCGTTCATCGTGCCGGGCATGATGACGTCGGTCAGCAGCAGGTCGTAGGGTTGCGACGCTGCCTCCAGCATGCCGAGTGCCGTGCTGCCATCGGGTGCTTCCGAGACGTCGTAACCCAGGCTCCGCAGCTGGCTCACGACACCGTCGCGAACCTCGGCGTTGTCCTCGACCACCAGTATCCGTTCGCTTCCCCCCGGGATCGGCGCACGACGTGAAGTCTCCGCGGCCTGCCGTTCGGTGGCGGCCCGCGGCAGGAAGAGTTTGACCGACGTACCGCGACCGATCTCGCTGTAGAGGCTGAGATGGCCGTTGGACTGCTTGATGAAGCCATAGACCATGCTGAGGCCGAGACCGGTTCCCTTGCCGACGTCCTTGGTCGTGAAGAACGGCTCGAACGCCCGGGCGGCCACGTCGGGCGCCATGCCGGTCCCGGTGTCGGTGACGGTCAGCATCACATAGTCGCCTGCGGCGGCGTCGGGGTTCCGCACGACATAGTTCTCGTCCAGGGTCGTGTTGGCCGTCTCGATCAGCAGGTGGCCGCCCTCCGGCATGGCGTCACGGGCGTTGACGGCGAGATTGAGCAGGGCCGCTTCGAGCTGGCCGCCGTCGATCTCGGCGTTCCACAGATCGTCGGCGAGGACGGATTCGATTTCGATCCGCGCGCCCAGTGCACTGCGCAGCAGCCTGCCGGTGGTGGCCACGAGCTCGTTGATGTCGGTGCGTTGCGGCCGCAAGGCCTGCTTGCGGGAATAGGCCAGCAGCTGGCGCGTCAGGTCGGCGGCGCGCCCGGTCGCGGCGGCGATGCCACTGACGCGGCGGCGCAACCGCGGGTCGAGCCTCTCGTCGTCCTCCAGGGCCTCGACGTTGGCGAGGATGATCGTGAGGATATTGTTGAAATCGTGCGCCACGCCGCCGGTCAGCTGGCCGATCGCCTCCATCCGCTGCGAGCGTCGCAGTTGCTCCTCCGTGCGATCGTAGTCGGTCATGTCGCGGCCGATGAAATAGTAGTGGCGGTCGCTTTCCGACCACACGCCCGACCACAGCATCGACACCAGGTGGCCGTCCTTGTGGATGTAGCGGCATCTGAATCGGCGGCCGCCGCGCCCCTGCCGTGCCGCCCGCATCGCGTCGCGTACCGTTTCGATATCCTGGGAAAGGATGAATTCGTTGGCGCCGTGGCCCAGCAACTCTTCCGGCAGGTAACCCAGCACCGGCGTCGCGCTGGGGCTCACCCGGACGAACCTGCCGTAGCTGTCGGTGACGTGGATGAGGTCCTGCGAGGTCTCGATGATGCGTTCGGTCTGGCGCTCCGCCTGCCGGCGCGCCGTGTTGTCGATGATCAGGGCAATCCGCGCCGGCCCGCCGTCGAAATCGACGTCACGGACGAAGACCTCGACATCGAGCATCCGTCCGTCCTTGCAGCGGTGATGCCATTCGATCGTGTGGAAGTTGCCGATCCGCTCCGGCGCCAGCCAATACATCAGCTTCTCGGCATCCTCCGGCGGCTGGATGTCCTTGATGGTCATCGCCAGGAATTCTTCCTGGCGGTAGCCGTACTTCGCCAGCGCGGAATCGTTGACCTCGAGGAACCGGAGACTCTTGATGCTGTAGACCCACTGCGGCAGCGGCAGGTTGCGGAAGCGATGACGGAAGTTTTCCTCGCTGCGCGCCAGCTCGGCCTCGCGAGTGCGCGCCTCGGTCACGTCGGTATAGGTCATCACCCCGCCGCCGGCCGGCAGCGGGTTGAGGGTTATCGACATGATCCGCCCATCCTTGCGCCGGCGTTCGGTGACGAACCGCTCGCGCGTCGGGATCCGGCTCATCCGGGCGGCGATGGCCGCTTCTTTTTCCTCGTATGCATACTCGCCGCGTTCGGCGAGTTCGCGGATGAACTGCTCGTAGGGCAGCCCGCGCATGTCCCTGTCGGTGATCTCGAGCCATTCGGCCAGGCGGCGATTGCAGGCCACGATCCTGAACGCACTGTCCAGCAGCACGACGCCCTGCTCGATGTTCCCGAGGATCGACTCCAGGTTCGCGGCCTGCTCGGAGGCTTCCTTCTGCTGGCGGCGCAGTTCGGTCAGGTCGTGCCCGACCCCGATATAGCCCGTGAACGCACCGTCGGCGGCGAACAGGGGCGTTCCGCTCATCTTTATCGGCCGCGATATGCCGCTGGCATCGATCAGCGTCACCTCGAAATCGCGATACGGCCGGTGGTTGGCGAGATCGTCGAGATGGGCGCGCCAGACCGGATCGTCGTAGTCGGCACGGACGACCTCGGTGCAGAGCCTGCCCAGCGCGATCGACGGCGGCAGCTCGAAGATCTCGACGAAGCGTTCCGACACGAAGGTGAACCTGAGCTCTGCGTCCATCTCCCACCACCAGTCGGAGGCGATGCCAGCCAGGAGTGAAAACTTGTCGGTCACGGCGGTCCTCGGGGTGCTGTCGCTTCCACTCTAGCCGATGACGGCGGCGGGCGTCTCTCCAACAGGCTGGTCATCCGGCTGACGTCGGTTCACCATGAGAACCGGCGTCGTCACAGGGGCAAGGCACCGGGGGGATACGACCATCGTGATGCTGTCCCGTGTCTACCGTGCGGCCCTGCATTTGCCGCGCTATCTCGGACATTACCGGATCGCGACGTTGCTGCGGCGGCTGATGTCGCCGGGCGTTTCCGTGGTGGATCACGGTTGCCTGATGCAGCTCGACCCACAGGAGTGGGCCCAGATCTCCATTCTGACCGACGGTGGTTTGGAGCCGCGGACTTCAGCGCTGTTTCGCGAGATCCTGCGGCCGGGCGATACCTATGTCGACGTCGGTGCCCACGTTGGCTACCACGCGCTTCTCGCCCGCCAGGCCGTCGGGGCGACAGGCCGCGTTCTGGCCGTGGAACCCCAGCCCTACAATTGCAACAAGATCCTGATCAATGCCGCCCTCAATGGCTTCTCGAACATCACGACGATCGTAGGCGCCGCCGGCGATCGGGACGGCGTTGCCATGCTTTGCGACCAGGCTCCCTTCGACAAGTCGCGGCTTACGCTGCAGGGAACCGGCATGCATGACCAGGGCGTCGAATTCGAAGTTCCCCTCTGGACGCTCGCGACACTCGTGCGCCGGCACAAGATCGGCAAAATACGCCTGCTGAAGATTGACGTGGAGGGCTACGAATTGGCCGTCCTCAAAGGCGCCTTGCCGATCCTGGCCGATACGGAGAACGTGATCTTCGAGGAGGCCATGGGAGATGACATGTCCGAGACGTCGGCGGGCCTCCGCGAGCTTCTGTTGCGCGAAGGTTTCACGCTCGCGGGCGTTACCGGGGAGCCATGGAGCGGCGGCTCGACACCGGAGAACAACGTGTGGGCTCATCGCAAGGACAGCGACCAGTGACTTTGGCCACGAAAATCCGCCACTCGATCGGAAGTGGAACTTGGCGGCTTCGACATGCCGTCATGTCGTGTCGGCTGTTTCCCCTGACGCGGTACGTCAGAGCGGGCGTTTATTCGAACTACGATATGCAACGCTTCGCGGGGAAGCGGAACTTCGACGTGATTTTCGATGTCGGCGCGAATATCGGGCAGACGGCCTGGGAATTCGTTCGCTATTTTCCGGGTACCCGAACCTACTGCTTCGAGCCGAGCGAGGCGTCGTTCAAGATATTGAAGCAGCGCTATGGCGCGAAGGTCCACTGCATCCCGAAAGCGCTCGGTGCCACGGTCGAGACGCGGGCCCTGCACACCCAGGAGCATTCCGAAAGGAATACGTTTGTGGCGGATGCGCCGGACGGTCTTCGCTATGACGCGCCTGAAGCGGTGCAGGTAACGACGGTAGACAGTTTTTGTGCGGAACAGGAAATCGACGCGATCGATATCCTCAAGATGGACGTACAGGGATGGGAAATCGAGGTTCTTCGCGGCGCCAGTCGAATGATGAAAGCAAACAGAGTCAGGTTTGTTTTCTCCGAGGTCGCATTTTCGAGAGAAGCGCCGGACATGGTGCAGTTCGTGGATCTTCATAAGATACTGGAAGAAAAGCGCTTTCGCTTTTGTGGCTTGTACGACAATTACCGATGGAGAAACGGGGCGGTCGTCCACTTTGCGAATGCGTTGTATGTCGATCCGGACTTCGTTCGTTGACCTCGGGCGAGTCGTTGCTCGCTGTCCGGACGAAGATTACGGCAACCGCGTCGCCTGGCTGACCGCAAGCTGCCAGCCGCCGACGGCGGTGACGTAGACCGCGACCCAGCGGAAGTCGTAGGTCTTGCCTTCCTTCACGTTCAGAACAGGGCTCTTGCCCGTCACGATCACGGTCGGCCCGGTGAACACGCGGAAGCTCAACTCCGTGGCAGGCGCCGCCTCGATCAGCGGCTCGCCCGCCATCGCCGAGACCAAGCGCGCGTCCTTGTTGTCGAGTTTCCCCGAACCGTGGGTGTGGCTGCAGGCGTCGGCGTAGGACGCGCGCAGCGCCGCGAAGTCCTTGGCCTCGACCGCCTTGGCAAGCCGGGCGCGGAACGCCGTCACCTCGTCGATCATGCGCTGGGCTTCGGCGCCCTCAGGCGTCTGCGGCGGATGGGCGAGCGCTGCGGTGGCCGGCAGCAGGGCGATAAGCGGGGATGCCCCCAGAAGGGTGCGTCTATGCATCCCTGGAGGATACGCCAGCTTCGGCGAAGGTCGCCATGCCGTTGTGGCAGGCCGCTGCGGCCTTCAGGAGCGGCACCGCGAGTGCGGCACCCGAGGCCTCGCCCAGGCGCATGTCCATGTCGAGCAGCGGGCGCTGGCCCAGCGCCGCGAGCAGGCGCGTGTGGCCGGGCTCGGCCGAGCGGTGGGCGACCAGGCAATGGTCGAGCGCGCGTCGGTCGGCGGCGAACAGCACCGCGGCGGCGGCGGTGCAGGCATAGCCATCGAGCAGCACCGGGATGCGGCCCATGCGGCCGGCCACGATGGCGCCGGCGATGGCGGCCAGCTCCTCGCCCCCGACGCTGGCCAGGAGAGTCAGCGGATCGCGCACGGCGATGGCGTCCTTGTGGCGGGCCAGCGCCGCGTCGATGACGGCGATCTTGTTGGCAAGTGCCGCACCTTTGACGCCGGTGCCGGGGCCGGCCCAAGCGGCGCCCGTGCCGCCGAACAGCGCGGCGCACAGCGTGGCGGCGGCCGTGGTGTTGGCGATGCCCATCTCGCCCAGGCACAGCACGTCGATGCCGGGCTCGGCCGCCATCATGCCGTAGGCCATGGCGTTGGCGGTGCGCGGCTCGTCCATCGCTGGCCCTTGCGTGAAGTCGGCTGTGGGATGGTCGAGGTCGAGTTCGTAGATGCGGAGGTCGGCGTCGATCGCGGCGGCGAGCTGGTTGATGGCCGCACCCCCCGAGGTGAAGTTCTTCACCATCTGCTGCGTCACCTCGGGCGGATAGGCCGAGACGCCGCGCGCCGCCACGCCGTGCGTGCCGGCAAACACCGCGATCCGCGGCCGCTCGACGCGCGGATGGGCGCGGCCCTGCCACGCCGCCAGCCAGCCCGCGATCTCCTCCAGGCGGCCGAGCGAGCCCGGCGGCTTGGTGAGCTCGGTCTGGCGGCGCACCACTTCAGTCTGGGCGGCAAGGTCCGGTCCCGGCAACTCACGCAGGATCCGGCGCATTTCGTCGAAGGTGGCTTTGGGGGGCGGAGTTTGGCGAGGAGGGGCGATCATGGCGGCGGACATTCCTATATCTGCCCCATCAAGGCCAGTCTGTTCGCGCCCGCCGCCGCGACACCAGCGCCTGCACCCCGAACGCCAGGCCGATGTAGGCCAGCACGCAGGCCACCAGCACGGCGAGCTCGCCCCAGGTCGGATCCATCAGCAGGGCCACCAGCCGGTCGCCCATGATCGACACCAGGAGGATACCCGGCGTCATGCCCAGCACCGTCCCAAGGGCAAAGTCGGCGAGGCGGATGCCGCAGGCCCCCAGCGCCAGGTTGACGATGGTGCCCGGCGCCACCGGCACGACCCGGACGGTGATCACCGCCGCCACGCCGCGCTCCCGGACGGCGTCGAGCGCCCGGTCCAGCCGCGGCCCCAGCAGGCGGCTCAGCGCCGCCTTCCCGAAGCGGGCGCCGATGCCGAACATCAGGAAGGCGCTGGCGAACGCGCCGATGCCCGAATAGAGCGCGCCCCACCACGGGCCGAACACCGCGGCGGTGGCCAGGAACAGGATATTGACCGGAAAGGCCGTGAACCCGGCCACCAGGAACGCCAGCAGGACCAGGGCCGGCGCCCACGGCTCGCCCCGGGCGGCGGCCAGCAGCGCCTCGATCCGGCCCGGCGTGGCGAACTGGGCGAGGTCGGTAAAGCGCCACGCCAGCGCAATCGCCAGGAGGGAAATGCCGATCACGACGGCTGTCAGCAAGGCACGGACCGGCATCGGCCAAGGCATAACACGGCCCGGCCTCAGGTCAGAAGCGTTTGACCCCCCTTTCGGCGCAGGGCTCTCGCCTAGGGGCTTTCCCGTCGTCTTTACCGGAGCGCCGAAGGCGCGAAGCGGAGAGACCTTCTCTCGACGACAAGCGGCTTATTGGGGTGAGAAGGCTACCGTGGCGGATTCCATGTCCGCCCGGCCCCCGCCTGCGGGTGTGGCAGCTCATGCAGGGGCAGAACGGCACTCAGGCGATGACCAATCAGCCCATTGTCACCAAGGACGTCGACAATCTTACGCAAGCCGTGACCACAATCCCCGGCAGCGGGCCAACGGGAGCCAGCAGTTTCGTCTGGAGCGTCCAGGCTCTTAACCGCGAAGGCAAACCCGTCGGAGGAAACAACGGCACCAGTGAAGCCTTCACCTTCCGCCGCTGACCAAGCCGCCTGACGTCTTTTCCCCGACGTCCACAGAAATATCCCCGGGTTCCGTGCACGATCGACGTAACCGGAACGGGCTGGTTGGCGTTTGTCATGCGCGGCTCAAAGACGACGCAGTCGTCCCACCTGCCCCCAGGAGGTCGCAAGCCCGCTCGGAGCAGCGCGTCTCTGAGCGGGCTTTCCGTTGCCGCCCGGACCTTGCTTGCCATGGCTTCCGTCGAAACGCTCGCCCGCTCCATCGTGACCGCGCTTTGTCGCGCCACGGATGGCCGACCGCAGACCTGGTGCTCGATCATCGAACTCACCGATGCGATGGCCGACGCCGAATCGGCCGTGCGGTTCGCCGCCAGGAAGGGTTGGTTGCTGAGGGAGGGTCGTGGCGTCTCCCTGACGGATGTCGGGAGGTGGCTGGGCACGGCCCATCGATCGGCGAACGAACCGGCAAAGGCGCCACGACTTCTTGTGAGCCCGAATCGGGAACGGCATACGACTAATTGAAATCGTCATCAGCGCGTACCGCGGCTGGAACGACGTGCGGGTCGCGGCTGTTGAGTCCCCGAATGTGAGGGGATTTTCATGGCTGCGCGTCCAAGCTGGGAGGGCCATCTGCGCCTTTCCCTCGTGACCTGTCCTGTTGCCTTATGGCCGGCGACTACCGAAGCGGAAACGGTCCGCTTCAACCTGATCAATCCCAAGACCAACAACCGTATCAAGATGCAGACGGTCGATGCCGGCACCGGCGAACAGCTCGCGCGCGGTGATCTGGTGAAGGGCTTCGAAGTCGCCAAGGGCGAGTATGTCCTGTTCGACAAGGAAGAACTCGACGGGGTGAAGCTGGAATCGACGCGCATCGTCGACATCGAGAAGTTCGTGCCGCGCGCCTCGATCGACCGGCTCTATTGGGACACGCCCTATCATCTGGTGCCGTCGGGCAAGACCGGTGTCGAAGCCTTCGCCGTCATTCGCGAGGCGATGAAGCAGAAAGGCATGGTGGCCCTCGGCCGGCTGGTCATGAGCACCCGCGAGCGGGTCTGCGCCATCGAGATCGAGGAAGACGGACTGATCCTGACCACGCTGCGGACCCCTCAAGAGGTGCGCGATATCGACGAGGTGGCACATCCCGACCTTCCCAAGGCCGACAAGCAGATGCTGGCCATTGCCGAGAAGATCATCGACCAGCAGTCCGGCGACTTCGATCCCGCCGAGTTCACCGATCGCTACGAAGACGCCCTGCGGGCGCTGATCGAGGAGAAGAAGAAGGGCAAGCCGGTGAAGCCATCGAAACCGGCCAGCGAGGATGACGGCAAGGTGGTCGATCTGATGGAGGCCCTGCGGAAGAGCCTGGCAGGGGGCGGCGCTCCGAAGGCGAGAGCTGAACGGTTCGCTGCAGCCAAGAGGAAGCCGATCGTGCGGCGTGGGAAAGCAGCATGAGCCGCCCGCCCTCCTCCGGTAATTCACCCGAGCGCGAGTACGAGAGGCTCAACCCCGGTGCCGGCGGTCCGCCGTCTCAGCAACAGGAACGGGACAAGCCGAACCCCAAGACGACACGGGACGATGGCGGCGCCGCCATTCCCGGCAGCCAGAATCAAGACGTAAAGGGTCGCAAACCGCGCGGCCCTCGTGGCGCGAGTACCTAATCATGAGCATTCAGCTTCCGCTCCCCGCCAGTTGGGCAGGCAATCTGCAAAGCAGGCGGGACCCGGGCGACCGTCTCGACGAACTCGTGCAGGACAAGCTCGACGCCAAGGCGGAAATCCGCGCCATTCTGGATCGCCTTGCTGAGAAATATGGCGTCCCGGTTCGCGACGTCCACGATGCAGTGGGCTGGATCGACGATGGCCTGGAAGACCTTCTGTACGATATCGAGCTGGGATTTCATCACGAGATGGAAGATGTGAACCCGGTTTAGATCCGGAGTCTTTCTGTGCGTCTTGGCGGTGTTGCTCGCTCTGTCCGTGTGGCTGAAGCCCCGGACGGGAACCAACGGCGGCCGGCGGTGTTGATGTCGTATGCAAGCCCGTCCGGATGACCCCCCTGATGACTCACCGGATGACCCGACCAACGGCCAAATTGCGCTTCTCTGCGAAATAGGCGAGCACGACCTCTCGAAACTGACCGGGGATGAGAAACGCGACCTGGAATGGCTGCTTTCGCAGGGCTACGCCCAGCCGGCAAAGGGAGATACGGGTTTGGCCCTGCAGCTTACGCCAAAGGGGAGCGCGTTCCTGAGCGAACGGGGCGCCGGATTGAACGAGGCGTAGCTTACCTGGAGTCGGCGCCCTTATTTCGCCGCATCCTCTGTCCAAGGCTTTTGCGGTCCATCGTGTGACGTTTCCGGAGGAATGTTCTTGAGTAATTTGCACCCTGTCGATCTTCATGTCGGCGTTCGCTTGCGCCAGCGTCGCAACCTCCTGGGAATGAGCCAAACGAAGCTGGGGGAAGCGGTCGGCCTGACCTTCCAGCAAATCCAGAAATATGAACGCGGCACCAACCGTGTCAGCGCGAGCCGGTTGTTCGAGTTCGCCAAGATCGTGGACGTGCCGGTCTCGTTCTTCTTCGACGAAATGCCGGCCAAGGCGCGGGCCGGTCGGCCTGTTTCGGGCCGCGGCGGCAAGGGCTTCGGCGAGGCCGGCACGCCGTTCGCGCAGGAAAAAGACCCGCTGGTCAAGCGCGAGACCCTCGAGCTGGTGCGGGCCTATTACAAGATCCGTGAGCCCGGCGTGCGCAAGGGTGTCTACGACATGGTGAAGGCGGTTGGCACGACCAGCCCTGCCGATCGAACGAGCCGTCCGAAGAATCGGAAGTAGAAGTAGCGCGCGCATCCGGGCGCCCTTCCGCCCGTGACCCTGACACCAGACGCCCTCGCCGCGGCACGCCGCCACCTGGAAGCGCGCATCGAGGCCTTCATCGCCGGTCATGAGGCGACCGGGCAGCCGCCGGACTACTTTGCCGGCGAATACCTGGTGCGGGCACTCGCCAGTCTGAAGGCCGGGGACCATGCCGCCGGGGAGGCGTGCCTGCGGCTGGCCGAGACGCCGGCCGACAGCCGTTCGCTGCAGGACATGGCCAGCGTCCCGACGGGCTACGCCCTGCTGTCGACGGCGGAGCATCGCATGAGCTTCGAGCGGATCAAATCCGGGCAGCTTCGCTAGAGCAGGATGACACCAAGTCGAATCGGCTGAGTACCTGTCGGAGGAGCGCGCCACTTCGGGCGGAGGTTACTCCGCCCG
This sequence comes from Reyranella sp., assembly GCA_029946105.1. Lineage (GTDB taxonomy): Bacteria > Pseudomonadota > Alphaproteobacteria > Reyranellales > Reyranellaceae > Reyranella. The sequence goes on along the minus strand of JAQSDW010000167.1, from coordinate 56 downwards.
AAGTGGCGCTCACGATCATGAGCGCCACTGGAGAGACTGTGAACTTTTCGGTGATT
>JAQSDW010000166.1 GCA_029946105.1 Reyranella sp. | reverse complement strand
CTTGTTCAGGGGCCATGAGGTCGTCCTTCCCCGCAGAGATATGGGATGCCGCGTTGCTCCACGAATTACAAATACTCGGCTCAGTAGCAGCCAGAAGCTTTGATACAGATCAACCGTGTCTGGTAAAAGACATACGCTCCCAAAGCGCCTGCATATGTCGACAAGTCCAGAGGGCGCTCTTTCCGCGCCGAGTCGAGTGGGCTATGTCCGACAAGCTACATTGTGAGTGTAACTATCCTTGTGTCATTGCGAGTTTAGCGATTCTCGCGTCATTTCGAGTGTAGCGATTCTCGCATATCTCGCCTCCATCGCGTGTGCTCGACACGTAGTCGCGCGCTGGCAATTTTGTCTTCGCAGAGCGGGAGCCGGGCATCGGGCAACGGTTCGTCTTGCGGCAGAACGTTTTTCATTTTCCGAAACTTCCGGCGCAGCGGGCAAGCGACGCTGATCGTCATGCCTCTTGCCGTTGCGTGCTTCGGCACAGCGTGACCGCGCCGACTGACGGGAATATCCAGCGATCCGCTGCAGTTCGAGAACAAGTTCCTTGTTACGGCGCATCCAGGACGGAATTCGATCGTCTGCTCGGCGATCCGACCTGCCTGAACCTCACGCCGGCGCCAGGCGTTTGGGCAGGGTGAACCCATTGTTGCGCAATTTCTGCTCCAGCACCTTGATCCCCGCGGCCGTCTGGCCCTTGTTGCAGTTGTCGATGGCTTCGAGCGTCGCCAAGTCTGGCCGAGTGTCGCCATTGCCCGCAGGACTGCCTGCGTAGCGCACGGCCAGTTCTCCGAGTTCGGCGCAGTAGGCTGCATCACTGGATTGCGCCAACGTCGGGAGCGGCAGCAGGAGCAGCGCGATGACACCGAGGAAGACGTGGACAACGTCGTGGTCTGGCATGTGCGTCTCCCAAGTCTGTTCCAGGTGAGCACCTCTGCTCGATTGGACAACGCTTCGACTACCTGATGGTGCCGAGCGCGCCCACCAGCCACAGCACGATGAGGATCGTCAGCACCAGACCGAGGACGCCGCCGAGGCCCCGGCCGCATAGCGATTGTAGCCGTAATAGCCGCCACCGACGCCGAGCAGCAGGATCAGAACGACGATGATCAGGATCGTACTCAATTGAGGTACCTCTCTGATTTGACAGCACTCTGCTTGGCTTTGGCCAGTTACTCATTGATTTGCGTCAAGCGTGGCATTGGGGGGGGGCCGTGGCAGGAGTGCTGTAGTGGGTTCGGTTCCATTATCGGTTGCCATGAAGACGGATCTCGCTTCCACCCTTCCGCCGCTGGCCGGTCACCCTCCGCCGCTGGGCAAGCCGGAGGCGCTTAAGACCGCCCCGACCGACGCCGCCGACAAGCTGGTTCATGTGGACCTGCAGGATCTGAACCTTGTCCGCGACCTCAGCCTGTTCGCGCGCGTACTGCGGCGCGCCCCGGGCGGGCGGCGCGTCATGGCCATCTTCGTCGACTCGATCGTCGTGACCGTCGGCAACATGGTCGGGCAGGTGTGGCCCCTGTCCATCAGGGCTCCGGCCGACTTTGGCAGCGCCGCGGACGCGTTCCGGGCCGCAATGGAATCCCAGTTCGCGCGAGTCGCTTGACGCACTTCAGGCGGCGTTGGCCGCCGTGGTCGGAAAGGTCGCATGCGTGATCGACACGGAGGTGCCGTGCGGCCCGGCCACGGTCTCGACCTGGGCGTCAAGCTGCTGCGAGAGCGCCTTGACGATGCCGGTGCCGAGGCCGGACTTGCCCTGCGCGAAGACGCCGTCCGGCTTGCCGATGCCATCGTCGGAGACCGAAAGCTTCCAGTTCGTTCCGGCCGTGTCATAGGTCACGGTGATCTGGCCTTTGGCGCTGTCCTCTGGGAACGCATGCTTAAGGGCGTTCATCACGAGTTCGGTCACGATCAGGCCGAGGCTCTCCGCCTGGCGGGATGAAACGCTGCCACGCCCACCAATCACTTTCAGGGAGATCTGCCTCACGTCACCGATCATCGAGGTCGCAAGGCTCTCGCATAGCTTCGTGAGATAGGGCGCAACTTCGACCGAGCCGATCGCTTCGGAAGCATAGAGCTGCTTCTGGACGGCGGCGACCGACATGACCCGCTTGTGCGCGTCTTCGAGGTGAATGCGCGTCTCTTTCGACGGCACCGCGCGAGCCTTCAACAGAAGGATGCTGGCGATGATCTGCAGGCTGTTGGCAACCCGGTGCTGCAGCTCTTCGAGCAGCACCCCCTTCTGACGCAGCAACTCCTCCTTGTCGCGCTCCAGTATGCGTGGCCCGGTCACGTCCTCGATGCCGAGCAGAATGGTCGTGTGGACGCCGCCCTCGTAGAACACCTTGCGGGCGTTCAGAAGCATCGTGCGTTGCCCAAGACCGGGGAATTCGTGCTTCACTTCGTAATCTTCCATCACGCCGCGCTCGGGAACGATCTTCTCCAGCAGAACGCGAAGACCCGGGATGTCCCACTGCCCGTCGCCCAGCGCATAGAGCAGCCGGCCCTGGGTGTCGTCGGGACTGACCTTGAAGACGGAATAGAACGAGCGGCTGGCGGCGAGCACGCGGAGATCCTGATCGAGCACCAGGAAAGGTTCGCGAACCGTGTCGACGATCGCCTGCGCGAAGGCACGCGCTTCCTCGAACTGCCGCAGCAGCCCGTCCTTTTCCCGTTCGAGCACGCGCTGCGCCGTCACGTCCTCGATGCCGAGCAGGATGGTCTTGTTGATGCCGCCTTTGTAGAAGACCTGGCGAGCGTTGAGGAGCATCGTGCGCCGGCCGAGGTCGGGGAATTCGTGCTCGACCTCGTAGCCCTCCATCACGCCCTGCTCCGGGATGATGTTTTCCAGCAACACGCGAAGCTTCGGGATGTCCCATTGCCCATCGCCCAAGGCGTAGAGCAGCCGGCCCTGGGTGTCCTCGGGACTCACCTTGAAAGCGGAATAGAACGAGCGGCTCGCGACGATCACGCGCAATTCCTCGTCCAGCACAAGAACCGGCTCGTGGACAGTGTCGACGATGCCCTGGGCGAGCACCCAGGCATCCGCGATGGCGGCAAATTGGTCCTTGATACCCGTTATCTGCACGAAGCCTCCGCCATTCGATCCCGATTCCGCCACCGACGCCGGTCGGCGACGGAGGTCTGCTGGACCACAGGATGCGGAAAACAGGCGAAAATACGCCTGACCGTCGAGCATAGAGGCAACACGAGCCCAGTCTGCAGGCATTCGACGAATATCTTTTTCGTGCGCGTCGAAACGGGTCGGAACCTCTCCAGCGCTTGTGCGTTACCTCACTCGTGCGCATTTCGTTCGTGGAATCCGGCGACCCGACGCGCGACAAGCATACGCCCCTTATTGCGCTTCCAGTGCTGGGAACCGGGAACGTGTGTGATATGTGTGAGTTATCGAATATGCTCAATGCACGCTCACAAGCTCTCGTTATCGTCGTCGACGACGAAGTGCTGCCTCGTATGAGCGCATGCGGCATGTTCCTGGACGCGGGGTACCGGGTGCTCGATGCGGGAAATGCCTGCGAGGCCCTGCGCCTCTTCGAGACGAACGCCGACATCGACCTGTTGTTCACCGACATCAGCATGCCGGGAACGAAAAGCGGCGCCGACCTCGCCCGTATCGTCGCCGAGAGATGGCCTGCTGTCAGCATCATCATGACGTCGGGCCGGCCACGACCCGACAAGCTGCCGCCGAGCATGCTGTTTCATCCCAAGCCCTATGAGCCGACGGCCGTGCTGCAGCAGGCCGAGACAATGACGAGAGGCCACGCCTGAGGCGTCTCCGAACGCGGGACCTTCACTGCCGGACGCAGACAGATCGCCTTCCTGGCAATTGAGCTGCTATTCGAGACCCTTGGTCCTACGCCGGCTTTGCCACCGCAAGCTGCCGCGCCGGCTGGGATGGAAAGGCGAGCGCGATGGCGACGGCCGCGAGCCCGATGCCGAACGAGCCGATATAGAGATAGCCGTAGCCGCCGAAGGTATCGAAGATCCAGCCGCCGGCCGCCGGACCCAGCGCCATGCCGAGGCTCGCGATCATCGACGTACCGCCGATCACGGTGCCCATGATACGCATCGGAAAATATTCGCGCGCGATCACCGCGTAGAGCGGCATCACGCCGCCATAGGCCATGCCGAAGACAATGGCGACGGCATAGAACTCACCGACATCGCGCGTGAAGTAATAGCTTCCCGCCCCCAGTGCCTGGACCAGGAGCCCGACCACGACGACACGCCGGGCGCCGAATTTGTCGCCGGCCAGGCCGAACAGGATGCGGCCGCCCAGGCCCGCCAGGCCTTCGGCGCTGTAGATCGTGACCGCTGTCATGGCCGACAGGCCGCAGGCGATCGCGTAGCTCACCGTGTGGAAGATCGGCCCGGAGTGCGCCGCGCAACAGCAGAAGTAGGTGAGCGAGAGCACGATGAACTGCGGCGAGCGCAACGCGCGCCCCACCGTCATGCCCTCGCCGCCCTCGGCGGGCATTCCGGGCGCCGCGGCGGTGGGCGCCGGCGCCCGGCGCACCAGAAAGGCCACCGGCACCAGAAGGACCCAGGCCATGATCGCGATCGTAAGCTGCGCCGTCCGCCAGTCGTAGGACGTGATCAGCCACTGCGCGAACGGCGAGACCGTCATCGGCGCCATGCCCATGCCGGCCGACACGAGGGAAACCGCAAGGCTGCGATTTTTTTCGAACCAGTTCGTGACGGTTGCCATCATCGGCACAAAGACGGCACCGGCGGCGACGCCGACCACGATGCCGTAGATCAGCTGGAATTCGAGCAGGCTGGTGGCGCGGCTCGCGAGGGCCAGGCCAAGCCCCAGCAGGAGCGCGCCCGCCAGCACGACGGGGCGCGGGCCAAAGCGATCGGTGAGCGCGCCCCAGCCGAAGGCGGCAACGCCCATGGTGAGGAAATCGAGCGTCATGGCGGTCGAGATGCCGGTGCGCGACCAGCCGGTCGCCTCGGACATGGGCTGCAGGAAGACAGCGAGCGAGAACATCGCGCCGATGGCGACACATCCCATCAACGCGCCCGCGCCGACGATCACCCAACCGTAGAAGATTTTCATGGCCGCCTCCGGTTGAACAACAGTTAACCCATTGATTAACTATTGGCAACCTCCCTCTCCGTCGCCCGATCCTGCTATATTTCGGCGACACCGAACGGGGAGACAAATAAGCATGCAACGGCGTTCCCTTCTGCTTTCATTGCTGCTGGCCTCGACGGCCTTGGGAACGGCCCCGGCCCGGGCGCAGCAGCCCGCGTGGCAAACGATTACCGGTGCGGATGGCCGCTACAGCTTCGAGATTCCCACGCCGTTCAAGCAAAGCAATTCCACCGGCGACTACAACAGCATCCTTCGCGGCTACATGTTCGAATGGGGCGGCGGACGATATGGGCTGGACATGACCATCATCGAAATCGATCCCGGCGATGCGGACCACCCCGCCGCCGATGTCGGGGTCCTGCTGAAGAACGGCCAGAGCAACGTGCAAAAGAGATGGCCGGGATCGACCGTGCTGCAGCAAGGCGAGGTTTCCCAGGGTCGGGCGCAAGGCCGCTCCTTCACCCTCAGTGTCGACGGCGGCCGGCTCTTGCTGATCGGGCGCGCCTATTTCCTCGATGCCCGGCTCTACGTGCAGGTAGCGATTACGTCCCCGGACGAGCAGAACAGCACGATGGTCACGCGCTTCCTGAATTCGCTGCGCATCGTTGGCTAGAACATGCCAAGCGTAGACATACCAAGCGTAGACATACCAAGCGATGGCTAGGGCGCCGGCTCGACCCTGAGTTCATTGCCGTCGACGCCGCGCACGCGCACCTTCGCGCCGGCAACCATGTCGGGCCCGGTCACGCTCCAGCTGCCGTCACCCAGCTTGATACGGCCGCGGCCGTTCAGGATCGGCGCGTCGAGCACCACGATCTTGCCGACCAGGCTCTCGCCACGGGCATTCATGGCGGGTTCGCCCGTGCGGCCTTGCTGCAGCCGGCGAAACGTCGGCCGCAACGCGATCGCAGAAGCGACGGCCACGACGGCGAAGATCACGAGCTGCAGTTCGAGCGACAGGCCGGGGACTGCCAGCAGCACCGCCCCCGACGCGAGCGCGCCGACGGCGAGGAAGAGAAAGACCACGCCGGGTAGCAGCATCTCTAAGACGAGCAGCACGGCGGCGAGCGCCCACCAGTACCAGAAGACGACCTGGAAGGTCATGGCCGGCTATCCTGCGTTGGGAACCGAGCCGCGCGGACGGGCCGCCGCCTCGACGCCGCGTGCCTGCGCCTCCTTGGCCAACTCGCCGATACCGGCGATCGAGGCCATGATTCCTGCCGCCTCGACGGGAAGAAAGAAGACCTTCGAGTTGGGGCTGGAGCCCATCTTCGACAGCGCCTCGACATATTTGGTGCCGAGGAAGTAATTGGTCGCCTGCACGCCGTTGCCGGCGATCGCCTGGGCCACCACGGACGTCGCCTTGGCTTCGGCCTCGGCCAGGCGTTCGCGCGCCTCGGCGTCGCGGTAGGCAGCCTCGCGGCGACCCTCCGCGGTCAGGATGGCCGACTGCTTCTCGCCCTCGGCGCGCTGGATGCTCGATTCGCGCACGCCCTCCGACTCGAGGATGGTGGCACGCTTCTCGCGCTCGGCCTTCATCTGCCGGCCCATGGCAACCACGATGTCCTCGGGCGGCGCGATGTCCTTGACCTCGATGCGCAGCACCTTGACGCCCCACGGGCTGGTCGCCTGGTCGATGACGGCGAGCAGGGTATTGTTGATGTCGTTGCGCTTGGACAGCGCCTCGTCGAGCGCCATGTTGCCCATCACCGAGCGAATATTGGTCAGCGCCAGGTTCGTCATCGCGAGATGGAGGTTCTGGACCTCGTAGGCGGCGCGCGCCGCGTCGACCACCTGGTAGAAGGCCACGGCATCGACCTGGACGCTGGCATTGTCCTTGGTGATGACCTTCTGTCCCGGGATATCGAGGACGTTCTCCTGCATGTTCATCTTGCGGCCGACCGTATCGACGAAGGGCACGATGAAGTGCAGGCCGGGGGCGAGCGTGCGCGTGTAGCGCCCGAAGCGCTCGATGGTCCAGTTGGTGCCCTGCGACACCGTTTTCACGCCGGCGAACACCAGCACCAGTGCCACGAGCACCAGCGCCAGGACGAAGATAAGAGCAGCCGACATTGAGTGGTGCCTCCCAAGCTTTGGCCGGGAGCCTAGCCCATGGCGACGCGGCGGGCCATCTGGCCCTGTATAGTCAGTGGGGAGACCGGGTGTCCGTCGCCAGCCAGCGATCGAGGAAGCCGTTGATCCAGCGGTCGAGCGGCGGATCGTAGAGCGGATGCATGGAGAGGTGGACGCCGCGCGGCTGGGCGCCTGGCATCTTCAGACGTTCGGCGGCCTTCATCGTCCAGATCTCCTTCATCTCGAGCGTCACCTCGGGATGGAACTGGAAGCCGAAGGCATTGGCGCCGTAACGGAACGCCTGCACGGGATAGCGATCGTTGGTGGCGAGCAGCTCGCAGCAGGGCGGGATGTCCATGCCCTCGCGATGCCACTGGTAGACCTTCATCGGCCCGCGGAACCAGTCGCGGCCGGCCTCGGTCGGCTCGACGTCGACATAGCCGATCTCGACCAGGCCCTCGGGATGCGGCGCAACGCGTCCACCGACGGCGCGCGTCAGGAGCTGGGCGCCGAGGCAGAGGCCGAGATAGGGCACGCCCGCCTCGACGACCTTGGGAATCCACTCGAGCTCGCACTTGATACCGGCCAGGGTACCGCAATCGTTGGCCGACATGGGCCCGCCGAAGATGACCACGCCGGCGTAGTCGGACATGTCTTCGGGCAGTTCGCAGCCGAGGTTCGGGCAAAGGCGATGGAGCTCGTAGCCGCGCTTCTCGAGGAGGTCGCCGACCCGACCGGGTCGCGAGTGCTCCTGGTGCACGACGATTGCGATCTTCTTGGTAGCAATCTTTTTAGGCTGTAAAGCCGGTACCGTCATGGATTTGCAAGTTACGCGTCGCTTGTGGCAACGACAAGGCGAACCGACGGCGGAGAGACGAAATGGCGCGCCACCTCGACTTCTACTTCGATTGCTCCAGCCCGTGGACCTACCTCGCCTTCCACGCGATCCAACCGCTCGCTGCGGAAGTCGGCGCGGAAATTGCGTGGAAGCCCATCCTGGTCGGCGGCGTGTTCAATGCCGTCAACCAGACGGTCTACGACAGCCGCGCCAAGCCCAATCCCCTGAAACAGGCCTATATGCTGAAGGATCTCGCCGCCTGGGCACGGCTCTACGGCCTCAGGATCGCCTTCCCGCCCACCGTCTTCCCGGTCAACAGCGTGAAGTGCATGCGCGGCGCCTTCGTCGCCCTCGATGAAGGCAGGCTGGTGGCGTACGCGACCGCGGCCTTCGAGGCCTATTGGGGAGACGATCGCGACATCGGCCGCGAGGACGTGTTGGCCGACATCTCGGCCAAGGCCGGTATCGAGCGCCAGCGTTTCTTCGCCGGTATCGAAACCGATTCGTGCAAGGCCCGGCTGCGCGCCAACACCGACGAGCTGATCGCGCGCGGCGGCTTCGGCAGCCCGACGATCTTCGTGGGCGAGCAGATGTTCTTCGGCAACGACCGCATGCCGCTGATAAGGTCCGCGCTGGAGGCCGCATGAGCGCCAACGACGATCCGCAATTCTGGGCCAAGGCGAAAGCGCATCTCGTCCGCTATGGCGGCGCCTTCTCGCCCCTGATCGCCGAAAGCGCCGCGGGCAACTTCTTCACCGACGCCGACGGTCGCAGGATCCTGGATTTCACGTCGGGCCAGATGAGCGCCATTCTCGGCCACAGCCATCCCGAGATCGTCGCCGTGGCACGCCACTGGATCGGCGAACTCGATCATCTCTACTCGACCATCCTGTCGCGGCCCGTCGTCGATCTGGCGTCGCTGATCGCGAAGATTTCGCCCGGCCGGCTCGATCGCGTGCTGCTGGTATCGACCGGCGGCGAGTCGAACGAGGCCGCCTTGCGCATGGCCAAGTTGGTGACCGGCCGGCACGAGATCGTGGCCATGAGCCGGTCCTGGCACGGCGTCACCGGCGGCGCCGCCGCGGCGACCTATTCCTCCAGCCGCAAAGGCTACGGCCCGCCGCAGCCCGGCGCGCTGGTGCTGCCGGCGCCCGACACCTATCGCTCGCGTTTCATCGACTCGAATGGCGTCTACGACTGGCAGTCGGAGCTCGAGTTCGGCTTCGAGCTGATCGACCGCCAGTCGAGCGGCGCGCTGGCCGCCTGCATCGTCGAGCCGATCCTGAGTTCCGGCGGCGTGCTCGAACCGCCCGAGGGCTACATGGCGGCGCTGGCTGAGAAATGCCGCGAACGCGACATGCAGCTCATATTCGACGAGGCCCAGACCGGACTCGGCCGCACCGGCCATCTGTTCGCCTGCGAGCGCGACGGAGTCGTGCCGCAGTACCTGACCCTCTCCAAGACGCTGGGCGCCGGCCTGCCGCTGGCGGCCATGCTGACGACGCCGGAGATCGAGGATGTCGCGGCCGAGCGCGGCTTTCTGTTCTATACCACCCATGCCTCCGACCCGTTGCCGGCGGCGGTCGGGCTCAAGGTCATCGAAATCATCCTGCGCGACCGCCTCACCGAGCGCGCGGCCCAACTCGGCGAACGTCTCAAGGCCGGGCTGCTGGCCTTGCAGCAACGCTACGAGTGCATCGGCGATGTCCGCGGCCGTGGCCTTCTGCTCGGTCTCGATTTGGTCAAGGACCGGCGCACGCGGGCACCCGATCCGGAGCTCGCCCAGCGCGTGGCGCGCGAATGTCTGGAACGTGGCATGATGACCAGCGTTGTCCGTGGTGGCCTCGGGATATTCCGCATTGCGCCGCCGATCACCATAGACGCCGGGGAAATCGACCTCGGACTGGAGATATTCGACCGCGCCCTGGCCAAGTCCCTCCATTGAAATATCGTGGCTTTTTGGGCCTCATAGGGGCCTTCGCGGTAATTGCGTTTGAAAGACGCGTCTATCTGTTGTACCCGCTGGCGGTTTCCGGCCAACGCGTTGGGAGTGTACGAATGATCATGAAGCTTTCGCAGGCGGCAATTCTGGTGGCAGGCGTCCTGGCGATGGGCGGGTGTACACTCAATCAAGCCAAGACCACGGCACCTGTCGCCAAAGCGGCTGCGCCCGACTATCAGGCCCCCGTTCCGCCCAGCCCGCCGGCCGGCAACATCCGGGCCTACTGCTACAATCCCGCCGATCTCGCGACCGTTCAGGGCCGCATGGTGCAGGGCGAACTCAGCGTGGCCTACCTGCAATGCCAAAACACCGGTGGCGGCCGCGCCTACGAGAGCCAGTACGCCGCCTTCGTCGCCAAGTTCAATGGCGACCTCGCCGCCAACTTTCGCGCCCTGACGCAGGTCGCGCGCAACAAGCGGCTGAACGTCGATGTCTTCGTGACGGAAATCTCGAACCGCACCGCGCAACGCGCGCCGGTCGACCGGGAATTCTGCTCACGCAGCAAGCGGGCACTGGACTGGGCGCTCGACCCCAAGGTCACGTCGCTGGCCCAGGTGCCGCCGCCGTTCGACCTCGGCCCCGAGATGAACATCTTCCCCTGCCCGGCACCCTAGCTCCCGACACGCTGGTTAACGCAGGCGGCCGGTCGGATATCGACAAGGCGGTCCGAAAGGACCGCCTTTCTCTTTGAGCAACTGAGTGGGCGTCTGCGGACTGTCAACGCCGCCGTCAAGCCGCTATCTTGGCGATCGCATGCAGAGCCGGACCATCCGCACCGACGTTCTCGACCTCGCCTACGAGGAGCACGGCCCCTCGGGGGGCGCCGTGGTCGTTCTGCTGCACGGATTTCCCTACGACCCGCGCTGCTTCGACGAGGTCGCCCCGCCCCTGGCGGCGGCCGGCTGCCGGGTCCTGGTGCCTTACCTGCGCGGCTACGGACCGACCCGCTTCCTGAGCCCGGCCACCCCCCGCTCCGGCGAACAGGCAGCCCTTGGCCACGACCTGCTGCAGTTCATGGACGCACTCGGCATCCAGCGCGCGGCCCTCGCCGGCTACGACTGGGGCGGCCGCGCCGCCTGCATCGTCTCGGCCCTGTGGCCCGAGCGGGTGCGCTGCCTCGTGAGCTGCACCGGCTACAACATCCAGAACATCGCCCGCTCGGTCGACCCGGTGTCAGCCGAGCAGGAGCATCGCTTCTGGTATCAGTATTATTTCCATACCGAACGCGGACGGGCAGGCCTCACCAGGAACCGCCGGGACGTCTGCCGGCTGCTGTGGAAACTGTGGTCTCCGGAGTGGGCCTTCGACGAGGCTACGTTCGAGAAGTCGGCCATCTCCTTCGACAACCCCGACTTCGTCGAGGTGGTGATCCAGTCCTACCGACATCGTTTCGGCTATGCGCCGGGCGACCCCGCGCTTGCCGGCATCGAGGCGCGGCTCGCCGTCCAGCCCGCGATCACCGTGCCGACGATCAACCTGCATGGCGGCCACGACGGCGTCGGACCGGCACCGCAGACAGACGGCAATACCAAGTTTTTCACCGGCGCCTATGAGCGGCGCCTGATTCCGAGTGTTGGCCACAACGTACCGCAGGAGGCGCCGTCCGCCACGGTCGCGGCACTGCACGACCTGATGAAAGGAACCAAAGAATGAGCACCATCGCCCTGATCGGCGCCACCGGGAACATCGGCAGCCGCGTGCTCAGCGAGGCGCTTTCCCGCTCGCACACCGTCACCGCCATCACGCGCGACCCGCGCAAGCTCACTGCCCGCCCAGGCATGACGGTCCGCGCCGCGAGCACCACCGATCCGGTCGTACTGTCCCAGGTCCTGAAGGGCCACGATGCCGTCGTGGTGTCGGTGAAGTGGAACGAGAACGACGTCAACCGCGTCATCGACACCATCCGGAAGTCGGGCGTGAAGCGCGCGCTGTTCGTCGTCGGCGCCGGCAGTCTGATCCGCAAGGACGGCCGCACCCATTTCGATCACATGATGGACAAGGGCGTGCAGCCGCCGACCTCCAAGCCGGCGATGCAGGCCCTCGAGGCCATCCGCGCGATCAAGGATCTCGAGTGGACGGCGATCTCGCCGGCGGCGGCGATTCCGGCCGGCCAGCGCACCGGCAAGTTCCGCCTCGGCCTCGATCAGTTCCTCGTCGACTCCAAGGGCGAGAGCCGGATCAGCCGCGAGGACTTCGCCATCGCCATCCTCGACGAGCTTGAGAAGCCCAAGCATATCCGCAAGCGCTTCACCGCCGCCTACTAGGCCGTCCTCAGGGAATCGCCTTCAGGGAATCGCAAGGGCGCGCTGGAACGCCGGCCTGGCGAGCAGGCGTTCGCGATAGGCGATGGACCGCGGGCCGAGCAACGGGAGAAGGTCGGGCTTTCCCATGGTGTTGAGCGGATAGCCGACCGAGATATCGGCGAGCGTCATCCTCCCCGCCACCAGGAAGTCACGACCTTCGAGCCGCTGTTCGAGCAGCTTGATCCGCATCGAGAGCGAATGGCGGGCATCGGCCAAGACGGCATCGATGCCCGCCTGCATCTCCGGCGTCTTGTTCCGGATGCGGCCGACACGCGCCATCGACGAGAGCGGCGCCTGCAGCGTGGCCTCGCCGTACAACAGCCATTGCACGAATTCCGGCCGCTCCAGCTCGTCCGGCGCCACGACCAGATCGGAGCCGTGCCGGGCGGCCAGGTACTCGCAGATCGCCAGGGATTCATAGATCGACCGGTCGCCGTCGATCAGGGCGGGCAGCGTGCCGGCCGGGTTGATCGCCAGATACTCGGGCTCGTGCAACCGCGGCCGAACGCCCAGCGACTTGACGTCGACCGTGGCGCCCATCTCCTCCAGCGCCCACAGCACGCGCAGCGAGCGTGAGGTGGGCACGTGGAAGAGCGTGGCCATCAGTCGAGGGTCTCCAGCAACCGGGCGCAGAGGTAGGTGCGCGGCACCAGCGAAGAATAGTAGATCTGCTCGTAGGCGGCATGCGCACCCTTGCCGTCGGCGCCGAGCCCGTCGAGCGTCGGAATGCCGAGAGCGGCGGTGAAGTTGCCGTCGCTGCCGCCACCAGTCAGCGGCACGTCGTTCAGCTCCTTGCCGATCTCGCGGTAGATCGCCTGCGCTTTGCCGAACAGATCGGCGATGCCGGCATCCTTCTGGTAGGGCGGCCGGTTCATGCCGCCTTCGACCTTGACCTCGACATCGGGACCGATCGCCTCGAGGCCGAGGAACCAGTGCGTCATCTCCTCGGCGAGTTGCATGCTGGGCACGCGCAGGTCGATCTCGGCCTTGCACTCGGCCGAGACGACGTTGACGCCGCTGCCGCCCTCGATCAGCCCGACATTGCAGGTGATGCCGCGGGCATAGTCGGTCTTGCCCTCGATGCGCAGGATCTGCTTGGCCATTTCGAGGATGGCGCTGCGGCCGTCTTCGTGGCGGACGCCGGCATGGCTCGCCCTTCCCTTCACCGTCATGACGAAACGGCCGACCCCCTTGCGCGAGGTCACGACCTTGTCGCCGTCGCGGCCCGGCTCCATGACCAGCGCATATTTGTGGCCCTTGGCCGCCGCCTCGATGCGCGCCCGCGACGTCGGGCTGCCGACTTCCTCCTCGGGAATGAACAGGAAGGTCACCGGCAGCTTGGGCTTCTTGCCCTGGCGGATCAGGTGCCGCAGCGCGTAGTAGGCGATGTAGCCGCCCGCCTTCATGTCGTAGATGCCGGGGCCGAAGATGCTGTCGCCTTCGCGGCGGACCCTGAGATCCTTCTCGATCATACCGATGGGATGAACGGTATCGAGGTGCGCCAACACCAGGATTCCCTTGCCTTCACCCAGGCCCCATTCCGGCGGCGTCTTGCATTCTAGGATATCGCCGAAACCGTCGACACCCGGCACGCGGTCGAGCTTGAGGCCGAGGTCACGGAACTGGCCCTCGACATGATCGACGACCTTGTTCACCGCCTTGGCGTCGTGGCTCGGGCTTTCGATCGACACCCACTCGACGATGCCGCCCAGGACCTCGTCGGCATCGATCCTGGGTTCGTTCTTCATTCTCTCGACAGCCATTGGCTTTACTCTCCGTCTCCAAACATCCTATTCACCGCCGACGCAGCTCCGCCTGATCCGGTCTCTTGCCGACGTCGATGGCAGACGCCGCCATCCTAGTGTAACGTGCGACCGTGCACCGCCTGAATTGATTTCGTCCGATACCATGTGTCGCGACTGCGTTGATCTGGACCCGGTTCGATGGAGGGCAACGATATGCCTGCCGATACCCATGCGAGGCTCTACGCCACGATCAAGGCCACACCGGAATTGCACAAGGCCTACGACAACGCCGACAAGCCGACCGCCTACATCCTGCTGACCCAATACACGCAAAAACTTTTGCAAAGCCATCCCTACGAAGGCTATTCGACACCAGCGCTGGTCAACGGCTTCAACGTCGTGGGCGCACCGTCAAAAGACTGGAATGCCACGTTTGTCGGAGATGACAAAAAGGCCGATTTGGAGAAACCGGCAGAGGCGTCCGACTCGGACGAGCTCGTCGTCGTCTATGACTTCGCCTCTCCCGGTCTGCTGGAACAATTTATCGGCGTCGTGCATCACGGGCAGACATTGCAGCCCGATGGTTCGATTTCAGCGACCGGGACAGACCTCGCCGTAGTCGGGGCAGACCATTGGTCTCCCGGCACGAACAGTCTCGATTCGTTCAGCACCCTCAGTCACGCCAAGCAGACCGTGGCGGCCGGCGCCCTCGCCGCATTCGCACCCTCGCTTCGGGGCCGGAAGGTCAATGTGGTCATCATCGACCAAGGGCTCCACGCCGCATCCATCCCGGCGAGCAATTGGGGCGGTGGCCTCGACTGGATCCCGGGGCCGCCCAGCACACCTGTCCTGGCCGGCACTGCTTCGCGAACCTCGCACGGCATGATGATGGCACGCACCATCCTTGCCCTCGCCCCCGACGCCGTCCTGTATGACGTCCCCTTGATACCTGAGGACAGAATTGCATCGGTCGATGCCTTTTTTTCCGGCCTGAGCTCCGCACAGGCGGTCTACGCCAAACTCGACAGGGAGATAGCGAAACGGAGAACCGACCATCCCGGCAACCCGCAGTATCGAGGCCCCTGGATCTTCGTCAACGCGTGGGCGATTTTCGATCGCGCGACGGAATCTTTCTTGGGCGACTATACCGAAAACAAGAACACGTCCGCCGGCGGGCATCCGCTGATTGCCGCCATCAAGTCGCTGATCGGCCAGCGTGGTTTCGACGTGATCTTCGCCGCCGGCAACTGCGGCGACTTCGACGCAAGCCCACGTTGCGGCGAGCGGGATCGCGGGCCTGGCAGCAGCATCTGGGGGGCCAATGCCCTTTCCGAGGTGATCACTGCCGGCGCCGTGAGCAGCGCCGAGACCTGGATCGGCTATTCCTCCCAAGGGCCGGGGCCGGGGGCACAGTTGGCGGCGAGGAAGCCGGATCTCTGCGCGCCCAGCAATTTCCGCGACGACCGCGATGCGGCGGCCCTCAATTCCGGAACATCGACGGCGTGCGCCATGACAGCCGGCGTGGTTGCCGCCCTACGCAGCAATCCCAGATGGAACCAGACCCGCGTTCCCCCGGCAAAAATGCTGGCCGCCTTGATCAACGGCGCCCGCAAGACGCAAGGGGCTGGCTGGAACGGAAGACTGGGCAACGGCATCCTCGATGCCGGCGGGGCGATTGGAAATCTCCCACCCTAGAGCGGGAGGCACGATGTTCAGTGCCTCCCCGGTGGTGATCTCCGGCAGTACTAGATCTTGAATTCGCCCCATTCGATTCTCGCGGCATCGAGCAGCGCTTTCATTTTCGGATAGTTCTGCATCGACGCCGGCGTCGTGATTTTCTTGATGAGCTTCTCCGCAATGAATCGCCCAGCAACACTATCCGACGGATAGTGAAGTCCCAGCACTTCCCGATTGCGGGCGATCCGTTGAGCAAGCCTGTTGGGCGGCCCGTCGCTGTCGACAAATCCGTTAGCGTCAAAATTGATGGGTGGAGTGGCGGACGGCACGACGTTCGCACCAGGAGGCCCGATGATGAGTTCGAGCCAGCGTGCGATAAAGTAGGCTTCGGCGGCGTGCCCGCTCGGGAAGGAGGCATGACCCGGCACCGCGATCGGCGGCATCAGCTCGGGCCAAAGCTGCGACGGCCGCGCTCGCTGATAGATGTCCTTGTAATACATCGCCACGAATTGAGCGATGCGGAGCGCACCCTGCAGCAGGTAGGTGGTGGCAGGGTGAGTGGCCTTGTTGAAAGATAACGCACCTCGGAAATGGGCGGTCAGACTGTCCTTCTGACTGAGGGCCTCGGCCATGACCTTGGGGCGGAACTCCATCGCCTCAAGCAGGTTCGCCTTTTCACCAGCGCCTGCGCCATTCAAGATGGTGGTCAGCCGCGTCTGCAGCGAAGTCACGTCTGCGGCCGTACATTGAGCGACGAACTCGGCCAGCAGAACATGGGAATAGTGATTGGTGCTCCAGCCCCGAGGCGGCCACTTGATGGCGGTCGGGATAACGCCAGTGACCGCCGTCACCGGCGTAAAGTGCTTGTTGAGATTTGACGCCCATGCGGCCGGCACGCCGCCCGGCGGCTCGGTATTTTCCGGCGGCCAGCGATTGGCGCGATGCCAACTCTGTCCGGATACCGTGATGGGGCCAATCGACGGCGAACCGCCGATCGGCCGCACGACCGGTGAGCCTACCCTGATCCTTCCGGATCCACCTGCGCCGTCGGCGCCATCTGCACCGTCGGCGCCATCTGCGCCATCTGCACCGTCCGCACCATCAGCGCCATCGGCGCCGTCGGCCAGTCCAATTCCCTTGCTCATGGTCAGCCTCCCCCTGGTGAAACAGCGGCCCGGCTCTCTACGGCGGCAAGCCGGCCTTGCGAAGATGATCGAGATACAGCGACCTCATCGATGGGTCGCGGAACGGCAGCCGCGTGCGTTCGTAGGCGGACAGACCGAACGTCGGCTCGAGCGCGAGCAAGCGCCCGGCGATATCGGCTGCCTCATCCCGCCGGTCCAACGCCGCCAGAGCCGCCGACAGGACGCGAAGATTTGCCGTGTAGGCCGGCCGCTCGCTGAGCGACCGGCGGCCGGCTTTCACTGCCTCCTCGTAGTCGCCGTTGCAGTAGTGGGCCATGCCGAGGAACATGTAGAAATAGAACAGACTCTGATCGAACGGCGACAGGAGCAATGCCTGCTTGGCATGTCTCACGGCCTCCGTCGCACGTCCGACATAACTCAGCGTGCCACTCGACAAGAACCAGGCCACGGCACTGTTCGGGCACGCCGACAGGGCGCGATCGAAGTAGCCGAGGGCCACGTCGTAGTCATGGAACAGGAATGATCTCACGTGGCCGTAGGTCGCCAGCGCAAGCGCGTTCTGGCCGTCGAGATCGATCGCCCTCGCCGCATATTCCGCCGCCATTTCCGCATCGCGCCGCCGGTCATCCGACCAGTTCTGCCCAATCAGCAGACTGCGCCAGCGCGCCGCCCAGGCGACCGGCATGGCGAAATTCTTGTCCTCGGACATCGCCCGGTCCAGATGCTCCCGAGCCCGGAAGAACGTGGCCTTCTCCAGGCTGTGGATGCAATCCAGAGCCTGGAGAGTGGAGTCGTACGCCGTGAAGCTTCCCGGCCGCTTGCGCAATGCCCGCTGCAGTTCGGCGGACCGGACGTGCGGCGCGATGCCGGCCACCACGCGTGCGACGATGCGGTCCTGCATCTCGAACAACTCGTCGGGCGCGCCTTCGGCGACGTCGCCCCAGAGATTGACGTTCGACTCGGCATCGACCAGCTGCACCGCAACACGCACCCGCTTTGCCGTTCGCCGCACGTTGCCCGTCAGGACATAGCGCACGCCCAACATCCGGCCGACCGCACGCAGGTCGGTCTGGTTGCGATTGAGCGCCAGCGCCGAGCCGCGCGCGATCACCATGAGCTCGCGCAGGCTGGCCAGGGAAACAATGATGTCCTCGACGATACCCTCGGCAAAGTACGCTTCGTTGGGATCACCACCGAGGTTCTGCAAGGGCAGCACGGCAATCGACGGCAGTGTCGCCGAGTGCCGGAAGTGACGGACCAAGGGCTGATCGGGCGGGTCGAGCGCATAGGCGGCCACCGGATCCGGGATGTTCTTCAGATAGAGCAATCCGAGATCGCGCGCCGGATGGTCGAGGCCGTCCCTGACAAGGCCGAACACGGCCTGAGACATGATGATGCCACCGGGTTCCGCGTGCTCCTGCAGCCGGTTGGCAATGTTCACGCCCGGACCGTAGATGTCGTCGCCATCGGCGAGCACTTCGTCGACATGGACGGCGATGCGTACCACGATCGGTTCATCTGCCGCGCCAACGCCGGCGTCCGTCTTGGGCAACGCCGCCTGAATGTCCCGTGCCCAGGCGACACCTTCGTGGGCGCTCGTGAATTCAGCGAGCACACCATCGCCCGTCGACTTGACGACCCGCCCATGATGCCTATGCGTCGCCGGCTCAATCAGCTCGTGCAGGACCCACATCCATGCCTGGTGGGTTCGCGTGGCGTTCTCCGCCATCAAGATCGAAAATCCGACGACGTCCAGAAACGCAACTGCACTCAGCCGCCGTCCCGTCGGCCCGGCGGTACGGCCACTTCCCAAGCCAGTCTGGCGATCAGGCTCTGGCACGACGGTTGACCCCGGATGAGGAGCTTGTTTCGCAAAACCATACGCAACAACCAATCAACCATATCGTCATCTTCGACGCGCGCACAAGGTCTGCGAACTTCCTTAAAGTTGCTGTCCTTCGGCAACAATATGGAATCGAGGCATGGCTTTCCCTCTTCACGCAACAACGGCCGCCCCAAGGACGGCCGTTGCCGGCTTCGCCGAAGCGATTTGTTCAATGCTTCAGATCGGATCCACAAACTTCAGATCGGGTCCCAAGTGAAGTACTCGGGCGAGCGCTTGAGGTCGGTGAAGTAGGGCTTCATCGCCGGCACCGCGATCTCGTCGATCGCTTCCAGGGTCCAGCCGTCCGACATGTGCACCGAGCGCACCGGACGGTTGGCGTTGAACAGCATGATCTCGTTCATGCGCACGCCGAAGATCTGCGAGCTGACGCCCGCGGCCTGGGCGGCGTCGGACAGCAGGAACACCGCCATCGGCGCGATCTTGGCCGGCGTCATCTTCTTGGAGCGTTCGAGGCGCGCGACCTGGGCCGGCGTGTCGGCGGGAATGGTGCCGATCATGCGCGTCCAGGCGAACGGCGAGATGCAGTTGGAGCGGACGTTGAACGCTGCCATGTCGAGCGCGATCGAACGCGAAAGTCCGATGATACCCATCTTGGCCGCCGAATAATTCGCCTGGCCGAAATTGCCGACGAGGCCCGAGGTCGATGTGAAATGCACGAAGGCGCCCGACTTCTGCTCCTTGAAGTAGTTGGCGGCGGCGCGGCTCACGTTGAAGGCGCCGTTCAGATGGACGTCGATCACCATCTTCCAGTCCATGTGGCTCATGCGATGGAAGATGCGGTCGCGCAGGATGCCGGCATTGTTGATCACGCCGTCGATCTTGCCGAAGTTCTCGACCGCGGCCTTGACCATGCGCTCGGCGCCGGCCGGGTCGGTCACGCTGTCGCCATTGGGAACCGCCTTGCCGCCTGATGCCGCGATCTCGTCGCAGACCTTCTGCGCCGGCGACGTGCTGCCGCCGCCTTCGCCGTCGACCGCGCCGCCAAGATCGTTGACCACGACATTGGCGCCCTCGCGTGCCGCCAGCAGCGCCATCTCGCGGCCGATGCCGCCACCCGCGCCGGTCACCAGCACGACCTTGTCCTTCAGCATGTTCGCCATCGCCGTTTCCTCTCCTCGTGATCCTGCACAGCATGTACCCCATGTCGGTCAGCGGCGGAAAGTCTCGTGGTGCGCCGAGAAAGGATCATTGTTGCGGCGCCAGGTTTTTCGCCCAGCGGAGGATGCGTCCTCGTCGGAGCTGATCAGCCCGGCGGCTTGATCGCCGCACCACGGGGCGTGAGCAGGCGTGCGCTGAGCAGGATGGCGACCGCAAAAGGCGCGAGCCCGATCACCAGCGGCATGGCGATGTAGCGGCTGCCCATCAACGTCAGCACCGCCACCGAGATCGTGCCCATGGCGCCCATGCCCATCTGGGCGAGGCCGGCCAGCGACGATGCCGTGCCGGCAAGGCGTGGAAACATGCCGACGGCGCCGGCGTTGGCGTTGGCCACGATCATGCCGGTGCCGAAGCTCAGCAGCATGTGCGGACCGATGATGGCCCACCAGGTCACGATCTCCGCCAGCGAAAGCGCTGCCATGATCACCAGGGCCGCGACGTGAAACCAACCCGAGAAGCGGATGATGGTGGTGGGCGAGACACGGCCGACCAGCCGGTTGTTGACGAAGGTGCCGGCGGTGAAACCGCCGACCGAGAGCAGCACGATCAGGCCGAATTCCTTGGGCGAGAAGCCCAGGCTCTCCTGCAGGATGAAGGGCACGCCGGCCAGCATGCCGAAGTTGAGTGCGAAGGCGAACCCCAGCGGCAGGATGTGGCCGAGGAAGCGACGATCGCGCAGCATCTCGCGCGAGCCGCTGAGCAGACTGCCGAGATTGATGCGGTCGCTGCGGTACTTGTTGGTCTCGCCGAGGCCCAACAGCACGACCAGGAACAGGATCGTGCCGAAGCCGCCGACGAACCAGAAGGTCGCCCGCCAGCTCGCCCATTCGCCGAGGAAGCCGCCGACCGTCGGCGCCAGCGACGGCGCGATGTTCTGGCCGAGCGAGATCCAGCTCATCACCAGGGGCATTTCCTTGAAGCTGTAGGCATCGCGCGTCAGCGCGCGGCCCAACACCGAGCCCGAGGCGGCGCCCAGCCCCTGCAGGACGCGGAGCGCGATCAGGTCGTTGATCGATTGGGCGAACGAACAGCCGAAGGTCGTCACCGTGAAGAACAGCAGACCGCCCAGCAGCACCGGGCGCCGGCCATAGCGGTCGCTGAGCGGGCCGTAGAAGAGCTGGCCGACGGCGAAGCCCAGCATGTAGGTGGTGAGCGTGAGCTTGACGCTGTCGGGCGTGGTGACGAGGTCGTGGCCGACCGACGGCATGACCGGCGTGTAGATGCTCATGGTGAGCGGGCCGAAACTGCCCAGCGCCACCAGCAGGGCGATGTATGCGGCCGACCGCGGCGCGAGCGTCACGTCGATGTCACTTGGATTTCGCTTCTGCAGCACCTTCGGCGCCGAAGTCGCCACCCAGGGCACCGTCGAGCGGCATCTCCTCCTGGGCGCGCGTCATGCGCGGGTAGTAGTGCCGGAACGCGCCGCGGATCTCGTCGAACGGGATGTCGGCGAACACGCCGCGGTAGGCGAGATACTCCATGTGGCGCCGGCCGCCGAGATCGAACGGGTGGTAGATCGAATCGCCCACCGCGTCCCAGTCAAGCGGTTTTAGGCCAAAGCGCTCCGTGAGCTCCCGGTTGAAGGCAGGCGTCGCCTTCACCCAGCGCCCGTCGAGCCAGACATCGGTGTAGCCATGGTAGAAGAAGACGTCGCCACCCATCAGTTCGGCCAGCCTTTGCGTCGTCATGTGATTGCGCACGTCGGCATAACCAACGCGCGCCGGGATGCCGACGGCGCGGCAGACCGCGGCCATGAGCCCCGCCTTGTTCACGCAATAGCCGTGCCCGGCCGCCAGGGTCGTGCTGGCCCGGTAGGCTTCGCGCTTCATCGGCGTGTTGTAGGGGTCGTAGCGGAGATCGTCGCGGACGGCGTAATAGAGACGGAGCGCGCGCTCGCGGTCAGTCCCCTCGCCCGCCACGGACCTTGCGTAGGCCACGATTTTAGGGTGCTCTGAATCGATCAGGTCGCCCGGCCGCCGGTAGGCCTCGAAATCTGCGTCGTCGCGCACGACGGCGTCGCCCGGTGTCCTGAGGGAAGCGTAATCCATGCCGGGCGTTCTTTACTGCAAGAGACGGGAAAGTCCATGAGCGATGACGCGCAATTCACCCATGCGCATATGGTGCGCTTCGAACGCCTACTGTCCGGACCGGTCGAGCGCGCCTGGCATGTGCTGACTGACGCGAACCTGCTGCCGGGCTGGTATGGCGAGGGCCACATCGAACCCAGGGTCGGCGGCACCGTCATGCTGATGGGCGGCCACATCAAGGGGACCGTCACCCAGTGCCTGCCGCCGCAGCGGCTGACCTACAGCTGGAATGTGTTCAATCCCGGCGACGAGGTGTCCCCCTACCCCGAGTCCTACCTGACGCTGGAACTGAAGCCCGCCGGCGACGACACCGCGCTCACCCTCACGCATCTTCCGGTGCTCGAGCGCTTCGTGAAGCTGAATGCCATGGGCTGGCACACCTATCTCGACATGGTGGCGGCGGCCCTGCGCGGCGAGCCGGTGGCGGCGCGCGACGCCTACATGACCCGCAACGCCAAGACCTACGGCATCGACCTCGCCAATCCGCTGGGCTGATTCTTAGAGCGACGGCGGCGCGTCGTCGGACGATTTTACGAGGAAGTGTGCGTTTGCCGTGGCGACCGGCTTGGCGCGGTCGTCCTGCCAGGCCTCGGCGAAGACGTTCACCATGCGCCGGCCCTGCTTGGTGACGGTGGCGCGGGCGATGACGTCGACCGGCCGTGCCGAGCGCAGATAGTCGACCGTGATGTTGACGATCTTGGGCACCGTCTCGGTCTCGGTCTCCCACAGCAGATGGAAGATCGCCGTCATCTCCAGCATGGCCCCCAGCGTGCCGCCGTGGATGGCGGGCAGGAACGTGTTGCCGATCAGGTCGTCGTGATAGCGCATGCGCGTCAACAGTTCGCCGGTGCCGTTCTCCGGCGCGATCTTCATCCACCGCGCATAGGGAATGGCCTCGGCCAGCCGGCCGACGTCGCCGGCCTTGCGGGCCTCGGCCAGCCGCTGGAGCAGCGCGCTCATGCCTTGTCCTCGGCCGCGATCGACTCTTTGCCTATTGCCTCTTCGCCTATTGCCTCTTCACCTATTGATTGCGCGCGCGTCACCTTGCCCTTGGTGCCGAGCATGAAGGTGCCGGCGGCGGCCGCGATCGGGTCCTTCGGATCGCCGTGATGGGCGAAGGCACGCGTGAAGGCCACCGACCGCGTGACCCTGTAGCACTCGGCCTCGGCGATCACCGGCTTGCCGGGCTCGGCCGGCCGCACATAGTCGATGCGCAGGTCGAGAGTCGCGAAGGGCTCCGGAGTCTTGAGCATGGTGGCGACCGACATGCCGCAGCAGCCGTCGAGCATCGCGGTCAACGGCCCGCCGGCCAGGACACCCGTCTCGGGATTGCCAACGAGTTCCTCGCGCCAGTCGAGCTGCATGGAGGCGAAGCCCCGGCGCGCGCCGATCACTTTCAAGCCCAGCGCCTTGTTGTGCGGGATGGTGTCGGAGAACCACTTCTGGAACAGCGCGATGCGCTCGTCCTTTTCCATCTCAAAACCCCATCTGACGCGCGGCGAGGTCCTTCATGATCTCGACCGAGCCGCCGCCGATCGACATCACCTTGGTCTCGCGATAGATGCGCTCGACCTTGGCGCCGCGCAGGTAGCCGGCGCCGCCGAACACCTGCATCGCCTCGTTGGCGCAGAACTCCATGGTCGAAGTCGCGAGGTTCTTCAGCATGCAGATCTCGGCCACCGGCTTCTCCCCCTGGCCGACGCGATACGCCAACAGCTCGAGCGTCGACTTCACGGCGTTGATGCGCATCGCCATGTCGACCAGGCGGTGACGCACGACCTGGTTGGCGATCAGCGGCTTGCCGAAGGTGTGGCGCTGGCGGGCGTAGGCGATGGCCTCGTCGAGGCAGACCTTGGCGTAGCCGCAGGCGCCCGCCGCCA